>CAIVQX010000075.1 GCA_903908165.1 uncultured Methylococcaceae bacterium | reverse complement strand
ATAATCAGGCTTAGGAAACAATTGCTATGTTTTTGTAGGGAGTAAATAGATAGCTTGAAATAGAATTATCTATAAGCTTAGTAGAAAAAAACTAAAAATGTGGCGTATCACTGTGCTGTTTTTAGATGCTAAGAAAGGAGAGTGTAGTTTAAAAAAATAGTTTACTTTCAGAAGTCCTTTGGCAGATAGGGTGAGTTATATTTCGCTTAAGGGTGAGATTCTTACCTAAGTCCGTTATGTGGATTTATCTTTATGCGCTACTTTTTCAGGTTTTAATTGCTCTGCGGCTACTTTTGACCATTGTTTAGCGATAAATGCTTGATGAGTCGGAAGTACTAAAGAGACACGTTCAAAACCTTCTGCAACTCCTCTGATTTTACCACCCGTTAAGAGCTCTAAGGATTGTCTGTCTAAATCGGTTTCTTCTAGAAGGGCGGGTAATGAAGTCTCCAGCGCATCAGCTATTTGTTCCATAATGCGCAAAGACGGATTACTTTTTCCGTTAGTCAAATCACAGATAAAGCCGAGAGATACACCAGACATTTTTGATAGTTCTTCTTTGGTGATGTCTTTCTCATCGAGTAGCCGAAGGATGTTGGTAAAAAAAATGTGGTTATACATGTATTTTTAGAGTCAGAGAAATTAAGCGGCTAAATTTTTATATCGTTTTTAAAAATGTTTTACTTGGCCTGATGAGAATTTCATTGCGTTCGCTGTTGATCTTGTTGATAAGTATAAAGGGTTTTAGGCTCCTTTTGTAGAATGGATTTTTGAGCAAGTTCAAGCAATTGTATAAAGTTATCATTCGTTGCTGGTATTTATTAAAATACTCATTATAATGATATTTATAGGATAGATTTATCACCTTCATACTATCTTAAGACTATTTATTTCTTACAAACTATGGGGTCTGGGCAATGACTGTTACTTCCAAGTGGAATTAATAATGGATTGTTTGCCATGGTGTCAACTGATGATTACCGTAGAGTATTGTTATGAACCTCAGTGATACCAGCTTTCAACAACGGTTAGCGCAATTAAGTCAGCAAAGACTGAGCCCGTTAAAAGACAGTAAAGTGTATCAACTCCCCATGTGGCCAGAATCCGCTAGAGGAATACCTAACCCGGTATTGCGTAGCGCTCTATTTGCAGCCGTGCAAGGTAAAAAAAGAGCGGTTTTTCAACGTGAACTATTAGCTTGTCAGAAAGGTTTGCAAATACGTTTTACAGGGATTCAGTTAGATCAATCCGATCTTGATGTTTGGGAGCAAGCGCTCCATTTAGCAAGGCATCATCCTTTAGGTACACGTTGTGAATTTTCTGTGTATAGTTTTCTAAAAGCGTTAGGTCGAAAAACCGGAAAAAGTGAGCATGAGTGGTTAAAAAATGCTTTTGCTCGTCTCATGAGTTGTGGCGTTGAGTTGACCAACCAAAACGAAAGGAAAACCTATGGTGGAAGCTTACTCGAGTTTATGCGAGATGATGATAGCGGTCGCTATGTGGTTATCCTAAACCCTAAGATACTGACTTTCTATGAAGGAGGTTGGACGGCTATCGATTGGCAAGATCGTCAGTTATTAAGAGGCAAGCCCTTAGCATTATGGTTACATGGCTATTTAGCCACGCACGCAAAACCTTATCCGATCAAAATTGAAACCATTCGTTTATTTAGTGGTAGTTGTAATAAGGAAGTTCGATTTTTTAAAAGAAATTTGATTGTCGCATTAAATGAACTTAAAAAAATCCAATTTATTATGGCTTATGACTTTGAGGATGATAATGTCATTATCAATAAACCACCCACGGCATCACAACAGCGCTATTTATATAACCAATAAGAAGAGTCACAGCAGAAATTTTCACGGGATACGAGGCACAAAAGTACGGGATACGAAACACAAAAACACGGGATACGAAGCACACCTCACGGGATACGAAGCACAACATTCACGGGATACGAGGCACAAAAATGACGGGATACGAGACACAGCTTTAACGGGATACGAGGCACAAAAATAATCGTTAGGATGCTTTGTAGGCCTTAATTGCTCTGGCCTTCAGGTTTTAGAAAAAATCAGCTAATCTTTCTTTAATCTTTTCTAATCTTTCTTTAATCACAAAGGCTATTTTTTACAATTTTAATGCATAGTAACGGGTAATCATCTTACCTATAGGAGTTAACAAATGAATACGGCAAAACTCTATTTATTTCCACAAGCAACTCAGAAGCGAAATAACCAAAAAGACCCTATAAAAACACATTCGATTGGCAGGTTGAAAAAGCTTATGCTATGGATGTTGGGTTTAGTGTGGTTGTTATTAGCGGTGTTTTGGCCTTTACTTAACTGGATAGTGGCAATGGATGTTGTCTTTCAGTGTGTCAGAGCGCTTTATTATGCAAATACGCCAGGAATGCATGCTACTCTTCAGGCATTCATGCACGGTTTGTCGTATCTGTTGTTATCTTGCTTTGTTTATTTGTATAGACCTAAGGCATTTTAAAAAGATTTAGCGGCTATGTAAGTTAACTGAGTATAATGCTTAGCTAAAGCAATTAGTAAAGGCCCACCCTTGATTCTTCAGATGCTACCAATAGAGCAAGGGTACCTTGCCGGCTTCACGGAATAGTTAATGAAACGATTGACGAGCGCGCAATTCCTTCAAGCAACCAGCTCATTAACAATGGGGGTGAATGCATTGGAGATTGTTGAAGGCATCGTAGTAGATGGAAAACCCCAATCAGACAATGTCACTGCTAAGCAGATTAAGGTGGGTGCCGTTCTTCCTGAGTATTTAGCTTTTATAGTCTAATAATAGGAAAAAGAAGCCCAGCGAAGTCTCAAATGACAACGATCAAATTAATACAACAATCCGACATGAACGTAAAATCTCCAGCTAATCCGGCTGATAATTTTTTACCAATTTATGTTCTCAATCTACTCTACTAACTGAGAAATGGTCACACACAACAAAGCATTACTTGATTTGGCTCTACATTTAATTGATGAAGACCCTGGTCAACCCAGGAGAGAAGATAATCCCGGATTCTCAGAAGAGAAGTTAAACGAGTTGGCAAAATCAATTGCTAGACGCGGTGTGAAAACGCCAATTTCTGTGCACGATCACCCTGAACATCTGGGTCGATTTATTATCAATCATGGCGCGCGCCGCTTTAGAGCTTCAAAAATTGCCGGTAAAGCGACTATTCCGGCTCATGTAGACAATGATTACACCCGAACAGATCAACTGACTGAAAATTTGCTGCGTGAAGGAAATACACCCTTAGAAATTGCCACTGCAATTGGTGAGTTTATCAAAAGAGGTATGAAAAAAAAGGAAATCGCCGAGTGTATTGGTAAGACTCCCGGCTATGTGACGCAATACTCTTCGCTCTTAAAGTTACCTAATTCAATCGCTAACGCATTTCGTCATAACCGATTGACTGATGTCACTATCATTTATGAATTAGTGCAGTTACATCAAGTTCATCCGGAGGAAGTAGATACTTGGGTCAGTGATGAAAGTCAAGAGTTTACGCGTGGCTCCATGAAGTATTTACGTATTTATCTGGCTCAAAAACAGGAAGAAAATGATTTGGCTTCCGATATGCTGGGTGGCGATATTGATGTATATCCGAGTGAGAGAAACGAGCAGGATCATAAGGCCAAATATACAGATTATATGGATCCTGCTGTTAATACGCTTGATACTGAGGGAGATTTAAACTTAACTGCAATTAGCGCTGTTAAAAATACTCGTCATCAACCTGAAATAGGAAAGCTTAAAAAAGCCGTATTACTTGTAATGCATAACAAAAAAGCGGCCCGATTATTACTTGATCGAAAACCAAAAGTTCAAGGCTATGCGTGGTTAAAATATGAAGTGGATGGTGTCGAATCTGAAGTAGCATTACAAGACGTTCAACTAACTGCAATTGAAGAGGGTTAAGGATGAAGCAACGTTTACTTGTCATGAACGGCCAGTGCACAATGCAGCAAGAAGACCAAGGTCAGTGGAAAAATAGTAAGGTCGAGAAGGCTAGGGGAGTTAAACCTGGAATTTACAATATTTATACGGCTAACAGGGCAGATAAAGCAAAAGAACATACCGGTATAATTTTGTACGTAGATAAATCGACTGTCTATCAACAAGTCGGAAAAGGGCAATATGTCACCCATGACCGGGCAGATTTTGCAAAACTGCTGATGGCAGGGGAAACAAAAATTATTCGCTATAGCGACGATGGTAAAGCTGTTGCTTCTGAAGCAACACTTGGGCAAAAACAAGCACGGAAAATCTAACAAGTTTTGTGGAGCTTAAGTGCCTTTAAGGTAACTCGATTTAGTTAAAATTGACAGCTTAGGTGATATAACTCCACCACTTAAACGAGATGGAGTTATGTATATGTAGTCAGTGTTACTTTCCGATATCAGAAATTAACTGTTGGAATAATGATTTTTTAGCTTTAGCCAATGTCTCGCTTTCCAAGCTTGGAACTGTTCCAGATGATAATAATTTGAAGCTCAATGTTGCATCAGTGACTGCACTTAACTGTCTAATGACCTTACCATTTTTGACGACATCAACGGTACCCGAGAAGGTATAATCAAAGTCATACCAAAAGAGAGGCTCAAGAATAAAGAAAGTAAATCCAGTAAAAAATGATTTTGCGAATTGAGAGCCGCTATGAGGGTCAAGTGTCACATTAAATTGTGATTCTAAAACAACATCGGCTTTATCATCAGGTCTAAGAGGATAATAAACTTCCTTGGTAATACCGGATTTTCGTAATTCATTACTGAATGCCTCCGTCATATTACCAGCCTGAGGAAGTGAAGTACCTGAAGAAACATCTTTTACGCCAATAGTTGTGTATGGCCCCATAACATTTTGTGCAATTAACGCATTTTCAGGTCTAATTTTTATTTCTGTGCCAGTACAGCCAATCATTAATAGAGCGGCAACAGCGATAATCAAGAGATTCAGTTTCATAAATTTATCCTCAAAAATTAGAGTGGTTAAACAAACTAGGGGAGTTATTATTTTTAACAGTTTTGAGCAGTGTCTTTTTTATCGGTGACGGACCAACTTTGAATTTTTAAATTTATGTCGTAAGTGGCAATACCAGTACAGGTCGCACTTTCCAACATAGTCATTTCAAGAGGCCATAAAAGAAGCTCAGCTAAGGCTAGGGTAAAAACATCGGCGGCAAGATACAGGACTACTCTCACTTTAGAAGCCTGATGCATTCCGGATGAAAATTCGAAGATATCCTGTTTTTGACCCTTAGCATCCGTATCAATCATTTTAGGAGCACCGAGTCTGGAAATAATGATTTGTCTGGGAGTACCAACACCAATACCGGTTAAATCGGCAGGGCCTGGTTGAGAAGCAGCTTTATAAACTGAACACCCAAAAAGAGAGAAGCAGAGCAGTAATAACCCACTATGAACTAATAATTTTTCCATAACGTTTCCGATAAAATGACTATGCTAGGAAAAATTACAGTGCGTGTTTTGACGGTTTGTTAAAACTAGTAATCAGCCCTTTAAAATCAATATACGCGGGCTGTAAAGTTAAAGTGCACGTTGTGGTTGTGTTTTTTTACTTTTAATCTGGTAATGAATTCTTTAACTAATAATGCCTTTTATGTGACAGAAATATATATGGATCTATGTTTGTTATCGCAGGCTTAATTATTCAAATATCATCTCTGTGACGCTTGTAATGCGCTGTTTATTGAGGTTTCGTATGAACCCTGCGGCGTCTTTCAACTCATCTCCAAACGGCATAGCAAGTAATTTTTCGGCATTTTCGAATTCTCCAAGCTCGCGATAAGCTTCGGCTTTCATGATGCGATCAGTGTCATCATTTTCGTCAAGCAAAGTAATAAAAGCACGCAGATTCTCGAAATCCATGGAGCTGAAAGGAAGCTCTTCTGATTTACGGCGACAATCATTAAATGCCCACCAGGTTTGGAGTCGCACATAACGTTCCTTCTGCGGGTTTCCTATATTAGCTATATTGAAATACCGGTAGTCATTAAGTGATGGAAAGACTGCAAAATAGACATTTGTAAATGTTTCAACATCACTACCTTCTGAATTCCATAAGCAGCCTATTTCTCCAACTTGCTTTAGGTTATCGATCCAGATAAGAGCGTCGCAATGTGGACATTTGATTAACCAAGGCTCTTCGGGAAGCATCGGTGCATCTCTTTTGCCATCCGTCCAGAATCGGGCGCCGATGGTATTTCCTGAATCGATTGTACGATAGGCAATATTCTTTTCGCACGAAGAACAACTGTAAATTAGGGTGGGGCCTGGTGTCATTTTTACATCCTTTTTGTTACTTGAAATATTATTAATAGGTGATGGAACTTTATGATTCATAGCATCACACAAATGATAGGGCAGGCAGGTGAGTTTTACATTAGGTAATTAATAGGTACCCACGCCCCTATCCTCTGGTGT
>CAIVQX010000074.1 GCA_903908165.1 uncultured Methylococcaceae bacterium | reverse complement strand
GAAAATAATTTCCTTGATTATTGCAACTGAAGGCACGGTTCTCAATATTACTGAGAATGGCTATGGTAAACGCACCAAGTTGGCTGAATTTACCTGTCATAAGCGGGGAGGGCAGGGATTAATTGCGATACAAACATCAGAGCGTAATGGATCAGTTGTTGGCGCAGTATTAGTTAATGATAATGATGAGATTATGTTGATAACCGATGGTGGAACCTTGGTTAGGACCCGTGTTGATGGCATTTCAGTGGTTGGAAGAAATACCCAAGGTGTGACAATTATTCGGCTGGATAAAAAAGAAAAAGTTATAGGTGTTGATCGTATTGAAGGTCTCGTTGGTGAAGATGATGACGATGCAGGCGATGAAAAAGAAGTTTATGTCGATGGGGTATTGCAAGAAGGTGTTGATTTGAATGATAGTTCAGATATTGACATAGAGCAGGTAGAAGAATAAGGCTCATAAACTTCAATTATGATGATAAATAATGAATAGACGCTAAAGATTTTGTCTTTCCAATACGACAAAAACAAATATTAATTAAGAGAAAAGATATGTCCAAAGTATACAATTTTAGTGCAGGACCATCAGTATTTCCTGAAGAAGTTTTAAAGCAAGCTCAACAAGAGTTGTTGGATTGGCAGGGCACTGGTATGTCGGTAATGGAGATGAGTCATCGTGGCAAACATTTCTCGGTTATAGCGCAAGAGTTGGAAAGTGATTTAAGAAGCTTAATGAATGTACCTGAAAATTATAGGGTGCTATTTTTGCAAGGTGGAGCATCTGCTCAATTTTCATTTATACCGCAAAATATTTTGAATGGCAAAACTAAGGCTTGTTACGTTAACACGGGTGCATGGTCTGAAAAAGCCATTAAAGATGCACAGAGTTATTGTGAAGTGTTGGTAATTGCAAGTTCTGAAGATACTAAATATACCAGCATTCCAGATTCATCGACATGGTTAATCGATGAGGAGGCTGCTTATTTACATTACACCTCTAATGAAACTATTCATGGTGTTGAGTTTCAAGATTGTCCGAATGCTAAAGGTTTGACACTAGTATCGGATATGTCATCTAATATCTTGTCACGTAAAATTGATATAGAGCAGTATGGTTTGATTTATGCTGGAACTCAAAAGAATATGGGTCCTGCAGGTGTTACAGTGGTTATTGTCAGGGATGATTTAATTGGACATGCCAGTAAATCGGTACCTTCTGTTTTTGATTATGCCGAGCAAGCAAAAAATCAATCAATGCTAAATACGCCTGCAACTTACAATTGGTATTTGGTTGGATTAATACTTAAGTGGTTAAAAGGTCAAGGTGGGGTTGAGGCAATTGAGGTGCGTAATGTTGCTAAAGCGAATAAATTATATCAAGCTATTGATCAGTCGGCATTATATTCAAATCCGGTAGCTATCCCATTTCGCTCGCGGATGAATGTACCCTTTATTTTAGCGGATGAAAGTTTGGATAAGTCGTTTTTAGCTTCTGCGGAAGCAAATGGGTTGTTTGAATTAAAAGGACATAGATCAGTGGGTGGAATGCGGGCAAGTATTTACAATGCAATGCCGGAAGCGGGTGTGCTTACTTTGATCGATTTTATGGCTGAATTTGAACGTACTCATTAAACTATCCTTTTCAATACAGAGCAGCAATAATGTTACCAGTGACGCCCCTTTCTGAATTAAGAGACAAAATTGATTCAATCGATGAGCAGATTTTGCAATTGATTAATGAAAGGGCATTTTGTGCGATGGAAGTTGCTAAAACAAAAATCGCCGAAGGCGAGCAAGGTACATTTTATCGTCCAGACCGTGAATCATTGGTTTTAAGGCGTATTATGGAGTTAAATAAAGGGCCTTTGTCAGATCAAACTACAGTGCGTTTTTTTCGAGAGTTAATGTCCGCTTGTTTGGCGCTTGAAAAACCGATGGAAATTGCATTTCTAGGCCCTGAAGGTACCTTTACGCAGCAAGCTGTTTTTAAGCATTTTGGGCATGCAGTTAAAGCGATTCCGGCTGTCACTATAAATGAAATATTTAGTGTAGTGGAGTCAGGGTTTTGCCAATTCGGTGTAGTGCCTGTCGAAAATTCTACAGAAGGTGTTATTAGTCATACCTTGGACAGATTTTCAACATCACCATTAAAAGTGTGTGGAGAAGTTGAGATTAGAGTGCATCAAAATTTGATGGGGCATGTAAAAGAATTGGCTGATATCAAAGAAGTCTTTTCTCACCAGCAATCATTAGCGCAATGTCGGCAGTGGCTGGATAATCATTTGCCACATGTAAAGCTTACTGCAGTCAATAGTAATGCTGAGGCTGCGCGATTGGCTTCGATTAGTCATCAAGCAGTAGCTATTGCAGGCATCGCAGCAGCAGAAGTACATAATTTGGAAATTATTGAAAAAAACATAGAAGATGAGCCCAATAACACAACTCGTTTTATAATCATTGGGCAACAATCACCTTCTCCTACCGGTAATGATAAAACTTCGCTGGTTGTTTCTACAGGAAACCAACCAGGAGCTCTTCATAGGATCCTTGAGCCTTTTGCAAAGTTTGGTATTGCGATGGTCAATATTGAGTCTAGACCTTCACGTCAAGGATTATGGGATTATCTATTTTTTATTGATATCGATGGGCATAGTGAAGATAAAGTTGTCGCTCAAGCGTTAGAGACCGTAAAAGAAACCGTTAAAATGTTCAGGCTATTAGGATCTTATCCTAAAGCAATTCTATAAGCTGGTTTTATTAGTAATTTAAGAAAGTAGCCCTAGCATAAAATATTTCAATAAAAACTGATGAATAATTTCGATAAAATATTCAGTCTTGCCGTAGTCGGTGTGCAAGGACTTATTCCCTATAAAGCAGGTAAGCCAATTGAAGAGTTAGAGCGGGAATTAGGGCTTACTGAAATTGTTAAGCTGGCATCTAATGAGAATTCATTAGGTCCTGGAAAAAAAGCGATGACTGCTATACAGAATGCTTTGTCAACGTTGGCGCTTTACCCTGATGGTAGCGGTTTTGGATTAAAAAAAGCTTTAGCTAAAAAATATGAGTTAGAGGAGGGGCAGATTACGCTCGGTAATGGCTCGAATGAGATATTAGAATTAGTAGCAAGAGCTTTTTTAACGCCTGAATATGAGGCTGTTTTTTCGCAACATGCTTTTGCAGTATATCCGATCGTAACGCAAGCGCTGGGCGCTAAGGCAGTCGTAGTGCCAGCTTTAAATTATGGCCATGATTTGTCTGCAATGTTGCAGGCAATTACAGATAAAACACGTCTAGTGTTTATTGCAAATCCAAATAATCCTACAGGTACTTTGCTAAGTCAAAAGAGCTTGGAAGGTTTTATTGGTGCATTGCCTGATACTTGTATCTGCGTATTGGATGAGGCTTATTTTGAATTTGTTAGTAGTATTGAATCAGTTAATTCGATTGATTGGCTAAAAAAGTTCCCCAATCTTTTAATTACGCGTACTTTTTCAAAAGCCTATGGATTGGCCGGGTTACGTGTTGGTTATGGATTATCAAGCCTCCAGTTTGCGGATATTCTTAATCGTGTGCGCCAACCTTTTAATAATAATACGTTGGCTTTAGTCGCTGCAGAAGCGGCACTGGCAGATGATGATCATCTTCAAAAGACTATCACTTTAAATATGCAAGGTATGCAACAACTCACTGAAGGATTTATAAAATTGGGTCTTGATTGGGTTCCTTCGGCAGGTAATTTTGTTTTGGTGGACTTAAAGCAAGCGGGCCAACCTATTTACGAGGCTTTATTGCATAAAGGAATAATTGTCAGGCCTGTAGGAAATTATGAATTACCTAATCATTTGCGTATTAGTATTGGTACTGCAAAAGAGAATGCAAAATTTCTCAAAGCATTAACCGATACGTTGGTTTATGTTTGAAAGACTTTGTATTATCGGTGTTGGTTTAATAGGTGGTTCAATCGCTCGCGCTGCAAGACATTATGGACTAAGTAAAAGTATTGTTGGTTATGGGCGCTTGGAAGATGTCCCGAATTTAGAAGCCGCAAAACATCTCGGTGTTATTGATGACTATTATTTACAGATTGAGTCAGCATTAGAAGGTATAGATTGCTTAATTATAGCTACACCGGTTGCTGCAGTTGAAAGCATCTTTGCATTACTTAAGCCATATTGGTCTCAACAAATAATTTATACAGATGTTGGTAGTACTAAATTAAGTGTAATAAAAGCTGCCGAGCATGTTTTTGGTAAGGTTCCGGATAATTTTATTCCAGCCCATCCTATTGCTGGTGCTGAACAAAGTGGGGTTGAGGCATGTTTTTATGATTTATTTTTAAATAGACGCCTTATAATTACCCCGCTCAAAAATACTCAAACAAATAGCATAAGAAAAATTCAAAATTTTTGGGAGCTATGTGGATCAGTAGTATCAATGATGGATGTCAATCGTCATGATGCAGTATTGGCGGCAACAAGTCATTTGCCCCATATATTGGCATTTGCTTTAGTAGATATGCTGGGTCATAAAGATGAACAAAGTGAAATCTTTAAGTATGCAGCAGGAGGTTTTAGAGATTTTACAAGGATTGCATCCAGCGATCCAGCAATGTGGCGAGATATTTGCATAGCCAATAAAAGCGAAATAATTCCTTTGATTCAACAAACAAGGATGCAACTGGATAAAATTGAGTGCTTGCTCGAGAATGATAAAGATCAGCAACTTTTAGAAATATTTGCGTATGCCAACACTGCGCGGCAACGCTTTCTTAACCAGTTTGAAGGAAATATGTCAAAATCAATAACATTTCAAGTTCAGCCAGGTGGTCGTTTGCAGGGCGAAGCGCGAGTACCTGGTGATAAGTCCATGTCACATCGATCTATTATGTTGGGCTCTTTAGCCGATGGTATTACCCATGTTAAAGGCTTTCTTGAGGCTGAAGATGCCTTGGCTACCCTGCAGGCATTTCGTGATATGGGTGTTGAGATTGAAGGGCCGGTTGATGGCTGCTTGACTATTCATGGCGTCGGTAAGCAAGGTTTGAAAGCACCAAAGAAAGAATTGTATTTGGGTAACTCAGGAACATCCATGCGGTTATTAAGCGGATTATTGGCTGGACAGTCTTTTAATACAGTTTTGACAGGAGATAAGTCTTTGTCTGGCAGACCTATGAAGCGAGTTACTGAGCCATTAGCGGCTATGGGCGCAGATATAAAAACGACTGAAAAAGGTACTGCGCCACTCTATATAACTGGCCAAGCTGGTCGATTGAAAGGTATTGATTATGTGATGCCTATGGCAAGTGCTCAAGTTAAGTCCTGTTTGTTATTGGCTGGAATGTATGCTGAGGGAGAAACGAGTGTCACAGAGCCTGCGCCAACACGTGATCATACTGAGCGAATGCTTTCGGGATTTTCTTATCCAGTTAGGCAGGAAGGTAGCAAAGTGACCATTAGTGCTAATGGCCATTTGATCGCAGCCGATATTGATGTGCCTAGTGATATTTCCTCTGCCGCGTTCTTTTTAGTAGGCGCATCAATTGCACCGGGTTCTGATTTATTATTAAAGCATGTGGGCATTAATCCAACCCGTACTGGCGTTATTGATATTCTAAGACTAATGGGAGCCAATATTGAAGTGCTTAACCAGCGTGTCGTTGGTGGAGAGCCGGTTGCTGATTTACATGTTGTATATAGCCCACTTAAAGGTATAGATATTCCAGAAGAATTGGTGCCATTGGCAATTGATGAATTCCCGGTATTATTTGTTGCAGCTGCTTGTGCAAGTGGGCAAACGAGATTAAGTGGGGCTGAGGAGCTTAGGGTAAAAGAGTCGGATCGTATTCAGGTAATGGCAGATGGTTTGCAAATTTTAGGTGTCGATGCGCAGCCAACAGCTGATGGTATGGTTATTCAAGGTGGCTTAATAGGTGGTGGAGTAGTTAGCTCGCATGGCGATCATCGAATAGCAATGTCTTTTTCTATAGCTGGGTTAAGAGCACATGCGCCAATTACGGTTCTTGATTGTGAAAATGTAAACACTTCTTTTCCCGAGTTTAAAGATTTGGTGAAGCGATTGGGTTTAGCTTTGATTTGTGAGCAGTCATAGTGAGTATTCCTGTTCTGACGATTGATGGACCAAGTGGCGCTGGCAAGGGCACGGTCAGTCGATTGGTGGCAAAGAAATTAGGTTGGCATTATTTGGATAGTGGGTCGATCTATCGCTCATTAGCTATAGCCTTGCAAAAGACTTCAGTTGATTTAGCGAATATCAATGATATTGTTAAAGTTGCGCAAGGCATGGAGCTAGCGTTTGAATGCGGTGATGAGTTGGTCGTTAAGCTTAATGGAGAGAATATAACCAAGCAATTAAGTCTCGAGAGTACTGGTAGTTTAGCTTCTAAAATTGCAGTTGTGCCGAATGTTAGACAGATTTTATTGCAAAAGCAACGCGATTTTAGTCGGTTACCAGGATTAGTTGCTGATGGTCGTGATATGGGTACGGTGGTATTTCCAGAAGCTAAAAATAAAGTGTTTTTAACTGCTAGCGCTGTAAAAAGAGCAGAGAGAAGATATAAACAGTTGATGGAAAAAGAAATTAATGCTAATCTTATAGAGATAAAAAATGAGATAGATGCGCGAGACCGCCGTGATATGGAGCGTGAAATTGCTCCTTTGGCAATGCCCCATAATGCGCTCTATATTGATTCTTCAGCCATGTCTATAAATGACGTAGTTGAAGAAGTATTGAATTTAATCCGATAAGGATTTTTGTATGGCTACATCAATTTTAGATGTGGTTTTTTTTTAACTTTGATAAAGAAAAGGTTTGTTCGAGTTTCGACAAACTTGGGAAAATAAAATGAGCGAAAGCTTTGCTGCATTACTCGAAGAAAGTTTAACCAGGACCAAAATGACTCCTGGTGCCATGTTAATTGGTACAGTGATAGATATCGAAAATGATATGGTTATCGTTAGTACACATTCTAAGTCAGAAGGCGTCATTCCAAAATGGCAGTTCTTAAATAATAATGGCGAATTAGAAGTATCAATTGGCGATGAGGTAGAAGTTGCTCTAGATTTGTTTGAAGATGGCTTGGGCGCAACTCTCCTTTCTCGAGACAAAGCAAAGAAAAATAAAGCTTGGTTTGAACTTGAAACTGCTTTTGAAAAAGAAGCAACTATTATTGGTGTCATTACTGGTAAAGTTCGTGGTGGTTTCACTGTGTCAGTTGGAGCATTGCGCGCCTTTTTACCAGGTTCATTAGTTGATGTTCGCCCAATTAGAGATACTACTTTCCTTGAGAATCGTGATCTTGAATTCAAAGTTATTAAAATTGATCAAAAACGTAATAATGTAGTTCTTTCACGTCGCGCAGTAGTTGAAAAAGAATACAGTGCAGAAAGAGAAGAATTACTGAAAACACTAGAAGAAGGTGCAGTTGTAACTGGTGTTGTTAAAAACCTTACCGATTATGGCGCGTTTATTGATCTAGGCGGTATTGATGGCTTATTACATATTACTGATATGGCATGGCGTCGTGTTCGTCATCCATCTGAATGTGTAGAAATAGGTCAAGAAATTAAAGTTAAAGTTTTGAAATATGACAAAGATAAAAATCGTGTTTCATTGGGCATGAAGCAAATGGGTGAAGACCCATGGCAAAACATAGCACGTCGTTATCCAGCTGGCACACGTGTATTCGGTAAAGTAAATAATTTGACCGATTATGGTTGTTTTGTTGAAATTGAAGAAGGTGTTGAAGGCTTGGTTCACGTTTCAGAAATGGACTGGACAAATAAAAATGTTAATCCATCTAAACTCGTTCAATTAGGCGACGATGTTGAAGTAATGGTATTAGAAATTGATGAAGAACGTCGTCGTATTTCATTGGGTATGAAGCAATGCAAAACAAATCCATGGGATGAATTTGCGGCAACTCACAACAAAGGCGATAAGATCTCAGGTAAAATCAAATCAATTACTGATTTTGGTATTTTTATTGGGCTGGATGGCGGTATAGATGGACTGGTTCATATGTCTGATATTTCATGGGCAGAAGAAGGCGAAGCATCTGCTCGTGAATTTAAAAAGGGTGATGAACTTGAAACAGTGATTTTGGCCGTTGACTCTGAACGTGAACGTATTTCATTGGGTATTAAACAACTTGAACAAGATCCATTCCAAAACTTTTTAGCGACTCATGAAAAAGGAAGTTTGGTAAAAGGAACAATTAAGGAAGTCGATGCTAAAGGCGCTATTATTGTTTTAGCTGATAATGTAGAGGGTTATTTACGAGCTTCTGAAATTCAACGTGATCGTGTCGAAGATGCCCGCACGTTGTTGAAAGAAGGTGATACACTTGAAGCTAAATTTATTGGTGTTGACAAGAAAAGTAAGTCAATTTCATTGTCAATAAAAGCAAAAGATCAAGATGAAGAGACGCATTCTATTAAGGATCATTCTCAACAATCAGTTGGAACACCTACATTTGCTGATATTTTTAAGCAAATGGAAAAATAAAACAATAAAGGAGGGTGCGCGTTATAGCGTGCCCTCTAATTTTTTCTTTCTCACAGGATAAAATGTGACAAAATCAGAATTAATTGAAGAACTTGCCAAAAAACAACCGCATCTTGCAGTCAAGGACGTAGAGTTTGCAGTAAAATGTATCATTGAGAAAATGAATCGAGCGCTATCTACCGGCAATAGAATTGAGATTAGAGGTTTTGGTAGTTTTTCTTTACATAAGCGTCCTCAACGAATGGGTCGGAATCCAAAAACGGGTGAAGCTGTTGAGTTGGCTGAGAAGCATGTACCACATTTTAAGCCAGGAAAGGAATTGCGAGATAGAGTGGATTCAGCTAGTCACAAGTATAAGATAACTGATTAATTTTTATCAAATAAAAAATAAAATACACATAGATTCAGTTCATCAAGTTCGTACATAAATTAGATTATTTTCCATGCAGGTTAATTATTCATTACTGTAAGCTTAAGTATTGCCTCACCCAATTTTGAATATCGAATTGCCATTAAGAGTTCAACTTTAATGGAATTGTTACTAATAAAGAATTGCCTCCATAGACTATCTTTATTAATAATCAGTAGGTTCCTCCCTTAGATGTTTGTTGCGATTAATATTTTAATAACATCTCATACTCCTTATACATCTTATTTTCCACGTCAACTTGTTTTGATAGAACATGATTGTATGTTATATTCATTCCTAATGAGAATGATTATTGATTGCCGCCATTTTTTCATATTATTTCTCCTCCTAATTATTATTACCAGGTTAGCTTTATGGCAATGAGTTTAAAGCAGTTAGCAGTAGGTGATTTGGGAAAGATAGTTGGGTTTGAACAAGCTGGCAAAGCTTATCGTAAACGTTTGCTTGCTATGGGTTTGACGCCGGGGACTGAATTTAGAATCACTCGATTTGCACCGATGGGTGATCCTGTTGAGATCAAGTTGCGTGGATTTTCTTTAACTTTGCGTAAAGATGAAGCGGCAGTACTGCTAATAGAGAAGTTGTCATGAAAACTGATTTCACAGTAGGTGTGGTGGGTAACCCTAATTGTGGTAAGACAACACTTTTTAATGTTCTTACTGGTTCTAGGCAACATGTAGGCAATTGGCCTGGTGTAACTGTTGAGAAAAAAACAGGTGAATACTCCTTTGCTGGTAAGTTAATTGAATTGGTTGATTTACCAGGTACTTACTCGTTAGAAGCAGCGGATGATCAAGTATCATTAGATGAAAAAGTTGCCCGAGATTATGTTGCATCCAGAACTGCTGATTTAATTATTAATATTGTAGATGCTGCAAATATCGAGAGAAACCTTTATCTAACTGCTCAGCTCATCGAAATGCGCGTACCTATGATATTAGTGCTTAATATGATGGATACGGTCAAACAGCGTGGCGTAAAAATAGATTATGAGCGTCTTTGTAGAAAGTTGGGTTGTCCTGTAATTCCCATTACAGCTTCTACTAAAGTAGGTATTGGACATTTAAAAACACAAATCAATAGTGCTGCCATAACTAAGCCAATTCCATCGGCAGATATTATCTATACAGATTCCTTGGAAAGGGCCATCAATAAAATAACACCTAATCTGGCAATTATAGCTGAACAGTGCCATTGCGATTTGCGCTGGTTAGCATTGCGATTGTTAGAAGGCGATACACTTGCCACACAATTTGCTGGTAGTAAACTGATACCGATTGTTGCTCAATTACAGCAAGAGGTAGAGCTTGAAACAGAGGATGACATTGATATTCTAGCTGCAGATGCGCGTTATGGATTTGTTAATAGTTTGATTCAGGAATCGGTATGCAGACTCAATGAGGTCAGTAGGCATACAACAGAAAAAATAGACCAAATTGTATTAAATCGCTATTTAGGGATTCCGGTTTTTCTGCTGGTTATGTATGCCATGTTTATGTTTACCATTAATATTGGTACTGCTTTTGTTGATTTCTTCGATCAATTGGTGGGTGCTCTTTTGGTTGATGGTTTAAAACTTGAGCTTGTGTCGATGGGTTTACCTGAATGGCTGGTTGTTATAATGACTCAAGGCATTGGTGGTGGTATTCAGGTAGTCGCTACATTTATACCTATTATCGGATTCTTGTTTATGTTTTTATCAGCATTAGAGGATTCAGGTTATATGGCAAGGGCTGCTTTTGTCATGGATAGATTTATGCGTATGATCGGCTTACCAGGAAAGTCATTTGTACCAATGATTGTAGGATTCGGTTGTAATGTACCTGCAATCATGGCAACTCGCACGTTAGAGAATAAAAGAGACAGAATTCTAACCAATCTTATGAATCCTTTTATGTCTTGTGGCGCTCGACTACCAGTTTATGCCTTATTTGCGGCAGCATTTTTTCCTGTGGGCGGTCAGAATCTTGTTTTTGGTTTATATCTGTTAGGCATTGCAGTTGCAGTGCTAACCGGTTTGATTATGCGTCACACCCTATTCAAAGGTGAATCAGCACCATTTATTATGGAATTGCCTGCCTATCATTTACCCACGTTTCGTGGCGTCTTCATTAGAACATGGGATAGACTTAAATCCTTTTTGATCAACGCGGGTAAAGTCATTATACCCATGGTGTTGGTTTTAAACTTTCTCAACGCAGTAGGAACTGACGGAAGTTTTGGTCAGGAAAATAGTAACAAATCTGTATTAAGTGAAATTGGACGTGGATTAACGCCTCTATTCAAACCAATGGGTATTGAAAAAGAAAACTGGCCAGCAACAGTTGGGATTTTTACAGGGGTTTTAGCTAAAGAAGCTGTAGTAGGAACCCTTGACGCCCTATATAGTGAGCTGTCAAAAGGGAGTGAAGTAGCCGAAAAAACACCATTTAACTTGAAGACTGCTTTAATCGCAGCTTATTTAACAGTGCCTGAAAATCTAAGTGCTATTGCAGATAATTTATTAGATCCACTAGGCCTAAATATCGGTACGGTAAATGATATGACCTCTGCCGCAAATGAGCAGGAAGTTAAAACCGATACATTTGCAGCCATGCAGCATAGTTTCGATGGAAAAGCTGGTGCATTTGCTTATCTATTATTTATTTTGTTGTACGCACCCTGTGTAGCAGCCACAGCAGCAATATATCGAGAAACTAATGTTGGGTGGACGTTATTTGTAGTATGTTGGACTACTGGAATTGCTTATATGACAGCGACTATTTTCTATCAAGTAATGACGTTTAATCAGCATCCTTCCTATTCATTAGCTTGGATTAGCGGATTGAGTAGTGTTTTTGTAGTAGTCTTATTGTCTTTATGGCTCACTGGAAAGATTACCTTAGCTAAAGATAAGCAGGTCTCAATAAATGATATTATCTGATTTACGTAGCTATATAAAACAACAGAATAGAGTTGCTTTATCAGAATTAGTTAATCACTTTAAAATCGATGCTGATGCATTGCGAGGCATGCTTGATAAGTGGCTAAAAAAAGGTCAGGTTCGCAAATTATCACGGGAGAGTTCATGTGGTACAAGTTGCTGTAAATGTGATCCAGCATTAACGGAACTGTATGAGTGGGTTGATAATTAGCTAAAGATGAAAGAAGTTATAAGCAAAACATAATTTTCAGTAATTAAGCTTTATGGTAAAATTACTAAATGCCCCGATAGCTCAGCTGGATAGAGCGGTCCCCTCCTAAGGGACAGGTCGGTGGTTCAAATCCACTTTGGGGCACCAATAAAAGCAATAAGTTAATATAAAATAAAAATTCTTTAATATTGCTTAACAATTAACTTATGACAACTGTTCTAATTTTACAAAAGTGGTTTAAATTTTATTCCTCTTCGACAAAAATGGCTATGCCGTTGCCAGATTTTCCAGTGAGCTCATAAGACCCACCAATACCAATGCAGAAATCCGCATTGCTGGTTATGGTAGTTCCTGTGGAATTTGCCATTGAAGTCCCATATTCATTGACGGTTCCTAGAAATAATATACCATTTGCGCCATGTTTGGCAGCTTCTTCCTTTAGACGCTCAATTACTACGTCCATTTTTCCTTGTGATGTGAATGCCCAAGACCCTGTGCTGGATGTTTCAATAAGCGCTATTTCGTTATATTTTTTAGGAGTATGTATATAAATTTTTACTTGTTCAGGCAACAAAGCTGGCTTTACGCTACCAACAATAATTGAAGACGACGCACAAGCAATTAATAGAGTGGAGCAAATTGCTGAAAGAGAAATGATAGAAACTTTTCTAATTAAAGACATAATAAAAACAATTCTTCTAGTTTAGTTATTCGCTAAGGTTAACGCATTTTTCTTATTTACGGGTAAGTTTAAGAATAAATGACTTTTACTCTATTTTAGAAATGGGAATATTTCATCAGTAATGCCAAAAAGTTTGTTTAAAGAGGTGTGTTTTTTAAATAAAATACGCCAACAGTTATGTTCGAAAAGCATAATTTTAATTAAACAGTAATATGTAATAATGAAAAAGAAAACAACTCTACAACTTGGTGGGCATGTTATCGGTAGATTTCATTTTCTGCTAATGACATTTATATTCATAATCTTCATTCGACCATTTGTAGATGAATTTGTTGCTAATGATATCTGGGCGAACTTGGGTTGGGATTTTTTTCTATCAATAGTATTAATGTCTGGGCTTTATGCCATGAATGATCAGACTAGGCTACTTAGACTTTCATGGATATTAATAAGCGTCGTAATGATTTTGGGACTCTTACAGCATACCCTACAGAGTCCTGTGGTTGAAAAAGTGATGTTAGGTTTGACTTTCGTTTATCTTATAGTAATCATGATTATGATATGGACTTATATAGAAAAAGAGAAAAGAAGCCAAGTAAAGATAGACCTAGTAATGGCTGCTGCGTCTGTTTATATTTTGATAGGAATGATATGGAGTTATGCCTATTTTTTTGTAGAAAATTATCACCCAGGGTCATTTAAAATGCCCGAAAACTTAGGGAATGAGATTTCATCATTTAACTATTACAGTTTTGTAACACTAACTACGGTTGGTTATGGAGATATTCAAGCACTCACTAGACCCGCTCGAACATTATCAATTCTTGAAGCTATCATAGGGCAACTTTATTTGGTTATTATGATTAGCCGTTTGGTGGGATTGCATTCGTCGCAATTTTCAATACAAAAAAATACCAACTAAAAAATGAGATAGCATCAGTTGAATGAATGACATCTTATTGGAAATGTCTTTTAAGCAATTTAATAGCCTGCGTAACACCATCATTTTTTTGCATCATCATACTGGCTTGTTGCGCGTTTCTTTGGATGCTCGTTGATTTTAAAACAAACTTTAGACTCTTAGACAATGAAGTTGCCGTCACTTTTTTGGCGGGTAATGGTTTACCTGCCAAACCAAGTTTTTGAAGTTGGTGCGCCCAGAATAGTTGTTCATCCATAAATGGAATAACCACTGAAGGACACCCAGAGCGAGTTGCAGCATGCGTCGTACCCGCACCACCATGATGAACAACGGCCGAACATCGGCTAAACAAGGGTTGATGTGGATGCCGGCCTATAAAATAAATATCCTTAATTTCACTGTCGGCTGGATATTGGTCTGAGCTGGTCTGGATAATTGCCCGGCAACCGGCTAATTTTACTGCTTCTAAAAATAAAGCCATGCTCCAGTCAGGGACGGCTTGTTGTAAGCTACCAAAAGTCATGTAAACGGGGGCAGAACCATTGTTTAAGAAATTAGAAAGCTTATCAGGTATAATCCAATGCTGAATATCTTCCGTTAAATTTAAAAAACCACAGACTTGGTTATGCGGTAACCATTGCTCATGTAAGCGACAGAATAGAGGGTCGACAGCAACCAAGTTCAGTTGTTGAGAGCTAAGTAGTTCTGTCAGTACATTTTTCGGGGGTATCTCACCTGCTTCCAACCATAAGCGACTTAAGGGTTTTTTCAAGGCCCAATTAAATACAGTATCTAATAGCATCCAGCTTATTTTATTGAATTGTTGACCCATATTAGGAAAACTTAAGGGGGGTACTGTTGGGTTAGGGATAGCGGCATGGCAAAGTGTGATGCTAATAAAAGGTTTTTTCTGCTTTAAGGCGGCCAATTTTAGAGGATAGAGAAAGTGATGACCAATCACATAATCGTTTTCGGCAACTAATTGTTGTGAGCTAATATAGATGGCTTGTTCGTAAGGAAAGAAGGCTTCATCAAGGAGGGAGCGCAACCATTGTAGAGGATGCATTTTAAAGGCACGCTGTGCAAAATCCTCCATATCGAAATTAATATGTTTTGGTACATGTCGGTAAGCGATACCCATTTGATTGCAGCTATCTTGATAACAGCGATTATCAATACTGCTTACCACTAAAGTCACGGTGTGACCTGCCTGTTGCAAGCCATTAGCCAGAGCCAGCATTGGCCTTATGTCGCCATTAGAGCCCCAGGTTTGTATGCCTATTTTCATTGGATTAAGGGTTTATCGGCATTTAAGCCTATTCGTTGTTTAAACGGATGTATTAAAGGTTGGTAGATTGTTCTATCGTGAGAAAATCCCCCGATGCTATTAACTTAAGATTTTCTGTGCTGAAATTATAAGTGTAAATCCATGCGGGTATCGTTTTTCCGTTAGCCAGTTGAACCGGTTTGATTTCACGAATAAATTCCGTTGGTTGGGTAAATTCAAAACTACATTCTTCATAAACATCAAGCTGTGATAAGACAAATGGTGGGTTATGAAGAAAATAAACTTCGCCTTGTACCTTATCGGTAGGGTTATTTGATGCTACAGCGCCAGGATAGTCATCAATCAAATAGAGTTTACCTTGATAGCAGGCACCAAGGATAAAATCAGCATGATTTTTTAAAAGCTTGCACAGTTCACTGGTGCTATTGCGTCTTAGGGTTCCATAGACAAATAAATAGTCACAGGTAGGGTGTTTTTTAACAGTCACGGTAGGTAATTGAATTGCTGAAAACTAGTTGCGTGTATAGCGATGTTTTACCCCAATTGGAAAATAGTCGGGGTCTGCAAATGCGTATAAGGTTATTTGAGGGTGTTGACGTTCTGCTGGGGTGTAATTAGCAAATTCACTATTCAAGCGTAATAGCTGTATTTTAACGGACTCGGCTATGCTTTCCGATAACCTTATAGTGGCTTGAATATCAGGTAATAGTTCTACGGCGATGTGCAGATATTTATCACCGTTATCGGTTTCACGAGTTTCTAAGACAAATTTTCCAGTGATTGATGATGAAAATTGCCGTTGTTCTAGGCCAACAGTAACATTTTCAGGATAAATATTAGCGCCATAAAAGGAAACGGTGAAGTCAGCTCGTCCGAATACATAAACAAAAGGTAAGGATCGTGGTTGAAAATGAGTGTCAAGTCCAAGCTCATCTAAGGAATGGACGCCTTGATTGTTAAGAAAAGTCCACATAGCCTCAAAACTGATTAAGCCGCCTTTATCGGCAATGTGATAGCGTACTAATGGAACACTATTTTCTCCAGAAACTACCAGTGTGTCATCGTGCACTTCAAAAAATCGGTTGGTGGGATCATATTGTACCAAAGTAGGCAATCGTGATTCACCAAACAAACCTCGAGCTGCAGTAGGATGGATAGACAACCATCTCCGTATCGCGATACTAAAAGGTGTTTCGTTACCCAAAACGCCACCATCAGCTGTTCCATAAAGCGAAGCTGAATCGTGACAGAAAGCCACCGAACCAATTCGTTGCAGCACCAAGCTGCGCCATTCTTCACTAAAAACCTCACCTGCAAAAACCAGTTTGGGTTTGTAGGTGCTCCATTCTATTCCTTCAGCAATACCAGAATCGATCACATCTTTAACAAAAGGGGGATAGCCCAATAAGACAGTTTGTTCAAAGTGGGGTGCCATAGCACGTATCACTCGAAAAATTTCCGCTTTGTTATTCCCCGGTGTTGCTACCATCAAGGAATAGCCTTTGCTGGCTAGATGCCAACAACATGAGGTCGTGTATAAGCCACCTACCCAGTTACCAAGAGCAAAACAAACAATAGCTAGAGTCGATCGCTCATGGGCTTGAAAACTATCTTTAAATACTTGTTCGAAGCGAACTGCTACATCAGCTTCATGTGCCACAGATCGAGGCCAGAAAGTGGGTTGGCCAGTGGAGCCGGAAGATACCGCTACTCGATCAGAGCCTTCAAGGCTTCCACCAAAGCAGCGATCAGGTAAGGGATAAGCAGACATGTAAGACGCTTTATCCATTAGCGGTAGCTCACAAAAGCTGAGGAAGTTTGTTATAGTTGACGGATTGATACCTTGTGCTTCCAGGAAATTACGGTAGGCCGGAACTTCAGCAACACAGCGATGAAAG
>CAIVQX010000073.1 GCA_903908165.1 uncultured Methylococcaceae bacterium | reverse complement strand
TCCAATGGCGGGTTTTATATGTCACCCAGTTCTCAAAACAAATTCAAGGTAAGCTGCATGAATGACTATGCGGGCGAAATGTCGGCCGATGCGCTTGGCATCACTGCTTGTCTCTATGCATACAGCAATCTATCATTCGGCACCGAGAGTCAATTCACCGACAACTGTGCCCAGCAGTATCATAGACTGAGAGAGTATGCTTTGGACCATGATGAGGCGGGAGAGATTTTTCGCGCCGCGGACTGAGAGCAGGGCGAATAAAAACTGACAATTTTTCGAAACGCCCGGGAAAAAGGCGGTGAAGTTGGCGAAGCCGGTGTGCGCGGCGAGTTTTTCGGGCCGGCACCACCTGCTTCACCTCCTATACCGCCTTTTTTCAGGCAGTTTAGAAGAACGTCGCGTGTGATTACAATCATGGCTGTTGCGGCGTGGCGAATTTTTTGAAGGAGGGTGCGGAGAAAAGATTTCTAGCATTAATTTTGAAAAAGGAATCAACCATGAACCGACCATCCGTCAGCCATTTACCCTAGTATTTCTGCTAGCCCTATCGGCCCTTATATCGACAATAAGGATAGCTATTTAGCAGCATAAACCATACAATAAAATTCATTTTATTCACTTTTATATACACTTCGAGGTGTAAATGTTTTTTATAAATAAGAAAAATAGTAGCTACTTCTGTTTTAGTCTTTTAATGGCATTATTATCGATGACCACTTATACAGCTAAAGCACAAGACTTGACTGTATTTGCTTCTGCTGGAGAGATGTTCAATAGCCATAATAACAAGAAAGATTTTGGAAAGGATCATCGTCGATTCCGTAATGGTGATCTTAGTTTTACTGAAAATGGCGATATCATTGGAAAATATCATTCAGTAGCGACAGTGCTTTCTGTTAACAAGAAAACACATAAAGAGCTACGGGGATTTTTAGTATCAATAGCTTTACCTGAAGGTACTTTCTGGGAAGAAAGTACGGTCCTAATGGATCACAAATCATTAGCCACTGCCGGTCATAAAAGAACTGGAGTTATACTTGGAGGCACTAAAGCTTACGAAGGCGTAAGTGGAAGTTTTGAGAAAGAGATGCTCCCAGATGGAAAGCATTATAAAACTATTTATCATTTAATCCCTGCAAAGCCATAAGATAATATTGGTTTGAGATTGGCTCCAAGCCCACAAAATTGAGGTTAACCATAAGTTATCGTTTCTTAAGGTCAGTTAGTGATATCAATATATAAGCCCCTTAATAGGGACTTTTTGCCATTAATTATTCAAATATTCAGCGATTTATCATTTCAATGGTATCTTGAGTAGCATGTGGTCGTGAATGAATTTGAAGGCAATTTGCCCGATGTTTTAGGGCAGTAGCTAATTAACACTAAGGATGATTCACATAATCCTGAATTTTTTGTGATGGATAAAAAGTATATCGCTTTGATTCAGCTATCAGTTTTACAAGGGGTCAAGCATGAATGCTGACAAAATTTCATTGTGGAAACTGTTTACCTTATTTTTGCGCATAGGTAGCACCGCATTCGGCGGTTTTATGGCTTTGATTGCCATGGTCGAAAGCTATGTGGTTGAGCGATATAAGTTGCTGACGCTTGAAGAGATGCTGGACGGTGTCTCGCTGGCAACCATGCTGCCAGGACCAGTTGCGGTCAATACTGTTGCCTATGTGGGCTATCGCCTGCATGGCATTCCTGGTGCAATGGTTTGCTTTGTAGGTGTCATGTTGCCTTCGTTTCTATTGATGCTCGCCTTGAGCGTTGCTTATTTCACTTGGGGTCAATTACCTCTAATCTCCAAATTGTTTATGGGGTTTATACCAGCAGTAACGGCGATCATTTTTGTGGTTGCATGGAATATGGGACGCAAGGCAATACTCGGTATCTATGAGGCCTTGATTGCTCTTGTTGCAGCAGCGTTGATGGTGTGGCAGGGTGGAGCTAGTGTGTCATTGGCTATTATTGCTGGATCAGGGCTGATAGGTTGGTTAGTGTTTGGCGGTGCAATTGCCGCGGTTGAAGTAAAGCCGAAAGAGAATAAGCCTGCTGAAAAATTCAGTAAACTGATCAGCGTTGCTTTTGCATCAATAGCGTTGTCGATACCATTTTGGTATAGCAATGTAACGTTGCTGAGTAAATTGTTCATCACCTTGGCCAGCATGAGCCTATTTTTGTTTGGTGGTGGATACGTATTTATTCCGCTAATTCAAACAATCGTAGTCGAAACCAATGGCTGGCTGACACAGCAGGAGTTTGTCGATGCCATTGCCATGGGCCAGGTGACGCCCGGCCCTATCTTGATTAGTGTAGTATTTATTGGTTATAAAGTGGCAGGATTTGTGGGAGCGTTGGTTGCCACGATGGGCATCTTTCTTCCGCCAGCTTTGGTAATGATTGCAAGTTCGCATCTGCTGGCATGCATCAAACATTCTCTAATATTAAAAGCGGTATTGAAAGGAATACGCCCGGCGGTTATTGGTATGATCGTCGCGGCGGTAATTGCGTTAGCCATGACAGCGTCACCTCATTGGGCATCGATATTGATTTTTTCTGCTGCCTTACTGGCGCAGATAAAGTTCAAACTGGATGTCATTTGGATAATGCCAGTAGCTGGATTGGCAGGAATTTTATTTTATTAGTCAATTTCTTTGACTTAACTTTAAGTAACGACAGGGTTAAATATGCAAGAAGTGTATATCAGAAAACTGCTGTTTTATAGTGGATTGATCCCATTTTAAGTTGGAGAATTGATATAGGCAATTGTGCCTGTGCATGAAAAACATGAGCTACATCAACGAATTTTTAAAACGAAGCGAGTCGACATTTCTGCCGGTGAACCGGTTAAGCTGAAAATGATTGTAAGTAGTGGTTATAAATTCATTGAAGGGATTTATGGGCAAGCAAACATATACCACTGTGCTTGAATCAATCGAGTTACTAAGTATTATCAAATGGAGGACGTTACCTTGGCAGTCACTTCAAAAGAGGTAGAGTATTTACTTCAAGTTATTAAAATTGTGCTGTATCGTAATGATGAAATTTTGGGGGGTAATGCAGTTCAAGGGTATTTTTGCATAAGATGAAGACAAAGAAACCATCGTAATTAATTTCAGAATGTAATTATTATAAAAAATCCAGTATGGAGGATTTTTAATGGCAAAAATGGTAGAAAAAATAACTCAAACAGAAACCAGGAAACGCCCCAAGCCTGTGTTGATGATTCCATTGCGTCGTTGTGGTAGCCATGCACTGCGTTTGCGCCTTAACTCCAGCCCTCATTTCTATTCACCCTATCCGTTGCATATAGTTGATTTTATGCCGCTGGTATCGTTGTATGGCGACCTTGCGGATGATAGCAATTACTTCCAAATGGTCGTAGACATTGTCGGAATGCAGGCCGCAAGCATGGTGAAATGGCCGAAGGTAATTTTTGATCCGATCAAAGTGTTTGAAGCGATTCAGCATGAGCCGCGCAGTGTGCATCGCATAGTATGGGAATTGCTATTTGAAGCTGGTACAACACATCATGCCAGAGTGGTGATGGATAAATCACTCGATAGTGTGCATTACGCTGAAGAGTTGATGACTTTGTTTGATGACATCTTATTTTTAAATGTAGTGCGAGATCCGCGTGCGCAAGTATCGAGTATGAACAAAGCAATCATTCATGATTTTGATTCTGGCCTGAATGCAATTACTTGGCTGGAGTCATTTACGCTGGCGCGTAATTTGGCCGAGCGTTTTCCCGAACGTGTCTTAACAATACGCTACGAAGATTTTCTTTCGAATCAAGAGATCGTATTACGTAAGATATGCGAATTTTTTGGTATTACATTTTTGCCTTCCATGCTTGATCTATCTCAATCAACTGAAGCTAAAGACATCTCAAAAATGTCAACACTTTGGGAGTCAAATTTAAGCGCTCCAATTGCCGCCAATATTGATAAATTCAAGAAGACGCTCAGCATGAAAGAGATAGAAGTCATTGAAACGATTACCGGCAAATATATGGACTTATATGACTATGAGCGCATGACACAGGGTAAGACAAAATTGGACAAGAGCGCTCAGGCAGAAGCGCGCAAGCAGAGTGATCAGAAGAAGCTGAAAGCATGGGCTGATCTAAGAGAGGACAACCACAAGGACTATACACTACGTCGCTTCCGCATATTCTATATAAAGATGGTCAAGGAGCGGCTTGAAATGTTCAAGTAAAATGAAATGGTTAAGATCTAATCTGACAGATACTGATTTATTAGGTGTTTCTGTCGTCAGGTTAAATTAGATTTATAAATTTTTCTTTCCAGATCGATTTTCCTTCCCGTAATGCCATCATAGTTGTCCGACCAGAACACAGCTTCACTGGCTTATCTTTTTGGTGGATGCCCAAGAAATTGCCATAACGCCGCCACAAAATCCTGAAATCCATCCTTTTCATAGTCTCCGGCATTGCGGGTGATGTGACATGGTTCGATCGATGTGGCGCTCTTTGTCGGCCAGTCGACTGAGATGTGGCTGGCTAAAAAACTGACATTTTATCAAAACGACCGAAAAAAAGGCGGTGAAGGTGGCGAAACCGGTGTGGATGGTGACGATAATTTTCGGGGCGACACCACTTTTACCAGTTTTACCGCCTTTTTCGGAGCATGATTGGGAAAATGGCGGCGGCGTTTTTCTCTCCCATTTTTTCAAATCGCCCGATTGAAATCCGATGATGGTGATATTTAATCGACACCGGTTTCACCACTTTGGTGGTGGTTCAGGGAAATGTCTTCAGCATTTTTATCATCAGGATGTTGGATAGCACTCAATCATTACTTCTGTCACTTAGTGTTAAATAAAATATATAGCGTCAATAATATTATTGGAATGAAGGGTATCGCTATTAAGCTCATTTATTAAACCTCAAAACATTATTTGCCTTGGGGCTGATTTAATATGGTTGCAGACTGCACTGATTTGGATAATAGGAAATCAAACTATTATTAATCACTTACAACTTTGAGGTAAAAAGTGAATACAAGCCACAATGCAATCTGCACTACAAGTGTAATCAATATATGAAGTTACATCAAAAAATATAACTTAAGATAGCTTTGATGAGCGTAATCGTAATGATTGGAAGCTACCAGGAAACACCATTTATTACACAATTTTTGATGGGCAAAATAGTCAAAATTTAGCGGCTCAAAAGTCGAAAAAAGGTGATGTAGGCGGCGAAGCCGGTGTGCGCGGCGAGTTTTTCACCCTGAAACCGCTTTTACCTGCTTCACCACCTTTTTCGGAGCATGATTGGGAAATGCCGGCGGCGTTTCTCTTTCCCATTTTTTCAAATCGTCGGCTTGAAATCCGGTGATGAAGAATCTGAATCAAACACTGATCTTTGGCGGTCTGTTCGGGAGATTTGATGTCGTATTTTTTCGTTTACTGGACTCGACCCTAAGCAGCCGTTCACTGTAATGAGCATCTGTCTCTTGATGGCAAACAGTCGACAGCCATTTCAAACAACACACCATCGTCTAAATACTCAAATAATCATTTCATCAAATCAAGTTTTACTCAAAAGTGTATTTACTCTTTTGAGGTTTATTGCTTTAAATAAGCTTCAAATATTTTGATGGCTTGAATCTCAATATCAATTTAACCTGACCTTATTGATAAAAGCTTGGGTGCCAACGTGCCCAAAACCAACCTAACTACTTTGGCAGACTTAGCGATTTAGTCTCTGCTATTCGTGCATGTATTTTATTAGTGATCTTCCTCATCTCTTCATTATGAGAACTATGTCGCATAACGTTGACCAAATTAACGCCTGAATTTGCCATCATTTCTAACATTTCTTCATGAGATATCGACCCTTGTTGAAGTCTTTTTGGCCAGTCGGTGGACCAAGTCCCCTTGATAGAGTTAACAACCCTTTCTACTTTACCTGTCCATATATTATTAGTTATCTGAACACCTGTATGTACCATGCGTCTAGTGATTGGGCTCACTTCGAAGTTGTCGGCGATCTCATCGTATTCCGCGTCATCAATATAGCGTTCTTGCATAAGTTGTTTAATAAGCGTGGTAAATCCTCTCTTAGACTCCTTGATTATTGCTGGCAAGCTAATGTCACTGTCATCAGGAGTATATTCATAGCTTGGGTCGTCTTTATGTTTAGCAGACTCCGCAGCCCCTCCTGCTGAAAGGTTATAGCCAAATGGGAAGATGGTTCTTCTTGCTTTAATCTCTTCTGTCTCAAGCCGATTAAGTTCTGCTTTTGAATTGGCCTTATGTAGTTCAGTGATTTTTGGGTCTCCCCAGTGTTGAATAGCTCTCCCTATCAGGGATGTTGCATTGGAATTTTTATGTTGCATGAATCTAAACTGGATAGACTTTGTCGTTTGTCCTATGTAGCTCTGTCCTGTTGCTGGAATATCGATTTTATAAATGTACACGATCATCTCTCAATTAGGGGCTGTACTCCAGAAATATTAGACATTTCTATACGATCTGTCCGATGTTTGCCGACTAGATACTTCGTATCATTTTTTTTAATATTGCCAAATGACAAAGCCTGTGAGGCTTCCTCGCAAGGTAATAGCGTTTTATAAACCGTTCTAATATCATTATATGGGATTGCTTGTTAT
>CAIVQX010000072.1 GCA_903908165.1 uncultured Methylococcaceae bacterium | reverse complement strand
TCTGATGTTTGTATCGCAATTAATCCCTGCCCTCCCCGCTTATGACAGGTAAATTCAGCCAACTTGGTGCGTTTACCATAGCCATTCTCAGTAATATTGAGAACCGTGCCTTCAGTTGCAATAATCAAGGAAATTATTTTCTGCCCTTGGTGCAATCGCATGCCTCGAACACCAGTTGCTGTCCTACCCATAGAGCGGACATCTTCCTCATTAAAACATACCGCCTTACCCGTACTACCAAATAACAAAACATTCTGTTTTCCATCAGTAACGGCAACGCCTACTAAAGTATCACCTTCTCTTAAATCAATAGCGATCTTACCGCTAGCACGTTGGCGCTCAAATTCTTTTAAAGGTGTCTTTTTAACTGTTCCCTCAGAGGTTGCCATAAAAATAAATTTATTTTCAGTAAATTCACGGATAGGCAATAACGCATTAATCTTTTCACCCTCAACTAATGGCAATAAATTAACAAAAGGCTTACCCCTGGCGGCACGACTTGCTACCGGTAATTGATATACTTTTAACCAATACACTTTACCTTGAGAGGAAAAACATAAGATAGTATCGTGAGTATTGGCAACTATTAATTTATCAACATAATCAAGCTCTTTAGTTGCAGTGGCTGATTTTCCTCTACCGCCACGACGCTGAGCCTTATAATCACTCAAGGGCTGCGACTTCACATAACCTTCATGGGACATGGTAACAACCATATCTTCTTCAGTAATCAAATCTTGCTCTGACAAATCCAACTGGTTATGTATTATTTCAGTGCGACGCTTATCAGAGTACTCTTCTTTAATTGCAACCAGCTCTTCCCTTATAATCTCCATCAAACGAACATCATTACCCAAAATAATCAGGTATTCATCAATTTGTTCTAATAATTGCTTATATTCATTAACAATCTTATCCTGCTCCAACCCTGTTAAACGATGTAGTCGCAAATCAAGAATTGCTTGGGCTTGCGTTTCAGACAAGCGATAGAAGCCATCAAGAATACCAAATTCTTCCGCTAAATCTTCCGGCCTAGATCTCGATGCATCAGCACGTTCCAACAAGGTAGAAACCAACCCGGCCTCCCAAGTTCTTGTTAACAAACCCGCTTTAGCCTCATCCCTGTTACTTGATGTTTTGATCATTTCGATCATTTCATCAATGTTAGCTAAAGCGATTGCAAGACCTTCTAAAATATGAGCTCTTTCTCGAGCGCGGCGTAAATTATAAATCGTCCTGCGTGTAACAATCTCCCTTCGGTGATTGATAAACGCACTAATAATTTCCAGCAAACTCATACAATGGGGCCGACCATCCAGCAATGCGACCATATTTATGCCAAAAACCGTCTGAAATTGTGTTTGCTTATAAAGATTATTTAACACAACTTCTGGCACTTCTCCTCGTCGCAATTCGATGACCATTCGCATGCCATCTTTATCAGATTCATCCCGCAAACCGGAAATACCTTCGAGCTTACCTTCTTTCACTAATTCGGCAATTTTCTCTAGCAACCGTGCTTTGTTGACCTGATAAGGTAATTCTGTAGTAATAATCGCTTGTCGACTACCATCGCCAATTGACTCAAAATGACAACGTGCACGTAGGTAAATCTTTCCTCTACCCGTCGTATAAGCACTATAAATCCCCGCAGCTCCATTAATAAAAGCAGCCGTTGGAAAGTCTGGGCCAGGAATATGCTCCATTAAATCCAAAACAGTTACTTCAGGATTGTCAATCATAGCCAAACAAGCGCTCACCACTTCGGCCATATTGTGCGGTGGAATATTGGTAGCCATTCCCACAGCAATACCAGAAGAACCATTCACCAATAAATTCGGCACTCGGGTTGGCAACACTTCTGGTTGTATCTCAGATTCGTCATAGTTCGGAATAAAATTAACCGTTTCTTTATCAAGATCGGCCAATAACTCATGAGCAATTTTCGCCATACGTACTTCGGTATAACGCATTGCAGCCGGAGGATCACCATCAACTGAACCGAAATTACCTTGCCCATCAACCAGCATATAACGCATAGAGAAAGGCTGCGCCATTCTAACCATGGTGTCATAGACGGCAGTGTCCCCATGAGGGTGATATTTACCAATCACATCACCGACAATACGTGCAGACTTTTTATAAGGCTTATTCCAATCGTTTCCCAACTCACTCATCGCGTACAACACGCGTCGATGAACCGGCTTAAGGCCATCTCTTACATCTGGGAGGGCCCGACCAACAATAACACTCATCGCATAATCGAGGTAGGACTGCTTCATCTCATCTTCGAGATTGACTGGAATAATTTCTTTAGCGAAGTTTGACATTGATCCCTATATAAACTGTTTATCGATAACTGTTTATCGATATGATTTTTTAACTAAATATAGCCGCAAGATCTCCAATTCCTTTCGTTTAAGTGCGACTACCTAAATTCACATAACTTGACAATTATACCAAATAGTCGGTAGTGAGTCGAAAGTGTTGATACTTTAATATTTAAGAAAAAATTTCTGTCAGGAAGTTTTCTAAGATAAGCCATGAACGCCTGTCAGCGTCAGCCTGATAGGCCATGCCAAAATCAGGGTTATTAGCCTGTGGATTGGTAAACGCATGTAACGTATTACCAAAGGTATGTAATTGCCAGTCTGCGCCCGCTGATGTCATCTCCTGTTCAAAAGCCAACACCTGCTCAATGGGAACCAAAGGATCTTCATGACCATGCAAAGCCAGAATTTTTGCCTTAATACTATTGCCCAGAATATTATCCGGTTTACCCAACAAGCCATGAAAACTTACTGCTCCTTTTAATTCAACACCTGTTCTGGCCAAATCAAGCGCACACAAACCTCCAAAACAAAAACCAATGGAGGCAATTTTACTATCATCAACCCAAGGCATTAATTTAGCCGCATAATAAGCCGCCAGCATACGCTTCTGCAGCATTTGCCGATCATTCATAAAAGGCCGCATAAGCTGCTCATTTTCTTCAGGATTTGATCCTAATACACCTTTACCATACATATCTACTGCAAAACCAACATAACCCAATAGGGCTAGTTTTTTTGCTTTTTCAGCAACAAACTCATCTCTTCCAGCCCACGTATGATTAATCAAAACAACGGGTCTTCGTCCTTGCAAAGCGTCATCAAAAGCAAAAAAAGCCTCCAATAACACATCTCCGTCCATATATCCCACTGTATTCGAAACGACTGCCATAATTCCACCTGATTAATTCTTAAGGATGCGACCTGTTTTTTGTAGACTAGCTAGAAAACCTAATGATGCAGCCTCAACCATATCTAATACCCGCTCAAATCCATACTTACCACCATAATAAGGGTCCGGGACCTCTCTAACAGTTAATTGCGGTGCAAAATCGAGGAAATAACGAATTTTTTCAGCATACTCTTTGGGACAGGCCTTAATTAAGGTCTCATAGTTATCATCATCCATAGCCAACAGGTAATCATAATCCTCAAAATCACCCAAAACTACTTTTCGTGCACGCAAATGGCTTAGATTAACTCCTCGTCCTATTGCGGCATTTTGTGCACGTAAATCTGGCGATTCACCAACATGATATGCATGTGTACCCGCTGAATCGATAGTAAAATAATCTTCTAAATTTTGCTCTTTCAGCAACTTTGCAAAAACACCTTCCGCAGTGGGTGAGCGACAAATATTCCCCATACAAACAAAAAGAATTTTTATTTTTTCTACATCCATACACGTTTAGAAAATATTATTGTGTAAACATTAACAACAAACACCCATTTATTAAACAACTTTTCAAATGCTTTTAAGCAATCAGTGTAATTTTTAACTCAAAAGGCTAAAAATTTTTGCCGATTGATCAATCATGCAAATGGATGCTCCAAAATAATAGTTTCATCCCTTTCCGGCCCTGTTGAAATAATAGTCACCTTAACACCAACCAGCTCTTCAATCCGTTTAATATAGGCTTTAGCATTATCAGGCAACTCGCTGAAATCAATCACACCAGCAGTTTTTCCAGTCCAACCCGGCATTTCTTCAATAATCGGTTGACATTGTTCATATTGATCGGCTCCTAAAGGCGCTGTCTCTGTTACCTCGCCATTTAATCTATAAGCAGTACAGATACCAATTTTTTCCAACCCATCCAAAACATCCAATTTAGTTAAACAAATACCACTTAAACTGTTCAATTTTGCAGACTTACGCATGGCCACTGCATCAAACCAGCCTGTACGGCGTTTTCGTCCAGTTGTAGCGCCAAATTCATGCCCCTTTGCCCCCAGATAATCACCATTTTCATCATTTAGCTCAGAAGGAAACGGACCATTTCCTACTCGGGTTGAATATGCCTTGGTTATTCCCAAAACATAATCAAGATCAAGAGGACCTATTCCACTTCCAGTGGCAGCACCACCTGCTGTTGTGCTTGAAGAAGTAACATAAGGGAAAGTTCCATGATCAATGTCCAGTAGTGCACCTTGAGCACCTTCAAATAAAAGATTTTTGGCTTGTGCCTGATATTTATACAACTGCTCACTAACATCAGCTAACATAGGCTTTATTTGCTCACCCAATCGGAGTGACTCCTCTAAAGTTTGCTCATAGTTAACAGCATCAACTTTATAATAATTTATTAGCATAAAATTATGATATTCAACCAGTTCCTTTAGTTTTTCAGCAAAGGTATCAGTATTTAATAAATCACCCGCACGAAGGCCTCTACGACCAACTTTATCTTCATAAGCCGGCCCAATTCCACGCCCAGTTGTTCCAATAGCCTTACCGCCTCTCGCTTTTTCTCGTGCCTGATCTATAGCAATATGTACAGGTAAAATTAATGCACAAGCCTCACTAATTAACAGTCGATTTCTTACAGAAATACCTGCTTTTTCGAGAAACTCAATTTCCTCCATCAAAGCATTCGGGGACAAAACCACGCCATTACCAATCATACATAATACGTTTTCTCTAAGTATCCCAGAAGGAATAAGGTGTAGTACTGTTTTTTCGCCTTGAATTACTAGCGTGTGCCCAGCATTATGACCACCCTGAAAACGTACTACTGCCTCTACTTGATCGGTTAACAGATCAACCAACTTTCCTTTGCCTTCATCACCCCATTGGGTACCAATAATAACAACATTTTTTCCCATAATTATTCCAGACCTAAGCTAAAGGTCTAACGACCCAAATTTGATTATCTTGCTCTAAAATAGAAGTACATCCTAATTCTTTTGCACTTCCGGTTTGACCAGGCAATTGCTGAATAACAGCTTGTTGATCAGCACGTAACTCTCTTATTTTTTCGTTTAACTGAACATCCTCTGAATACGGGGCAAAAATAAGCTCCCTTTGAGTTTCTTGACAGTATTGCTTACTCAATGACGACAGTAATTTTAAATCCGCACTAAAACCAGTTGCCGGACGTGCGCGGCCAAATACTGCTCCGATATTGTCATAGCGTCCACCTCTAGCAATTTCCCTGCCTATTGATGGCACGAAAGCAGCAAAAACCATACCGGTATGATAATGATAGCCACGCAATTCTGCCAAATCGAAACTGATAGGTAAAAAGGGAAAATGTACAGCCAATCTTTCAGCTATAGACTCTAAATTCTCCAGCGCATGTTTTACCTCATTATTGGCCTTTAAAAATAATGATCTCGCCTTATCAAGAACATCTTTACCACCATTCAACTCCGGCAACTTCAATAACATGGCCTTAAGATCAGCATTAATGGCGTAACTGTCTATCAATACATGAAGCTCTGGCCTTGCTTTTCGTTGCAACACATCAAACAACGCACTCTCCTGAAGCTCGGTTAATCCTGCCTGTCTAGATAAAGCTCGATAAATACCAACATGTCCTAAATCCAAATGAATGTTTTGCAATCCTGTTAACGCTAGCATCTCCAACATCAAACGAATAACTTCAACGTCACTCTCTTTACCTGCGTGCCCATATAATTCGGCTCCAATTTGCATAGGACTTCGTGATTTATGAAGCGGATCACTGCGTGCATTTAATATGGTTCCCACATAACATAGACGAGTGGGCCAATCATACTTAAGATTATGTACGTCTATTCTGGCTACTTGTGGCGTCATATCAGCTCTTACTCCGAGCATTTCACCACTAATTTGATCTGTTAATTTAAAAGTCTGTAAATCAAGATCATGCCCTGAACCGGTCAGTAAGGAATCCAAAAAATCAATGAAAGGAGGAATAACTAAATCATAACCCCAACAAACAAACAACTCTAACAATTTGCTGCGTAAACTTTCCAGATACTTAGCATCTTTAGGTAATATTTCTTCTATCCCTTCCGGCAAAAGCCAAGAATTTTTTTGTTGCATGTTTTGTATGTCCACTCAAACAAAACGCCCCAAAAAGCGGAGCGTTTTATTATTTCAATAAAAAATCGAGTCAACTTAATCTCGATATTTTCAGCTGTAATTATTTAAGATAAATTATTCTCGAAATAAGTTTCTACAACTTGCTATTTGCTAAATACTACATTAAGAAACTTAATTCAGCTTATTTTTGCTTATTAAAATACTGAAAAAAATCTGAAGCAGGATCTATAACCATCATACTTGAACTTGAAAACGTCTTTTTATAAGCGTTTAAGCTACGATAAAAAGTAAAAAACTCAGTATCTGCACCATAGGCTTTAGCATAAATCTCTGCAGACGTAGCGTCTCCCTCACCGCGGAGTTTTTCTGCATCTCGAAATGCATTCGCCAACGTAACAACCCGCTGTCTATCAGCATCAGCACGAATTCTTTCCGCCGCTTCTGCACCTTGCGAACGAAACTCCCGAGCCACACGTTCACGCTCTGCTTCCATTCTGCGAAATACCGAACTACTGACTTCTGGAGGCAAATCAATACGCATAACCTGAACGTCAACGATTTCCATGCCTAAATCAGCTGCAGCCGCCTTTGAATTATTGGTCAAAATCTCACGTATAGCACTACGATCAGTCGAGATAAGTTGCTTGATATTACGCTTGCTAAACTCACTTCGAAAAGCATCCTTAATAATCTGGTCCAACCTTAAATTAGCCTGATCAATATCACCGGCTACTGTAGTATAAAATGTACTTACATTTGCAATACGCCACTTAACAAACGAATCAACAATAACGTTCTTTTTTTCAGCCGTTAAGAATCTCTCAGGCTTCGCATCCATCGTCTGAATTCGAGCATCAAATTTCTTAATATTATTAATGAACGGTAGTTTAAAGTGCAACCCAGGTGCATAATCGTTTTTTACGATCTCACCCAAACGAAATTTAATCGCTTTTTCTGTTTGACTAACAGAAAACACCGACATCATTCCTGCCAATAACAATCCCGCTAAACCTACTAAAATCTTATTCTGTATCATTACCGTCCCCTCGCTTCACGGCTACGAATTGACGTACGCTCAACAGTTTGCTCTTGCGCTACAATCGGCTGCACTGGCTGTTGGACTTGTGGTTGATCGACACCATTTGACTGTGCATTCATAGCAGGCAATTGTAATAGAGATTGATTTTGCACCGTCATTTTATCCAAAGGCAAATAAAGCAAATTATTACCCGCTTTAACATCAACCAATACTTTATTTGTTTCTGTTAAGACCGTCTCCATTGATTCGATATATAAACGTTTTCGAGTCACATCAGGCGCTTTAACATACTCGGCCAACAACTTTGAAAAACGACTGGTTTCACCTTGAGCCTGAGCAATCACTTGCTCTTTATAGCCCTCAGCTTCCTGAATTTTTCTAGCAGCTGCACCACGCGCCTTGGGCACGACATCATTTGAGTATGCTTCAGCCTCATTAATTAAACGCTGCTCATCCTCACGAGCCTTAATAGCGTCCTCAAATGAATTCTGAACTTGCTCGGGTGGCTGAGCATCCTGTAAATTAACACTTGTCACTAGCACACCTGATTGATAACTATCCATAACGTCTTGGATCTCTTTTTTAATCAGCGTAACAATTTCACTACGACCCTGAGTTAATACAAAATCCATAGTGCTACTACCAACAACCCCTCGTAACGCACTTTCCGTAACCTGTTTTAAAGTTAATGCAGGATTTACAACATTAAAATTAAATTGCTTTGCATCTTTAACTTGATACTGAACTGCTAGACGAACATCCACATAGTTTTCATCTTTAGTTAACATCAAAGCTTCTTTAGGCACTGATCCTTCTGCCTGTGCACTGCCTCCACTTCGATAACCAACTTCAATAAAACGCTGTTGTTTAACATTTACGATATCAACACGCTCAACGGGAGCAGGTAAATGCCAATTTAAACCAGATTGCGTAGTACCAATATATTTTCCAAATCGGGTCTCAACACCATGATTTCCCTCATCAACAATATAAAAACCACTTAACCCCCACAATACCACTGCACCTCCGGCCAAAAAGCCTAGGCTTTTAATGGAATAACCGGGAGAAACATTTTTAGGAGAACCCTCATTATCCCCGTTACCACCAAAAAATTTAGCCAATTTTTCTTGCAATGAGCGTATTGCCTCATCTAAATCAGGCGGCCCTTTCTTGTCACCTCGACCACTCCAAGGGTCTTTTTTGTCCCCACCAGGCTCATTCCACGACATGCTTTCGCTCCATAATTGAATTTCTTAACATTTATCCCAAAGGATGTTTATATTGCCATTCTATCGTAAATCTTTTAAAAAGTGAAAATGCAGGATCTTTCTTCATCAACTCATGATGACGTTAACTTTTCACATTTACTCAATAATATCTTCTGTTTTTACATCTTTTAACAATGCCAAATGCTTTACATCAATTTCAATGACTAATTCATTAGCACCGAAGTCATCAATATGCTCGTCAATTATTTTTGCGCAAGTAAATAATTTAGCTCGGACATAACCTTGATGCGGCGCCAAATAACATCGCCTTTTAACCTTAGTAACCGCAAACAACTCAGCGAGCACTTGATATAGCAGATCAACACCCACTCCGGTTTCTGCCGACAACCACACTCGAATCGGACTTCCAAATTCATCTCGATCAATCCTAGGCTCAATGTTATCCATTAAATCAATCTTATTGAAAACTTCTATCTGCCTAACTTTATCCGCACCAATATCTTCCAGAACCCGATTCACTTGAACAATAATGTCATTCCTGTCATCCCCATAAGCATCGATGACATGGAGCAATAAATCAGCCTCACTAGCTTCTTGCAATGTAGATTTAAAAGCCGCAACTAACTCATGCGGTAAATGACGAATAAAACCTACCGTATCTGCAAGGACTACTTCACTATTATTGGGTAACGGGCAATTACGTAATGTTGGATCCAAAGTAGCAAACAACTGATCTGCTGTGTAAATATCTGCACCCGTGAGCGCATTAAATAAAGTAGATTTGCCAGCATTGGTATAACCAACTAAAGAAACAGATGAAATTTCAGCTTTTTTTCGTTTGCTACGACCTTGGAATCGTTGCTTTTCAACCTTATCCAAACGTTGCTGAATTTGCTTAATACGCAAGCTTAAAAGCCGCCTATCAGTTTCTAACTGAGTCTCACCCGGACCTCGCAACCCAATACCACCTTTTTGACGCTCCAAATGGGTCCACCCTCTAACCAACCGAGTTGACAAATGCTTCAATTGGGCCAATTCAACCTGCAGCTTCCCTTCAAACGATTGGGCACGCTGGGCGAATATATCAAGAATCAGGCCGTTTCTGTCAACTACTCGAACACCGAGTGCGCTCTCAAGGTTTCGTTCTTGACTAGGTGCTAAGGAATGATTAAATAAGACGACATCAGCATCATAAGATTCTACGGCGGCTTTAAGCTCATCAAGCTTACCTTTGCCGACAAAATATTTTGGATCTGGCCGTTTACGTGTGCCGGTTACAACAAAAACCGGGTCGGTCCTAGCAGATTTGGCTAGTTCTTTTAATTCCAGAAGATCTTCCTGTCCAGCACGAAATGTTATATGAACGAGTATAGCTCGTTCACCAGAATCAGGACGATCAAACAATAAAATACTCCAACATCGTGTCTATAAAAAATACTATTTCACACACCACACTTTCATTCAATAGTTACTTCTTCTTCGTGTGTCATTTTTACCGCCTTACTAGGTACTATAGTTGATATGGCATGCTTATACACCATCTGACTAATCGTATTTTTTAGCATGATCACATACTGATCAAATGAATCTACTTTTCCTTGTAACTTGATACCATTAACAAGAAAAATTGATACTGGAGTATGATCCTTCCTAAGTGAATTTAGAAAGTTATCCTGCAAATTCTGGCCTTTTGACATCCGAGGTCTCCTTATTATTTGTTCTAATACGGCTTAGCATAACTGCAATTACTGGAAATACAAATTCATACCTGCCAACATACATCTCTTCATTTTTCATTCTATCAGATACGACTTAATTTAGGCCTATTTTATTGCTGTTGTTCGTAATTTAACCATTAAACGTCGATAATCTTTTTCACTCAGTGCATCGTTTAAAATAAGGATTGTTTTTTTATGCTCAAACCACCTAAATCGATCTTGAACTTGATATTCAATATGCAATAACAATCCCATTGTGGTTAATACAGTTGATTTCAAAATACTAATTGAAGTAAAACCATCACCTTCTGATAACCTCCAACCTAGGGTTTCAGAATAACTAATAGTGTAATTTGTTCCGCTCAAACATCTTGCGGCTCTTCTGAAACTGATACCGATTAAAATACACAAGCTGATCTTAATTGTTAAGGGCAGACCATTGCCCAGACTAGCCAATAATGCCAATATATGAGAAAAAACAAGCAAATGCTTTAAAAGCACAGAGTGTTTAACTGTTAGCAACAACGTATCATGATGATCTTTATGCATAACTATAGTGAATTTAACTTGCCTCTTTTCGCCACACAAGTACAGTTACTACTAAAGTTTCGGAGTTCAAAAACAGATGCAACATACTGATTAATATATAAAAAAAAGCGTCCTACAGGAGTATAATTACGGTTAGTTGAAGACCCCATCAAACTCAAGTAGGACGCATAATGAATCGTGACACAAAAATGGCAGAACTACCAGCGCTCACTCTAGATTTTCTGAATGCAAAGGGACTATTAATCGATAAT
>CAIVQX010000071.1 GCA_903908165.1 uncultured Methylococcaceae bacterium | reverse complement strand
TGCACAAGTCAATATGGTTTCATCCAGTTGGGACGGTAAACGTTTATATTACACTTCATCGCTGCTGGCCAACTGGGATAAAAAGGGTGCTGATAATGAGCAGTTTCTAAAAGCCTATGATTGGGATGGCAAACAATTAAAAGAACAGTTTTCGATAGACTTTACCAAAGAAAAACTGGGGCGTGCACACCAAATGGTTTTGAATGCCTATTCGCTTTATAGTGCCAATGAACCCGCTCCTTCTGAAAATATTATCTCCAAAGTGACATTGAAATAATCGCCTAACTTTTTTCACCTGTAGATTCTCTAGGCGCTTTAATAGCAACTAGAGAACCTAACTTATGATCAAAGTTTTCCTTACCTACTCAAATCATAATCTAAACACCTTCTTTTTGCTTACCTCTCCCCCAAAATTTCCTTGCTGAAATTTTATCCTTAACTCAACCTCCCGATACTCTCTTCATTAGCTTCATCGCGATAGTTTATATCCATAAATTTACAAGCTTTACAGTAATCAAGAATTAAGTCTGACATCTTGGCTTGAATGATTTTTTTTAATAACTAAGCTGTAGTAACTGAAAGACAAATTGATATTTTTGGCCATTCAAAATTATCCAATAATTTGATTAATCAAAAATATGACTGATAGCCCACTCATAAAAAATACTAGATATTCTTCTTAGCACTTAGATACAAAATAATATGATAACTGTTTTTAAAAACCTCTATCAATACCGCGAACTCATTGCCGCACTCACCTGGAAAAATATTGTACTTCGTTATAAACAAGCCTATTTAGGGATTTTATGGGCAGTTTTAAAACCCATTATGTTGATGTTAATATTTACTCTCGTCAGAAGTTTTGTAGGGATTGAAACCGGAAGGATCCCCTATCCTATACTCACTTTTGCGGCATTACTCCCGTGGGTATTCTTTCAGGAGTCTGCTTCGGAAGGGGTCAGTAGCGTTACCTCCAATGCGTCCTTAATTAAAAAAATATACTTCCCCCGAGAAGTATTCCCCATCACCGCCATGGTCACCAAAATAGTCGAGTTAGGCATCAGTTTTTTTATTTTGGCGGGGATGATGATTTACTACAAAATGATGCCCTCACTTTATGCTTTGTGGGTTCCCGCCATTATTCTTTACACCATGATTGTCGCCCTCACCATCAGTTTTTTTGGTGCGGCTATTAATGTTTATTATCGGGATATGTCTCAAGCCTTGCCGATCGCTTTATCCTTGTTAATGTATGGCTCCCCGGTTATGTACCCGCTTAGTCTAGTCTATCAAAAATTGATTGTAGAGCAGGCGGCAGGACATTGGTCTAATGATTTGTATACACTTTATACTCTAAACCCACTGGCGGGTATTATCGACAGTTTTCAACGGGTCATGCTTAAGGGCTTGCCACCAGATTTTGAGGCGCTTTATCCCGGCTTGGTTTTAACGTTAGTGATATTGCCACTCAGTTATGTGTTTTTTAAACGCGCTGAAAACTGGTTTGCAGATGTTATTTAAAACGATGCTCCTTTTTAATTTATATATTTAAACGCTGTTATGCCTATTATTGAAGTTAATCATGTAACTAAAGAATATCAGTTAGGACATATCACCAGTCTTAAAGAAAATGTAGCTAATGCCTATAGGCGCATGGCTGGTAAGCCCCTCCATAAAAGAGATGACTTTAAAGCCTTAGATGATGTCAGTTTTAGCATAGAGCAGGGTGAAGTGGTTGGTATCATTGGTCATAATGGCGCAGGTAAAAGTACTTTACTTAAACACTTAGCTAATATATCAAAACCTACCAAAGGCAATATTATAGTGCGTGGCAGCGTAGCTCCGTTGATAGAGGTTGGCGCAGGTGTTAACCCAGAATTAACGGGTCGAGAAAACATCTTTTTAAATGGCGCTATTTTAGGGATCCCCAAAAAAATCATTCAGCAAAAGCTGGATGAAATCATTGAATTTTCTGAGCTGGAACAATTTATTGATACGCCGGTTAAACGCTACAGCTCAGGAATGACGGTTAAATTAGGGTTTTCGATTGCAACCAGCATGGAGGCAGATATTTTGATTGTGGATGAAGTGCTGGCGGTTGGCGATTTGGCGTTTCAGCGCAAATGTTTCGACCGTATGGAAGTATTAATAAAAAGGCAAGGTAAAACTGTGCTTTTAGTCAGTCACAACATACGGCAGATTCAACGATTGTGTAACCGAGCAATCTTGCTAGATCATGGACGAATCAATATGGAAGGTAATCCTCAGGCAGTTTGCGACAGCTTCTATGAACAGAATGATAGAAAAATAAAAACTAACATTGACCACGCTCAGACCCGCACTGTTGGTAGTGGTGAAATTGAACTGGTGGAGATATATTTTTCGGATCATACAGGTCAAATGGTAGAAAGCCTTTTGTATAATCAAAATTGCTCAATCCATTTTAAAATCCGTGTACTCCAAGCATTAGAAGAAGTGACTTTTGGTTTTGGCTTTCATGCCACAGACTTCTTATATTTAACCACCCACAACAGCGAAGAACAACTCAACATCAACTGCCTACCCCACGGAGATCATGAGATTATTTGTAACGTCAACCGATTACCCCTCCTGCCAGGCATCTATTCAATACGCTTTGGTATAACTGCCGGCCAAGCGGCACGAACAATTTTTTTTGGTGAAAGCCTAAAACATTTCCAGGTAGTCGGCGATATACCTATTACCATACGCGAAGGATTCTTCGCATTGGATGCCCATTGGATGCAATAAGGAAATAGGAAAGTCACAGAAACATCTATCATTTTAACAGTAGAAACCTAAAATCATGACTATCTCTCGAAACACATGCCGTATTTGCAATACTGAGGATAACCACCCGACATTTGTTGGGCGCGAAATGATGTTTGGAACACGCGAGAAATTCGAATATTTCCAGTGCAATACATGCAACTGCCTTCAAATTACTGATATTCCGAAAAATCTCGGTAACTACTACCCATCAGACTATGCCCCTCATACCCTTCCAGAATCCACTGATCAAGGTAGAAACTGGCTTATTCGTTTGCTACAGAAACAACGCTGCCAAACCGCTCTTTTCAGGAAGCACTATAAAATAAATAGCCTCTTAAAACTAATCGTTGACTTTCCTAGTGCTTTATATGAGGACCCTAGTGGTTTATTATCTATAGGTCGAATAATAACTAAGGCTGGACTCAAGAGCTTTGATGAGCCGATACTGGATGTAGGATGTGGCATCTATTCCGATTGGTTAGCCCATCTGGAGGAATTAGGATTCACTGATCTACAAGGGGTAGACCCTCTCATTCCTAGCGATCAACAACATGGATGCATGAAGATAACCAAGTCTGAGCTTTGCGCTGTTTCAGGTAAGTTTTCTTTGGTCACTCTACATCACTCCTTGGAGCATATCCTTAATCAGGAGGCGACAATGATTCAGATTGAACAGCATCTAATGCCCGATGGCGTATGCTTGATTCGCATTCCTATAGTCCCATCGATTGTTTGGGACGAATTCGGAACTAACTGGGTTGAACTTGATCCACCCAGACATCTTTATCTTCATTCTATAAAAAGCCTCAAACTACTGGCAAAAAAAGCCGGACTAGAAGTCTTTGATATCCAACACGATACAACAGCGTTCGAGTTTTATGGCAGCGAAATGTATGCAAGAGATATCCCTTTGATAGATGAGAGTTCGCCATTATTTAACAAAAATAGCACTCTATTTACCAAAGAGGAAATGAATAGTTTCAAAATACGAGCCAATAAGGTCAACCAGACAGAAAAATCTGGACGTGTCGCCTTTTTCTTACGCAAAGCACTTGCATGAAGTGTTTAGAACACATACTTAAGATTTTCAACTATTTGTTAGTTCATTAAACTGGTGCGTGGGTGATTATTCGAATTCTTATTTCCATGCTCGACAATAATTGGAATGTGATATTGAACCCAAAGCACGAATGGATGTGCTGAAAGTACTAAAGCGCATTTATCACGAACGATGGGCCTCTTAACTCGATAGACCCTATGAACTACTTAGCACACAACAAAACACATAGTGAAAAATAATGACAAATGTTCGTGCCATAGCCTTCTACCTCCCCCAATTCCACCCAATTCCCGAAAACGATGAATGGTGGGGCAAGGGCTTTACCGAATGGACCAACACTGCAAAAGCTAAACCTCTGTTCCCTGGACATTATCAACCTCATGTTCCTGCCGACTTGGGCTTTTACGATCTGCGTCTAACTGAAACACGTATTGCACAAGCCGAAATGGCTGCTGAATACGGTATTGAAGGTTTTTGTTACTGGCATTACTGGTTTGCTGGCAAGCGATTATTGGAGCATCCTTTTAGTGAAGTCATGCAGTCAGGAAAACCCAATTTTCCTTTTTGTTTAGGGTGGGCTAATGATACCTGGTCAGGTATTTGGCATGGCGCCCCCAATAGAATTTTAATTGAACAAACCTATCCGGGATTAGAAGATTACAAAAATCACTTTAATTCTTTATTAAGCGCTTTTACCGATGACCGTTACATAACTGTTGATGGGAAACCTGTTTTTTTAATTTACAAGCCTCATAAGTTGCCCGATCCAATCCAGTTTACTGACTACTGGCGAGAATTGGCACATCAGGCGGGCTTGAAAGGCTTACATTTTATTGCATCGCTTCAGGATGAGCGTGTCTGGAAACCTGAAAAATTTGGTTTTGATGCCATTACCATTGCTAATCAAGGGAAAATAGCTAGCGAAATGAAAAAAAAAACTGGCCTTCCAAAGATCATTAATAATTTAAAAGCAAAATATCGTAGCATTTTAAAACAACCTGTTCATATATACGATTATAAAGATGCTCTTCCTTATTTTATAGAAGATGTGAGTAAGGATATAGAATACTACCCCTGCGTGATACCTAACTGGGATAACACACCTCGAAGTGGCATTAACGGATTGGTATTGAAAAATTCTACTCCTGAATTATTTAGAGAGCAGATAAATAATGCCATAACGAAAGTTTCAAATTTGCCTGATGATCATAAAATTATTTTCATAAAATCCTGGAATGAATGGGCAGAAGGTAATCATTTGGAACCGGATATGAAATTCGGCAAGGGATATCTGGAAGTTATTAAAAAGGGGTTTCGTCGATGAAATTAATAGATTTTCAAGCGAACGATGCGTCTCATAACTCTCTACAAACCATGTACTTGCCCCAATAAAGTTCGAAAATAAAAAATCAACCCATTAACCATGAAAATATTAATTATTTGTAGCCAAATCCCTATGCCAGACCGAGCATCAGGTGATCTTCGTTTTTATACCTTGTTAAAACTGATTGCTGAATTGCATCAAGTTACCTTGTGCCCTTTTAATCTCGAAGAGCAACATCAGAAGATGGGCAAAGCTGCAATAAAAGGTTATATAGAACAGCTTGAGAATATTAATATATGCCTTGGATCTATAGATGTTTTAACTACGCTCAGACATGAACAGTTTGATCTGGTTATTTTTGAACTGTATCACTATGTCCGTAGATATATCGATTTTGTTAGATTTCATCAACCTCAAGCGCGTGTTTTAATTGACTCGGTTGATATACACTTTAACCGCTTTTTTTCAAAGGCTATCTTAACAGGCAAGGCTTCAGATTTCGAAAAAGCGGAAATACAAAAAAAACAAGAGCTTGCGGCCTATCAGCAAGCCGATTTAATTATTGTAGTTACTGAGGATGATGGACTGATTCTTAATAAAGAAGCGCCTTATACAAAAATAGGTCTTTTGCCGAATATTCATCGTATCCCTGAATTTCTAGACTCTCACCCCCCTTACAATAAATTGCTTTTTGTGGGTGCCTTTAATCATGAACCCAATGTTGATGCAGTTCTTTATTTCTGTGGTGAAATATTCCCGCTTTTATTAGAAATGAATTCGAATTTTACATTGGAAGTCATTGGCCCTAATCCTCCAGAATATGTTTTAGCCTTACAATCCGATAAAGTTTTTATTAGAGGTTTTGTAGAAAGTCTTGATGAATACTATCGTAAAGCCCATATTTCTGTGGCACCTTTACGCTTTGGCGCAGGCATGAAAGGTAAAATTGGTGAAGCATTAAGTTTTGGTCTTCCTGTTGTGACTACACAAGTTGGTGCTGAGGGCTTCGGCTTATCGGCTGGTGAAAACATTTTGGTCTCAGAAACAGCCTTGGATTTTGCAGAGTCCATTTTCAAATTAAGCCAGGACAATCAACTTTATAAAAAACTATCAACCAATGGATACCATTTTATAAAGGCGAATTATTCTGAAGAATCTACAAGGACAAAGCTATTAAACTTAATCAATCAAGCTTTGTTAATATCACCTAAAAGACTTTCGAACCCTTCAAAAATAAAGCACTGGCTGCAATTTAATTATAATCGCTATATAGGCTGGAGATTCCAGCCTATATAATTCGCTGATGCTTATAATGATGCCCCATTACAACGGCAAAGAATATATTTCATGTGCAATTGAAAGAGCCTTAAATCAAACTTATCCTGATATTAAATTGTATAGTTAACGATAGCTCTACCGATAATTGTAAAACTCTAATAGATAGCCATCCTATTTATCCTAGAGTTCGTTAGTACCCTTGATCATATAATAAAGGCTTTTCTTATGCACTCTGGTCCGATCAATGTTCTCTTCATGCAACATGATGCTGCTGATATGGGTGGAGTCACTAAAGTCCTACTTGATTTATTGACAACACTGCATCCAAATTTAATACAAGCTACTGTAATATTACCTGAGCACGGGGCGCTAGAAGGAGATTTGACAAAACTGGGTGTTGAATATGTAATTGTTCCATCTGTCTTTTTTCCGGGTCGAAATTTGAATGGCGCTTTTAATTATGTTCATCAACTTTCTCAAAGAGTGGAAGTAATTAAAAAAATCATTGTTGATAAAAAAATAGATATAGTACATACGCATACCATTTTTCCTTTCGAAGCGGCCATAGCTGCACTTAAAACAAACACGCCACATATTTGGCATATTCATAACAATTTTTTTTATGATGCTACTCCAGTTCTCTTTTATGGATTGGATATTTCTCACTCTACGGTTGCTAAAGTTTATGGGATTCTTTCAGATTTAATTATTCCCGTGTCACAGGATGCCGCAACTTTCTTTATAGAGAATGATACATCTACCAAAATTCAAGTCATTCATAATGGAATAAATCTGTTAAGTTTTGACGAAAGCGCCTCAAATAACTACCCAACAAATCTGTTCCTAGAACTTAATATACCCGTTAATTCGCGGTTAATAGCTACGATATGTAGAGTAACGCCACAAAAAAATATACTGCTCTTTATAAAAGCTGCAAAATTAATCCTTGAATCAGAAAAAGATACACACTTTCTTATCGTTGGCCCAATCAATAATGATGACTATTTTTTAGAATTAAATGCTTTTATTGAAAAGAATGTACTTACAAAAAATATTCATTTTATTGGCGAAAGAACCGATATTCCCACCTTGCTAAAACATTATATTGGTATTTGCATTATTTCATCTGATTTTGAGGGATTGCCTATAGTAGGTCTAGAAACATTAGCTTCAAAAACCCCCTTAATTAGTACAAGATGTGGAGGAACTAATGAGTTAATTGAACATGAAATCTCGGGGTTTTTAGTAGATAAAAACGATGCTGAAGACATTGCAAAATATGCTTTAGTGTTACTCAAAGATGGTGAGTTAGCTCGCAAAATAGGTGAAGCAGGAAGAAAACGAGTCATTGATAGTTTCACTGTAGTGGCCTTTGCGAATAACTTCTTTGCTACTTATCAACAACTGATAAAACAACACAATCCTCTTAAGCAAGCCGATAAATTAGCAGTTGTGGAAACGTTTTTGTCCCTTTTATCGCATAACGCGGCTTTACATGAAAAACTGAAATCAATTGATTCAAGACTACAGCTCATAGAACGGTTTTCAGATAGAATCACTAATAATTTTATCTACCGCTTATTAAAAAAGATTTATTATTTTCTAAGTAACTAAAATCATGGCTCGATCAACCTATCATCTGACATTTTAACAAAAGTAAAGTATGAATGAATTAGAACCCATAAAAATTTTGTACATATCCAGCCGTGCCGATGCCGGTGCTGGCGGTGAAAATTATCTATTAACGCTTTTTCGCAATATTGATCGCAAACGTTTCCAACCGATTGTTATTTTGCCCAGTGAGGGTTCACTTCGTATACCGTTAGAAAATATTGGAATTGAAGTTATTGTTATTGAAGCTGAACATGGTTGGTTAAAAGTTGATATTGCTTGGTACACTCTACTTGAAGGCTTGCAAGCAAGAGTTAAAGCCATAGTTGATTTAATAATATCCAAAGACATTTCTATTGTTCACACAAATTCAAATCGCCGTTTTGAGGGGGCGCTTGCCGCAAGTCTGACAGGTATACCTCATTTATATTTGGCGCATATTGAATACGAGCCGGATATGCCACTTTTTCAACGCCTGCCTTTATCTCAAGCTAGTTTTGCTCAATTGATGAGTGAGTTGTCGGATCAAGTCGTTGCGGTTTCTAATTCTGTTGGCGTCACACTTGCTACACAGATTACAGATGAAAAACTTCAAGTTATACAAAATGGTATTGAACTGAATCTGTTTGATATTGCTTTAACAAACAAATCCAACCGTCTTAAAGAAGAATTAGAAATACCGTTAGATCATCTTTTAATAACAGCAATAGGTCGTATTGTGCCTGATAAGGGCTTTGATTATTTTGTTGATGCAGCAAGGCTGATTTTGCAACACCACAATAATGTGCATTTTGTTATTGCCGGTAGTGAAGAAAATTGTGTTTTTACAAGTCAACTTAAACAAAAAATAATAGATTATGCTATGAGTGACCATTTCCATTTTCTGGGTTTTAGAGAAGATGTCGCCGATATTCTAGCTGTCACTGATATTTTTGTACTCTC
>CAIVQX010000070.1 GCA_903908165.1 uncultured Methylococcaceae bacterium | reverse complement strand
TAAATTTTGATCATTATAGTGTCTTGCAACTTACCGATGCTTGCCGTCCTATTCTCCGGGGCGAACAACAGTTGATGCTTCGTAAGGATAGTAACCCTGTTAAAGATAAAGGACGTAAAAATAGTAACAATAAATTAGTAATCAAAACCGATATTAATAATGATATATGGGATGCCCTACGAGTTAAACGTCGTGAGATTGCAGATGCACAAGATGTTCCTCCGTATATTATATTCAATGATGCAACACTTATGGCGATGGTTGAAGCCAAGCCTACTAATCGACACCAAATGGCTTTAATTTCAGGAGTAGGTGAGCGTAAACTCACACTCTATGCGGATCAGTTCTTAGCGGTGCTAAGTAAACACATGGTTAATATAGAAACTCCAGAAACAGTTAAAGAATCAGTTAATCTTTATAAGTTGGGTTATAGTGTGGAAAAAATTGCTAAAACGAGGTCAATAAAAGAAGATACAGTTTATAATCATTTCTCTTATGCCTTAGAGCAAGGCATAGTGCAATTGAATGAAGTAATTGAATTACCTGAGCGGGAGATTAATCAGATTGAAGATGCTATTTTAAGCTTACCGAATGCTCAAAGAAATGCGCTTAAACCGGTTTATGAGTTATTTGAAAGCCAGTATAGTTATGGTATTTTACGTTGTGTGAGATCTGCTTTACAATTTCAAACAGGCTAAAAAATCATTCTATACAGCTCAAAAATATTGCTTCAATTAGTTTTAATTCCGCTAATGTAAAAAGAAATAATTGATATCTAATGTTACGGTTATTCATTTGTGAACAATCATAGTTGGATGATTCGACGATTCCCTGCTGTTCACGGCGTCGTTCTACTTTACGGGCATTATTTTTCTGGAAACCCTGATCAACTGTTGAAACAAATTTCATCCAGTTAATTTTTTTTATGGGAATTTCTGAAATTTTTTCTTCAATTATAAATTCAGATATTGGTGAGGGAGGTGGGTTTCTTCTTAAATCAATTATAATCATTTATCTGACTCGCATTCTAATCTAATTATTATGTTGATAATATGAAGAATAGAACAAGTTTTTTATAATAGTCATCATTAACTGAAATTAATATAATTCCAATAAAACTTGTTATTATTTAATAAGCTAGTTTATAAGCTGTAACATAGAAAAAATTTTAAAGTTCACTACTAATTTTCAGTAATTAGTTACAATTATAGTAAAAACGGAGAATTAAATGACAGTTAGTGTTGATGAGTTTAAAAAATCTTTGCAACTATGGGCTAGTGGCATTACTGTTGTCACTACAAGTTCGGATAAATACGGAATTCAAGGGATGACCGTAACTGCTTTTTCAAGTGTTTCCGTTAATCCACCACAGATTTTAGTTTGTATTAATAATTCTGCCGATACCGGCGAAGGTATTCAAGAAAGCCACTCTTTTGCAGTGAATATCTTGTCCTCGAATCAGGAAAAAACATCCAATAATTTTGCTGGTGGCAGTAGTCAAAAGGAGCGATTTGAAAAAACTGACTGGACGTTAGGAAGTACGGGAGCACCTATCTTAAATGACAGCTTAATGTCACTTGATTGTATAGTTGTTGACAAATTCCTTGCTGGAACACATTGGATAATCATTGGAGAAGTTCAACAATGTATTTGTCGAACAGGAGAGCCACTTGTTTACTATCGTGGTGGTTATCGTCAACTCGCTAATAATTAGTGTTCATTAATTACTTTTTTCGTGACCTTGTTAAAAGTATTCAATTATTTTTTTTACCTTAAGTCCCAATTGCATCTTTAAGGTCTTGATCTTTTTCCTCGATTGGATGAGTATTGGAATGAAGATAGATTTCTCGAGGCGGTAAAGACAGTTCTATATTGTGCTCCCGTAATGCTTTTTCAAGCCGAATATGTAATTCATTGATTACTAACATGCGGTGTAAAAGTTCGCCAACAAAAATTCGAATGGAAAAGTTGAGGGAGTTTTCACCAAAACCAATTAATAAAACACTTGGCTCGGGCTCCGTAAGTATTTGTGGCACTGATTTTATCGTTTCTATCATGACCTTGTGAGCCATTTCAATATCAGATCCGTAGGCTATATTGACAGGAATAACCACTCTGGTAACACTGTCACTTAATGTCCAGTTAACCAACTGACTGGTAATGAATGTTTTATTGGGAACAATGAGATCTTTTTGGTCCATGTCTATTAATGTTGTTGCACGGATTTCGATGCGGCTGACTTTACCTGTCACACTTCCAATGGTTACGGTATCACCAATACGAATTGGTCGCTCAAAGAGCAAAATAATACCAGACACCATGTTTGCAAAGATTTCTTGCAAACCGAAACCAAGGCCAACGCTGAGTGCTGCCACTAACCATTGAACCTGTGACCAACTTCCGCCTAACTCATTTGCCACACAAATAAATCCTATGGAAACTAAAATATACTTGGCTAGTTGGTTAACAGCATAACGACCACCTACTTCAATAGACAAACGTCTAAAAACTAGTAATTCCATGATGCCTGAAAAATTACGGACCGATACTGTTGCAATAAAAACATATGATCCAGCCACAAACAAATTCATTAGTGTTATAGGTTGATAGTTTTCTTGATTATCTATATTGACTAAATGTTGCCAAAGTACGATACGTTCTAAGAATGAAAATGCGGGTATTAGATTTTTCCATATCATGAAAAATCCAATTACTAACGTAAAGCCTATGAATACATTCAGTAATTTAATTGTTTGTGCATTAATTTTAGGTATGTCGATCAGTTGTATGCCTGTTAGCAGGGATGGGTCTGAAGACCCGAAAAATGTATTTTCATTGCTGTTAATTGGTTTAATTCCTTGAATTGAATTATTTATAGCCAATTGTCGATTAACCGTTGTCAACCAGCAGATCACTAGTTGATGAATAATGATCATCAAAAAAATCAATCTTATGGAACTTATAATCTGTTCTTGTAATTGCAAAGCACTTAAATAATATCCAGTGACAGCAAAGCCAATAAGGACTAAAGGTATAATAATGATGCTTGGATACCAGAAATAGACCGACTTGTTCAGCCAACCTATTGGATTATTTGCAATTATCTCTTTTATAATACCTTTAGTTGGGTTTAGTAAATTACTCCAAAATATTGCTACGGCGAACATGTTTATGATAAAAGCTAAGCGCCCTAGGCTGTCACTATGATTAGGTAAACTTGAAACGGTGGTACTAGCAATTAAAAAAGACGTAATGATGGCAATAAATTGTAACCAATGAATTTGTTTTCGTAACATGTGAACATTATTTTTTTGCCATTCAAACATTTTGCTTGCAATGCCATTTTCGGCAAAAAGATAAAAGAAAAATTGAAAAATGAATAGTGAAACAGATGCACTTTGCAAGCCTATGCCCATTGCTTTGGTAAATTCAATAACGTGAACAGTACGACTCAGAAACCATCCTACATAATAGAAAAATAGAGGTGTAGGTAAGGTTAGAACTAACAAGTAACACAAAGACTGTAGCGTATTAATAAAGCTATCAACTTGCGTGCTTTTAAAATGTATTAAAGTAATATGTAGTTTGTTCTTACCCCATTTTTTACTTAAATAAAGCAAGGGGGTACCGAATAGGCTAATAAAAATGAATAGGATATTATTCAGTAGTAAATTAGAGGTATCTTTAAATACATTAAGCCAATTGGTTGGAGACAATAACCATTTTAACGAGTCGATCAATTGACCTATGAACTGTTTATTAATTGGGTCAGAGCTTTTAACCCACAATAAGTTTTCATCAAGATAGCTAGCAAACTTATTTGCCTGATTATTCATTTGTTGTCGGGCAAAATCAAAATCTCCTAAAGTTCTTAAATAAGTTGTATAGTCGTTAGCGAGTTTATTGAGTAATTCTTGCTGATTATTAAGGAGGACACGGAGTTCTGCTTGTATCATCATTCGCTCATCAGTTGGAAGCTTATGATCGACTTGAGTATTCATCAGCTGTTGCAAACCTGATCCAACATCATTTAGCTGTTTTAGTTTATCTTCTACTTTAAATTGATCTAGGCTTGTTAAAGCCGTTTCATTTTGAATACTTTCGGACTCTATTATGAATTGATCCTGAGTAGTTAAATTACGTCTTTCCTCACGGAGTATTTTGCCAAGTGCAGGGCTTAACACGGCTAAGCTTATTTTTTTTTCTGCATTTTTAAAGTCTTTATTTATAATATTGGCTTCTATATCCAGTTTTGTTTTTTTATCTGTATAGTCTTCAATTTTTGTGTTGATTATTTGCAAGTCACGACTATATTGAATATTTTCGCGAGTTAAGTTTTGAATAAGCGGGTGTTTCCCTGCAAGATCATTTTCAGCTTGGGTAAGCGCAGCTTGTATGTTCTTTGCTTCTTGTTCTCGCCTTTCAGTCAACAATAGATCTATAGCTGTTATTGTTGGTATCAGAGCATTCCTTTGGGTGTCTATAAGCTTAAATTCGGCTTTCAGTAAGTCTACTCTAGCCGGATTGCTTATCGCTTCGATGTCCAGCATCTTTAGTTCTGTTGAGCGTAAATCAAGTATTGTTTTTAAGTGGATGCGACTAGCTTCGGTTTCAATTTGAGGTTCTTTTTTATTGACTGGAGCCCCAAATTTTTTTTGCGAAGTTTCGAGGTCTTGTTTGGCGTTTACAATCTCTTCTCGAATAACTTGTGGTCTAGACTGCTGTATGATTAGCTCGTTCTCTGATTTTTTGAGTTGTTCATCTAAATTGCTTAGTTTTTGTTTTTCAATTATCAAGCGTTGAACTAACTCTTCCGCTGGTATTTTAGAAAAGTCTTCGGTTTTTTGTTTGTTAATTTTTGCTTGGGTAATTTCGATTTCTCTTTGAATTTTTTTTGTTGTTACTGGTGCTTGTTTTATAGCTTGGCTGTAATCATTAATTCGAGTTATAAAATTTTCTCGATTTGTAAAGTTGTCTTGTGAAGATTGATAAATAGAGAGAACTTGTGACTTAATTCCCTCATCAATGCCTTGGCGTGCAGAAATATCTTCAATTTTAGCTTGTAATGAATCTTTGGTTATGTCAATTGTTATACTATTTTGTGGTTTGCTTTGTAATGAAGACTTGGCCTGCACATTAAATGAAACAATATAAATGAAAAATAATAACAGCAGCGCAAAAACCGTTTTGTTCATAGTGTAAATATGACTGAAAATAGTGAAGGGATTAGAAGTAGGGGCTAAGACACAAGGTTAAATAAACTAATTTATATCAAGGCTTCAAGCTGCATTGAAACAAAATTAAATTATAAAAAACATAGTTATTGACTCCAACACATTATAACATATGGAATAAATTAATATTCCTCAGCTTTTTGAGGTTATCCATTCAATCTATTACTCTAAATAAAACGATGAGCAAATTACTTGCCTGTTTCAAAGCTTATGATATTCGTGGGCGTATTCCTGATGAGTTGAATACTGATATTGCTTACCGTATAGGAAGAGCCTATGCTGAAAAAATACAACCACAACGAGTGATAATTGGTCATGATATACGTCTTACAAGTAATGAAATCGCACAAGCGGTTATTGACGGGTTATTAGATTCTGGAGTTAATGTTATCGACATAGGTATGTGTGGGACTGAAGAAGTCTATTATGCAACTTTTGCCTATAAAGATTCTGGTATTCCAATGGATGGTGGCATTATGATAACGGCTAGCCACAATCCAAAAGATTATAATGGCATGAAGTTAGTGCGTGAATTTAGTAAGCCCGTCAGTGGTGATACTGGTTTAAATGATATTAAATTATTGACTGAAACCGATAATTTTGCTGAACCCACGGTAAAACGAGGCAGTGTAACAACTGTTTCTATTGGATCAGATTACACTAAACACTTATTGACTTATATTAACCCATTAGTCTTAAAGCCATTAACGATCGTAGTAAATGCGGGTAATGGTGCAGCCGGACATGTTATTGATTGGCTTGAAACGGCTTTACAATCTGTAATGAGTCAGCCACTCAAATTCATTAAAATACATCATGAACCTAATGGTCATTTTCCTAACGGAATACCAAATCCCTTATTGCCAGAAAATCGTCAAAGTACGATTGATGCAATTAAATTACACAAAGCTGATTTGGGCATTGCATGGGACGGAGATTTTGATCGTTGTTTTATGTTTGATGAAACAGGTCGTTTTTTAGAGGGTTATTATATCGTTGGGCTTTTAGCAGAAGCCTTTCTGGCACAAAATAGCAGTGAAAAAATTGTCCATGACCCACGTTTGACATGGAATACTATTGATATGGTCGAATCTATGGGGGGTATCGCTATACAAAGTAAAACAGGCCATGCCTTTATTAAGGAGAGAATGCGCTTAGAAGATGCCGTTTATGGAGGGGAAATGAGTGCACATCATTACTTTAGAGATTTTTCTTATTGTGATAGTGGCATGATTCCTTGGCTATTAGTGATTGAACTAATGAGTAAAAGTGGTAATAAATTATCAGAATTGGTTAATGAACGAATGTTATTGTTTCCAGCCAGTGGAGAAATTAACAGAACAATTGCTAGCCCAGAAAGGGTTATTGATAATGTTAAATCACATTTTCATAAAGAAGCAGTGAAAATTGATTATACAGATGGTCTAAGCATGGAGTTTGAAAATTGGCGTTTCAATTTACGATCTTCGAATACTGAACCATTGGTAAGGTTAAATGTTGAGTCTCGAGGTGATGAGATATTAATGCAGAAAAAAACTCAAGAGTTATTAGCATTAATGTGTTGAACTGCTAGTGAATAATTAATTATTGTTTAGTTTATCTGAATTTCTTTACCGGAATAAATATAGTTATTCACTGCATGCAATAAAGCCTATATGTTATATTAAAGAAATTACAGACATTATATTTCTGTTTTAATATTGAACTATTAGGCTTTACTTTATGTTAATTCACTCTGCCTTAGTAATTGATTTAAAATCCTATGCATAAGATTATTTCTCCAGTAGCTCTATTATTAGTTTCAATTATTTTTTTGTTGATGGGATGTGGTGACAAACAACAACAAGATGTTATTAAGGTAGGTCTAATTGTTGAATTAACTGGTGACATGCCAGGTGTTGGAGCTTCTTCAAAAAATGCCGCTCAAATGGCTGTTGCTGAACAGAACTCAGTTGGGGGGATTTCTATTGGCGGTAAACCCTATCAAATTGAACTTGTAGTTGAAGATAACGCTTCAAAAGCGGATCAATCTGTCGCTGCGGTTAATAAATTAATAACACAAGATAATGTTGTTGCTATAGTTGGTCCAAATGCTAGCCTTGGCGCAATACCTGCCGCTGAAATTGCTGAGTATAATAAAACACTTTTAATTACTCCATGGTCTACTAATCCCAAAACGACTTTAGATATTACCACTGGAAAACCTAAAACTTTCGTCTTTCGGGCTTGTTATACAGATCCATTTGAAGGTCGCGTGCTAGCTCGATTTGTGCTTGAAAAACTCAAGGCAAAAAAAGTTGCAGTGCTTTATGATGTGGCTTCTGAGGCTCCCAAAAGTCAGGCCGATTTATTCCGATTAACTTTCGAAGAATTGGGTGGAAAAACAGTGGCTTTTGAAACCTACACTACTGGAGATCGAGATTTTTCGGCTCAATTAACTAAAATAAAAAGCGCCAATCCTGATGTTATTTTCTTGCCAGCGTACTATAACGATGTAGGTTTGATTGCTCAACAAGCCCATCGAGCAGGAATCAAGCAGCCTTTTGTAGGTTCTGATGCCTGGAGTAGTCCTGAGTTGATTAAATTATCAGATGGTACGGTTGAAGGCGATTACTTTGCTAATCATTATGCCAGTGATATAGCCACACCAACTGCAAAAAAATTCATAGATTCTTATGCCAAACAATTTGGGAATATACCCGATGATGTGGCAGCTCTTACTTATGATTCAATGGGGCTTTTGTTTTCAGCCATAAAAAAATCAACATCACTTGATAGGAAAGTAGTTCGTGATTCTTTGGCAACTATAGTCGACTTCTCAGGAGTAACAGGTGATATAAAATTTTCATCAGGATCTGGAGATCCCGTTAAAAGTGCTGTGATTATGCAAGTTAAGGGAGATAAATTTGTCTGGGTTATGAACGCTGCACCCTAATGAATATGTGCAGAAATCATAATAAGGATAATAAAATTGAGTGAAGGAATTATTTACTGGTTGCAACAAGCACTAAATGCTTTTCAATTGGGTAGTATCTATGCACTAATCGCTCTGGGTTATACCATGGTATACGGTATTTTAACAATGATTAACTTTGCACATGGCGATGTTTTCATGATTGGTGCATTTTTTTGTTTTTTATTATCAAGCCTGTTGGGGTTAAGTTTTATACCGACCTTGCTACTGACCATGTTGGGTACGGCATTATTAGGAGTAATGATTGAACGTTTGGCTTATAAGCCTTTACGACAGGCTCCAAAAGTTTCAGCTATTATCACAGCCCTTGGTGTAGGTATGTTTTTGGAAAACTTTACGTTGGCATTGGCTCCTTACCCAAAGCAAGTCCCCTTGTTATTAGAAAATGTAACATGGGATGTATATGGTATATCGATTTCATCCATACAAATAGTAATCATCAGTTTGTCATTATTGTTGATGTTATTACTTGATTATATAGTTCAGCGTACCTCTATAGGTATGGCTATGCGGGCTATTTCTTGGGATAAAACCATTGTACCTTTAATGGGTATTCCAGTTGATTTAATTATTTCAATTACCTTTGCCATTGGCGCAGGTTTGGCTGGTGCTGCTGGCACTATGTATGCTTTAGCATATCCAGTTATTGATCCTTACATGGGCGTGATGGTAGGTTGGAAAGCATTTATATGTGCTGTTGTTGGCGGTATTGGTAATATACGTGGGGCAATGATAGGGGCATTCATTCTTGGGACTGTTGAAATTATGGTAGTAGCCTTTCTCCCTTCAACATTCCGTGATTTTGTTGCTTTTACTCTCTTAATGCTGCTAATTATGATACGACCTTACGGTATCTTGGGAAAACCAAGGATTCAAAAAGTATGAGTGTATTGTTAATTAAACAATGGAATTCATTACTAGAAAATGACTGGCTTGTTCCAGTTCTATTAACGCTAGGGTTCGGACTTTCTTTTGCTATTCCTGAGTATAATCTTTTTAGCGTATATGTTCAGCTGATCATGATGTACATAGGGATTAATATCATCTTAGCTGTGAGCTTAAATCTTGTGAATGGTTATATGGGTGAGTTTTCATTAGCCCATGCTGGTTTTATGGCAGTTGGTGCTTATAGTTCAGTATTGTTGACGATGAAAGTTTTGCCAGTCGCTGACTATCCTTTATTGTTCCCTTGCGCAGTTTTTATAGGTGGGGTAGTTGCCGCACTCTTGGGTATGATAATTGCCGTGCCCTCATTCAAAGTAAGAGGTGATTATCTGGCTATTATCACGTTAGCCTTTTTAATGATTGTTAAGTCAATGATTGAAAATATTGATTTTATGGGTGGACCTAGAGGAATCCCAGGTATCATGAAGTTAACGACTATGCCTTGGGTGTTTTTCTGGACAGCAACATTAGTTTGGATAGTTCGTAATTTCGTCTTTTCTAAATATGGACGTGCAGTAATGGCAATAAGAGAGGACGAAATTGCCAGTGACTTAATGAGTGTTGATACTAAAAAAGTCAAATTTTTTGCTTTTATGTTGTCATCTTTTTGTGCAGGCATTGCGGGTGCCTTATTTGCTCATTTATTGCAGTTTATTAGCCCTAGAATTTTTGATATTACCAAATCAACTGACATTTTGATAATGGTTTATTTAGGTGGTATAGCTTCTTTAGGTGGCTCAATTTTGGGTGCAACAATTTATACCGTTTTATTAGAAATACTTCGGCCATCTACCATGGCGGCTTTACTTTCATGGTTACCTTCTTTCATGTTTGATCCTTTACAAGCACATTTAATCACTCATTTAGGTACGTGGAGAATGGTCATTATGCCTTTGGCATTAATTATGGTTATGCTTTACTGGCCTAGAGGTGTTATGGGCTTACGAGAATTCCGCGGATTTATACCTAGGGCTCATAAACAAGCTCATCATCATAATTGACCCGATCCAGATACCTTTTATGACAATTCTGATTGCAAATAAGGTCGGGCATAAGTTCGGTGGTTTATCTGCCGTTACTGATTTTAATTTAAACCTCCATTACGGTGAGCTGATGGGTATCATCGGACCCAATGGGGCAGGTAAAACGACTGTATTCAACTTGATTACTGGTGTTTACCAAGCTAGTGAAGGAAGTATGCGCTTCAAAGGAATTGAGATTGTAGGTAAGCGACCTAATCAAATTGCAGCCCTACGAATTGGACGAACTTTTCAAAACATCCGTTTGTTTCGCGAATTATCCGTATTGGATAATGTAAGGATTGCACATTATGCTCAAGCTAATTACGGAATCTTAGAGGGCTTGTTGCACTTAGGACGGTATCAAAAAGAAGAGCAGCGTATTATCAATAACTCTCGGTATTTGCTATCTATTTTTAAGCTAGAGCAGGTAGCAGGAGAATTAGCCAAGAATTTACCTTACGGCCTACAACGTCGGCTTGAAATTGCAAGAGCATTAGCTATCTCTCCAGAATTATTGTTACTTGATGAGCCCGCAGCTGGTATGAATCCACATGAAATAGATCAACTTATGCTCTTGATTCAGTGGATCCGTCAAGAATTTAATCTAACAATTTTACTGATTGAACATCAAATGAAATTAGTTATGGGAATTTGTGAACGTATTCAAGTTTTAGATTTTGGTGAGACATTAGCTGTCGGTACTCCTGATATGATTCAGAATCATTCCAAAGTTTTGGAGGCATACTTAGGTGAGGTTCCTGGAGGATGAGTAAAGCGGTTATTGAAAACTCAAACATACTCTTAGAGGTCTGTAATTTAGAAGTACAGTACGATGCTATTAAAGCATTACATGGATTATCATTCACAATTTCAAAAGGTGAAATTGTTACGCTCATTGGTGCAAATGGAGCTGGGAAAAGTTCTATTTTAAGAGCAATATCAGGATTGACAGCGTTTAGTGGCGATATTTTTTTTGAAGGTCAAAATCTTCAATCTGTTCCTGCACACAAAATAGTCCGTTTAGGCATTGCTCATGTACCTGAAGGTCGGGGAGTTTTCGGTAATTTAACGGTCAATGAGAATCTCCAGTTAGCGACTTGGCAACGAAAAGATAAGGCAGAAATCAATGCTGATTATGATCGTATATTTACTCTTTTTCCAAAGCTCAAAATTCGACTTAACCAACTTGCAGGAACATTATCAGGCGGTGAACAGCAAATGCTTGTTGTAGGGCGTGCAATAATGAGTAGAGGGCGACTGTTGCTTTTGGATGAGCCTTCAATGGGTTTAGCGCCAAAATTGGTTCAAGAAATATTTCATATTATTAAAGACATTAATAATACCGGAACTACTATTTTGCTTGTTGAGCAAAATGCAAATATGGCTTTGCAAATAGCTTCCCGAGCTTACGTACTAGAGACAGGGCGTATCGTGTTAGCAGGCACTGGATTAGAGTTACTGGGTAGCCCAAGAATAAAGTCGGCTTATTTAGGTTCTTGAGCTAAATCTATTCTCATTTTTCATATATTTCCTTTTATTGTTCATGCACTTATTAGTTAATAACTAACAACATATAATTTGTTTTGTACTATTTTCATGCATTGTATTTAAGGTCTCTATGCATCTTTCGAAAAAATCAAACTACTTAATTATTTTATTACTGAAGATAATCGTTATTATTTCATTAATTCAATCCGCCAATGCCACAGAAAATAAATTGGGTAGTTTTTCAATAGCTGGTGTCCCTCCAAAAGGAGCGCAGATTGTGACTGTCGGGTTTTACCCAAGAGCAATTTATGATCTTACCATGGAAGATAATACATTCCATCTTCACACTTTAATATGGATGCGATGGAAAGGTGATATTGATCCTACTGAGACAATGGAAATTATTAATGCCGTAGATCAAGCTAGTTTGGTTAAAAAAAATTTATTGAAAAAACCTGCTATTCAAAAAGATGGTAGTAAATATCAAATTATAGATATAGAAAGCCGCTTTAATCATACATTTATGCTTGACAGGTTTCCACTTGATAGCCATAAACTAGGCATCTTAATTGAAGATTCTAATGAAGGAATTAACCAAATATATTATGTAATTGATACGAAAAATAGCGGCTATGGCGCTAGATTAAATTTGCCTGGATGGAAACTGGATAGTTGGAGTGCTGAGATATTATCTCACGATTACGGGACTAATTTTGGCGATGATAGTGATTTAACAGGTGGCTCTATTTATTCAACCGCTAGATTTAATATCAATATTTCCAGGCCAATGAGTTATTTTTATTGGAAATTATTACTACCATTGATTGTTGTGCTTTGTGGATCTTGGATCGTATTATTACTCGAACCTTGTCAAATTGATGTACGTACAGGTTTGCCTGCGACAGCTTTATTAACAACTGTGTTTCTTCAACAAAGCTACGTTGATCAGTTACCTCAGGTAGGCTATTTAGTACTTATGGATAAATTTTATGTTTTAGCGTATTTATTACTCTTTATAACGTTAATTAGGATAATTTATACTGCAACCGCATTTGATAAAAAAAACACGCATGTGGGTCATACGCTTATGATAAAACGAGGTGATCGAGTTCTGCTTTTCTCAGAGATAATTGTATTTGTTATTGCTTTAGTTGGTTATAAATTTATGTTGATTTAGGTGTGTTGTTCAAATTCGCACTAATTTTCAGTTTGTCTATTCTAATGGCTAAAACATTTAAATTATTTTCAGATTAAGTTATTCTTATTCAACTTTAATAATATCGTCTTGGCAAGGTAATTGAATATGAAAACCTCACATCCGGGTGGTTGCCCACATGATTGCCCCGATACTTGTGCTATGATTTTTGAGGTCCAAGACGGTAGACTAATCGCTGTTAAAGGAAACCCTGATCATCCCATGACGCGTGGTGGACTTTGCGGAAAACTTAATGACTATGAAAAGCGTCACTACCACCCTGATCGTTTATTATACCCAATGCGGCGTTCGGGACCAAAAGGTACTCATCAATTTGAACGTATTAGTTGGAATGAGGCATTGGATGAAATTGTCAGTCGTTGGCAATCTATTATTGCAGAACATGGTTCTCAAGCGATTGTGCCTTACAGCTATTTAGGTAATCAAGGTTTAGTTCATGGTCTTAACGGTGGAGATGCCTTTTTTAATCGCTTAGGTGCAACGGTTACGGAGAGGACTTTTTGTGGAGAAGGGTCAAGTACAGCATGGTTATTGACTGTAGGACCGACAGCTGGAGTAGATCCAGAAAGTTTTATTCATTCCAAATACATAATTATATGGGCATGTAATTCAGTCAGTACAAATTTGCATCATTGGCATATAGTCAAAGAAGCCCAGAAAAAAGGTGCGAAAATTGTGGTGATTGATGCTTATGCCTCTAAAACAGCGAAAGAAGCAGATTGGCATATTGCACCAAAACTCGGTACCGATGGTGCCTTGGCTATGGCTATGATTCATATAATCATTGAAGATGGATTAGTCGATAAGGACTATATTGAGCAGTATACAGTAGGTTTCGATGATCTTAAAAAGCGGTCCAAAATACGAACTCCTGAATGGGCTGAAGAGATCACTGGTGTGCCTGCTGACGTTATTCGTAAATTAGCCTATGAATATGCTACGACACAGCCCGCAGCGATTCGTTTAGGGGTGGCTTTAGAACGGCATCAAGGTGGCGGACAAACCATACGCGCCGTCAGTTGTTTGCCGGCATTGATTGGCGCATGGCGACATGTCGGAGGTGGAGCATTGCAGTTTCCTGTCTGGGAACATCCGTATAAATTTGATGTGATTTGTCGTCCTGATTTAATTCCCAAGGGTACGCGAGTTGTCAATGCATTACAGTTAGGTCGTATTCTAACTGATGAATCATTGACTATACCGATTAAATCTTTGATGTGTTGGAATGCGAATCCTGTAACGCAAGCGCCGGAGACTGACAAAGTTGTTCAAGGTTTGCTAAATGAAGACTTGTTTATGGTTTCTGCCGAGCATTTTATGACTGATACTGCAATGTATGCAGATATTTTGCTTCCGGCTGCAATGGGAGCTGAAATGGAAGATATGATTCTGTCATGGGGGCATTTGTATCTCACTTATAATGCTAAATGTATTGATTCGCCAGGTGAGGCAATTCCCAATAATGAGATATTTAGAAGGCTGGCTGCGCGTTTTAATTTTCAAGAAGCCAATTTTAAATGGACTGATAGTGAATGTTTGGAGAATTACGTTAATTGGGATTCACCTGCATGTGAAGGCATAAGTCTGGAATATATGCGTGAACATGGTTTTGCCCGATTAAACGTGGGCACAAAAAATGATCGTGCGCCCCATAAAGAAGGAAATTTTCCAACTCCAACAGGAAAATGCCAATTAAAAGTAGCGGGAGCGACTAACTTTGTAGCGGGCCCATTTAGACAAATGTATGATGATTTTCAATCCGGTCAGTTACTAGACCCTTTGCCTGATTATGTGCCCCCCAGAGAGTCTGTAGCTAGCAATCCTGATCTTGCAAAAAAATATCCATTAAATATTGTTTCACCTAAAAGTCACGGTTTTTTAAATTCTTGTTATGCCAATATAGAAAATAAGATAAAAGGGCAAGGGGAGCAATTTGTATTGATAAGTGTTTTTGATGCAGATTTGCGTGGAATTAAGAATGGTGAAAAGGTCAGAGTTTTTAATGATCGCGGGGCGTTTGAAGGGAATGCTCGTATCACTGATGACGTCGCACCAGGTTTGATTGTTGCTACGCTAGGTTATTGGCGGCAATTAAACAAGGGTACGGTAAATTGTATCAGTTCTGCTGAGTTTGTTAATATGGGCAATGCACCATCATTTTCGGATAATCTAGTCCAGGTGGAAGCGATACTTAATTAGAGTCCACTCAAAAACTCAGAAGCCAAGAATTCAAATAACCCTTCGTGATTAATCTGACAGGCGAAATAAAGATCCGTTTTGTCTTTTGTAACAAAAATTCGATGTACTTGTTGATACAACGCTGAACAATTTCGAGCACAAAAAAATGCCGGAGCAGTACCAGCAAGTTCATGACCAAGAAGATGCTATTTATCCACGCTTCAGAGGTGCGAGCTGTTTTAGCTTGGATCTGGTTGAGCCCATAAGCACGCTTACCTTG
>CAIVQX010000069.1 GCA_903908165.1 uncultured Methylococcaceae bacterium | reverse complement strand
ACCAACGCTGGAGCTCGGTTAAATCAGGTTGGGGTAATTGCTTAATGGCTTCTTCAATTGCCTCGACGGTAATCATTATTCTCTCCAAATATAACTAAATCACTTTCGCACATCATACCACACCCCACAGCACCACCAAACGCCCATAAAAAAACCGCCCCTGCGTCTGACACAAGGACGGTTTTTGCTTCATCGACAAAATCATTTCAAATTGTTTCAGCCAAATATAAAAACATACCGGCAATGGCAATACCAATCACAATCATTGCTAAAATAGCCATCATAACCCTCCAATTTCTTTTGTTTTTTGCTTGATTTTACGGATAACAATAAATCCTACAAAAATAAAAATAACCATAAAAAACGTACATAACCAAAATAAAACGTCAATTTCACCAGCCCTAAATCATGTTCCTAATGCGCCGCCAATAGCAATCAAAAAAGCACTGAGCAACCCTAAAATGGTTCGCAAAGTGTTTAATGTCTCTTTTACTTCATCGAGTTTAGACATATTCTCCCCAATATTTGAAATTTCCAACATTATAACACATAAAAAAACCGCCCCTGCGTTTCCACAAGGACGGTCTTTCGTTCATCTATCCCTTACGGGAAGAGGAGGGTTACGCGCTGAAGAAGAAGCTATAGCTAAAGTGGCATAAGAAGATGGGATAATAGACGATTTATAAATACGATTGCAATCGCCATGGCATACCCAGAAAAATTTAGAAGAAAACTACTTTCAGTAATGGAAAAAGAAGAACTGACCATAGAAGAAGGCGCAAAACGCTTTGATGTCGGAACGGCAAGTGTTTCGCGTTGGAAATTAAACCCAAATCCAACATTCACAAGGAATAGACCAGCACAAAAAATCAATATGGAAGCGCTAAAAAAGGATGTCGAAACTAATCCAGATAGCTATATTTACGAACGGGCAGCACGTTTTTCAGTGAGTGATTCAGGAATGCGAGATGCGCTCAAACGGCTTGGCTTTAGTCGTAAAAAAAACACTAAAACATCCCAAAGCTGATGATTTGTTAAAAGCAGAATTTGAAGCCAAAATAGAAAAATATAAAGCCGACGGAAAATCAATTGCTTATGTTGATGAAAGTGGATTTTCTCATGAAAGTACACGTTCACACGGCTATGCAAAAATCGGCGAGAGATGTTTTGGAAAATTCAATTGGGGCGCAAAAGGACGAACTAATGCTATTGGGGCACTAATGAACGGCTTGTTGATAACGGTTACTTTATTTCAATTCAATGTAAATGCAGATGTTTTCCATGCTTGGATGACAAAAGATTTACTGCCTAAAATACCTGTAGGTACCGTTATTGTTATGGATAATGCTTCTTTTCATAAGCGAAATGATATTGTTAATAGCATTCAGCAGGCAGGTTGTATTGCTGAATTTTTACCACCTTATTCGCCTGATTTAAACCCTATTGAACATACTTGGGCTCAACTCAAATCTATTCGACATAAAATGAGATATTCTGTTGATGAGCTTTTTTCTACATCGACTATCCCACATCTTTTTATGCCGCTTTAGCTATATTTTGAGTGCCAGTATTATTGTTGCCCATTGTATTAATTATATTCTTATCGTTTCCTTTAACTAATTCCATTAAATTTTCATCTAATATTGCAGCAATTT
>CAIVQX010000068.1 GCA_903908165.1 uncultured Methylococcaceae bacterium | reverse complement strand
TGCTTGGTGACCATAGCGAGCGTGAACCACCCGATCCCATCCCGAACTCGGAAGTGAAACCGCTTAGCGCCGATGATAGTGTGGCAGTTTGCCATGCGAAAGTAGGGAATTGCCAAGCGCTTATTTAAAAACCCAAGTCTATACTTGGGTTTTTTTTTGCTTGGATAATGGATAGTTTAAATAAATGACTTAAGATATTCTAAAGTCATAAAGAGAGCGGCAATAGATCTTGCTTCAGTACATATTTCGGTTACAAGCAATTCATTTATTTTATTTAGATTCCATGGGATAACTTCTAATTCTTCTGGTTCATCACCTGTTAGCTTTTCCAGATATAAATCTTGTGCAATTATAATTTCTGTTGTATGTTCTAAATAAGATGGAGCTAAAGATAATGAACTTAAGTGATGAAGTTTTCTAGAACCGAAGCCAATCTCTTCCTTAAGTTCTCTGTTTGCTGCTTCCAAAAAAGACTCATTAAGGTCGACTTTTCCTTTAGGTAATCCAATTTCATAACGGTCAACTCCAGCAGAATATTCTTTAATTAATAATACTGTTTCGTTATCTAGCATCGGAACAATCAATACTGCGCCACTATTTGTACTGCGACTTAGACGTTCATAATTACGTATCTCACCATTATTGAATTGTATTTCAAGTGTTTCAATGTGAAATAACTGAGTAGTAGCTATAGTCTTTTGATTAAGAATGGTTGGTTTTTTTGTCATTGTGATATTTTATTGTTTATTTACATTCACTATAACTTATTATGATTGTTAATTGGGAAAAGATAGATACTGTTTTATTAGATATGGATGGCACTTTGCTTGATTTGAATTTTGACAATCATTTTTGGAATGAATTTGTTCCGTTAAAATTTGCTGAAAAAAATGGAATATCTCTTACTTTGGCGAAACAGCAATTAAAGCCACAGTTTAAACGCATGGAAGGTCGGTTAGAATGGTATTGCTTAGATTATTGGAGTCAAGAATTACAGCTTGATATAACAGGATTAAAGGCTGAAATATCAAGGTTAATTAGCGTGCTTCCTCATGTAACAGAGTTTTTAGAAAAATTGCAGCAAACTTCTAAAAAAGTTTTACTGGTAACTAACGCTCATCCTTATAGTCTTGAATTAAAAATGGAAAAAACATGTTTGCAATTGTATTTTGATGAAATAATTAGCTCTCATGATTTAGGGGCACCTAAAGAAAGACGAGAATTTTGGGAGTTATTATTACAGAAGCATGTATTTGATATTAATACTACTTTATTGATTGACGATAGTGTATCAGTATTAAAAGCAGCTCAATTGTATGGAATAAAGTATCTGATTTCTATCAGTAAACCAGATTCAAAGATGCCTATAAAAGATGTGATAGGATACCCTGCTATTGAAGATTTTAAGACTCTTATATTCGGATTGTAGGATTTAGCAATTTTTTTTGCCTGCCTTGATGGCCATTATTAGATTTTTCTGTTTTATTCTCGGGGCTAATAAAAGTTGCTAAGAGTTCTGCTGTTATTGCATTAACGGGTATTTTTTGATTAATAAAGCCTTCTATATCGGGCATAGAATAGGCGTAATGCTCACATATAAAGCTTATGGCATCACCTCTTGTACCAAAACGAGCTGTTCTTCCAATACGGTGAACATAATCTTCAGCATCTTGTGGTAAATCATAATTAATAACATGTGATACATCTGGAATATGAAGACCTCTTGCGGCAACATCCGTAGCTATTAATACTGTTATTTTGTTTTGTTGAAAATCATTCAATAATTTTTGTCGTTTATTTTGCGGAACATCACCACTAAGGGCGCCACTTTTAAATCCATTGACGTTAAGTGTAAGATCAAGTTGCTCAGCACAGCGCTTGGTATTAACAAAAATTATACATCGTTGGGGCTGATGATAAAGTAATAAACCTATTATTAGAGATATCTTTTGTTCGATAGCTGGGCAATAAGCAATTTGTTGTATTGATTGAGATGTGATCTCTTTAGTTTCTATACGAAGTAACACTGGGTTGTTCATATGTTCATAGGCAAGTTCAGTCACTTTGTAGGATAACGTTGCTGAAAAAAGCATATTTAAACGCTTTGTAGCAATTGGCATGTGTTTTAATAAATAACGTATGTCTTTTATAAATCCAAGATCAAACATACGGTCAGCTTCATCCATTATAGTGACTTTGATATTATCTAAGGTGAAAGCATTTTGTTTATAAAAATCGATAATACGGCCTGGCGTACCAATGATAATGTCTACATTGGATTTAATACTGTCCATTTGCTTTTGGTAGTCAGTGCCACCGTAGAGTAGAGCAAACTTTAGATTTAAATATTTACTGAGTAATAGGGCGTCTTTATGAATTTGAATTGCGAGTTCACGGGTTGGTGCAAGAATAATAGCTCTTGGGTAATTAATCTGTATGGTTGGCTTAATAAACTTTTGTTCGGCGACGGGGAAAATATTGTCGTCAGAATCTAATAAATCTAGTTCTAAATTTGTGTTGTATTCATCCATACCTTCTTCATGATTAATTAAATATTGGAAGGCTGCAAGTAAAAATGTTGCTGTTTTTCCCGTACCTGTTTGTGCTTGTCCAGCGACATCTTTGTTGCGTAGTAATAGAGGTAAGGCTTTATCTTGTATCGGCGTGCATTGGTTAAAGCCGGCATCGTTCAAACCACGCAAGATAGGCGCAGACAATTCAAGGTTGCTGAAGCGAGTTTTTGTTAAATGGTTATTATTCATAGTGGTATAGCATAACGTAAAAAGTCAAATGATTGAAATTGGTTGACTATAAACGCTATCCCTCCTATAGTTTTGTTTTTTTATATTAGGAGAAATAGTGTGAGCGATTCAGTCCTTCATGTGAGTGATAGTGAATTTAACGAAACCGTGATTAAAGCTAATGGACCTGTTTTGGTTGATTATTGGGCTGAATGGTGTGGGCCTTGTAAAATGATAGCGCCAGTTTTGGATGCTATTGCAGAAGAATATAAAGGCAAACTTACTGTTGTTAAAATTAATATAGATGAAAACCCGCAAACACCTCAATATTACGGTGTAAGAGGTATTCCAACACTGATGCTTTTCAAAGATGGAGAGGTTGAAGCGACCAAGGTTGGTGCTCTAACAAAATTAGAGCTTGCTAAGTTCATTGATAGCAATATATAAATTAAGTTGTTTTATTCAGACTCGTTATAAAAAATAGACGAGTCTGAATACTTAAGCTATAATTGTTTTTAGCGGTAGTCATAACCGCGGCCAGTTATATCGTCAGATAAATTAACCCCCTGAATTATAAAACCTACCCCGATTGTTATGGTTTAGAGCCTTAGCAATATTTCTTTAAGTTACCTTTTTTATGAATCTTACCGAGTTAAAATTAAAACAAATATCTGAAGTTATTGAAATAGCCGAATCACTTGGGCTTGAAAATGTTGCTAGATCACGCAAGCAGGACTTGATTTTCGCCATCCTTAAAAAACAGGCAAAAGCTGGAGATGATATTTCTGGCGATGGTGTGTTAGAGATATTACAAGATGGTTTTGGATTTTTACGAACACCAGGTTGTTCTTATTTAGCAGGGCCTGATGATATTTATGTGTCTCCTAGTCAAATAAGACGATTTTCTTTGAAAACCGGCGATACCATAACTGGTAAAATCCGTCCGCCAAAAGACAATGAGCGTTATTTCGCAATGCTCAAAGTAGATCAGATTAATTTTGAGCCACCTGAGAATACTAAAAATAAAATCACCTTCTCAAATTTAACCCCTTTATTTGCTAAGCAACGATTTGTTTTAGAGCAGGGAAATGGAACTAGCGAAGATTTAACCGGAAGAATAATTGATTTAATTGCACCTATCGGTAAAGGACAACGAGGTTTGATTGTTTCACCTCCAAAGGCTGGTAAGACTATGATTCTCCAGAGTTTGGCGCAAGCAATTGCTGAGCAAAATCCTGAGTGTTATCTGATTGTTTTATTAATTGATGAGCGTCCAGAAGAAGTGACAGAAATGGAACGCTGCGTTAGAGGTGAAGTTATATCAAGTACTTTTGATGAACCGGCAACCCGTCATGTTCAAGTTGCTGAAATGGTAATTGAAAAAGCAAGGCGTTTGGTTGAGCATAAACACGATGTGGTTATTTTGTTAGACTCTATCACTCGTTTGGCTAGGGCCTATAATACTGTTGTACCCTCTTCAGGCAAAATATTGACAGGTGGTGTTGATGCAAATGCATTAGAAAAGCCGAAGAGATTTTTTGGTGCTGCAAGAAATATCGAAGAAGGTGGGAGTTTAACAATTATAGCCACGGCACTGGTAGATACTGGATCACGAATGGATGAGGTTATCTATGAAGAGTTTAAGGGTACCGGCAATATGGAGTTGCATCTGGATCGAAAAATTGCTGAAAAAAGAATTTATCCCGCAATTAATATAAATCGATCTGGAACAAGAAGAGAGGAATATCTGGTTGATCCTGATACGCTCCAAAAAACATGGATTCTTCGTAAAATCCTTCAGCCAATGGATGAGACTGCTGCATCAGAGTTTTTAATAGGTAAGCTTAAAGATTTTAAAACCAATGCTGAATTTTTTGATTCAATGAAGCGTTAAAAAATCAAACAGTAATATGGCTGATTTTACTTTATTGATACATACAATCATTCTCGGAGTTGTAGAAGGGCTGACAGAGTTTCTACCCGTATCGTCCACGGGACATTTGATTTTAGTCGGACAATTATTGGGATTTAACGACGACAAAGGTAAAGTGTTTGAAATTGCAATTCAGTTTGCAGCGATATTGGCCGTAGTCTGGGAATATCGTGTTAGATTAAGTTATACATTGCGTAATATAAAAGCTGATCGCTCGTGTCAGCGGTTAACTATTAACTTGATGGTTGCATTTATGCCGGCAGCTATTTTGGGGTTTTTATTTTTAAAGCAGATTAAATATTATTTATTTAATCCTATAGTTGTCGCTTCTGCTTTTATCATCGGTGGATTTTTAATTTTATGGGCAGAGCGTCGGCAGCATGAGATTTATGCTGAATCAATCGATGATATGACCTGGCAAGATGCGCTAAAGGTTGGTTTTGCACAAGCATTGGCAATGATTCCAGGCACATCACGTTCAGGTGCAACCATTATTGGTGGGCTTTTTTTTGGATTATCGCGGCGAGCAGCAACTGAATTCTCATTTTTTCTCGCTATTCCCACTATGTTTGCCGCCACATTTTATGATGTCTATAAGCATCGAGATTTATTAAGTGTCGATGATTTGGCGTTATTTCTCGTCGGTGGTGCAGTATCTTTTATTAGCGCATTTATTGCCGTAAGAGGATTGATACGGTTTATAAGTAAACATGATTTTACCGTTTTTGCTTGGTATCGTATCGCCTTTGGATTTATTGTGTTAATTTCAGCACAAATGAACTGGGTTGATTGGGGCAATTATTAATTGAAATCAGATTAAAAATTCAACATTTTTAATTATCTGTCGAGCCTAGACTTATTAATAGATGTTAATAATGTTTGGAATTTGGGTATGGTTCTTAAAAAAGCCCTTGCCAATAAGGTAAGGGCTTTTATCGGTTGTTCCTTCAAGAATGAAACTAATCAAGAAGGTTTGTTTAGACTATTTTGACTGTTTAATTTAAGCGTTTAAGAGCGCTTTTGTTTTGGCCATAATGCCTGCTGGATCAATTCCTTGGTGAGGGAATTGTTCCCATAGACCGCCGCAACCTTCAATGTGAGTGCCAATATGAGCATATTTTGGAGTCAGACCGCGCTCTAGTAACCAAGAGCCAAATCGACTTCCTAATCCAGTCTTCTTGTTATAGGATTCAACAACTAAGACCATTGGAGAATTACCAATTTTTGTCATCATGTCTTCATCGATAACATTCAAGGTGGGCTTGTTGATTAAGCCAACATCAATACCTTCTAGTTTGAGACGTTCAACCGCATCTAATGCGCGATATAAGGCTTCACCGAAACTGACAATATAACCTTGTGTGCCTTCACGAATCACTTCATCTTTGCCGGATATAAATTGGTAATTACCACCAAAGTAGTCTTCACCATCGGTATTTAGAATGGTTGGTACTTTAGAGCGAGTTGAGAAGACAAAACGCAAACCTGGATTAAAAAAGATAGTTTCTAAGCAGGCTCTCATTTGGAGTGGATCGGCAGGAAAGTAAAGGTTAGTTGCGTAACCATCACTTAACCCATTGTCAGCAAACATATTATTCAAGCCGAAATGACAAGTATTGTCGGCCATGTCATCTATCCCAGAATGGGAGAAATGACTAAGTACATTTGAGTTGTTTAAACGTGCCATGGTGATTTCTGAAAGTAACATTTCCAGAAAGGCACTAAAGGTACCAAATATTCCTTGTTTTCCTGCTTCCATGCCAAAACCTGCTGCAGCTGAAAAATTACCGCGTTCCATAATACCTGATGAGATAAATACATCAGGATAAGCTGCGTGAATTTTGAAAAGACCACAAGAACCTTCTAAGTCACTATCAACTACTCTTACTTTTTCAAAACGTTCTGCTGCACTTAGTCGGCCGAGAATTTCAACAGCAGCATCACCAAAAATATTACGGTTAGCATCCCATTTATCACTGGAGCCCAAGAAGACGGCAACATTTTTAGGTGCTTTAATTTCTTTCAGGTGATCTGCTGCAGCTTGTTGACCACGAGATTCTAAGTATTCAACGGCGACTTTTACAGAAATGACGTCATGGCCATGGGTTGAGCCTTCCAGGCCAACAATACCAGGACACATAGGGCGGTGATTAATGACCGCAACTGGGCCATCAGTATTAATGGCAAGACAAATTCTTTTATACAAATCGTCAAGGTCTTCACCGTCTCCTTCTAAGACCGTTACACCTTGACCTGCCAATGTTTTAGCCGTTGTGCAACCTGGTAAATATTGTGAAGGATGACCTGCTATGGTAACGTTGTTATCATCAATAATGAGTTTAACATTCAAGCCTTGTGCAACTGCCAAGCGCGCCGCTTCTGCATCATTACCTTCTTGTTGTGAGCCATCAGAGCCTAAGCAAAATACTACTTTACGCGGATTGGCAATAGCTACACCATTAACGTAGGGCCACATGTGTCCTAAGCGCCCAGAGCTGAATTTAACACCTGGCGTAAATCCTAATTCAGGATGGCCTGGTAAATGGGAGTGAGCTGCACGATATTCCATCAAATGTTCAGCAGGTAGATCGCCGTTAAGTGCAGACATTAAATATTGTGTAGCTACCCGATGTCCGGCCTCATCAAAAAATATAGGAACAAAACCATTAGCGGAGCCGCGAAATAAAGCATCCATAATCATAACTTCTGGTACGGTATCGTAAGGTCCACCAGTATGTCCGCCTACGCCTCTGGCAGCACCCGTGGCGGTAAAGAAGACAATAGCATCTCGGCAAAGTTGAATATTGGCTTTAAGGCTTTCTCTTTGCTGGTTGGTAAGGGTATTGACACTAGGGTCTAGTGTTATACGCTGATAGGCGCCAAGATCAATCGGAAAATTAGACATAGTTTACTTCTCGTAGTTAAAGGTTAATTAGTTCTTGGATTATATTATTGGTATTAGTTAATTATAACTGAAAAACAAAGTTGCTAATATGCCCTTGTTTATTATTGTTTTAGAGCTGGAGGGCAAGATTACACCTTGTTGTTTATAATCTGCAAGGTATTTTGATACAGGTTTAGTGGTGACAAATAAATTATTTTATTAGGTGTCGTCAAGCTAAGTATGATTAAGCTTTTAAGTAGATACTCAGTAGTGTGTTGTTTAAGGTAAAATGAAGTAATGATCGATTATAGTGTTAATCATAATTAGCAAGTGGACCTTAAATTGTCAAAAAATCCAGCCACTCAGTCTGTTATACGTATTGCTTTAGCCAGTTTTATTGGCACTACTATTGAATTTTACGATTTTTATATTTATGGAATGGCGTCAGCATTAGTAATTGGACCTGTTTTTTTTTCCAGTGAGAGCTCCGTCAGCCAATCATTAAGTGCGTTTCTGACTTTTTCAGTGGCTTTTCTTGCTCGTCCTTTAGGCGCTATATTGTTTGGACATTTTGGGGATCGTGTTGGCCGGAAAGCCACTTTGGTTGTATCTCTATTAATAATGGGTTTTTCAACAACGTTGATTGGTTTTTTGCCAGGTTATAACGCCATCGGAATTTGGGCGCCGCTTTTATTGTGCTTGTTGCGCGTTGGTCAGGGAATCGGTTTGGGAGGAGAGTGGGGAGGCGCAGTGCTTTTGGCAACCGAAAATGCACCGGTTGGTAAGCGTGGTTTATATGGCATGTTTCCACAACTAGGACCTCCAGCCGGATTTCTTTTTGCAACAGGAAGTTTTTTGATATTAACGTATTTTCTGACTGAACAAGAATTCAAAGAATGGGGGTGGCGATTGCCGTTTCTTGGAAGTGCTATTTTAGTTATGGTTGGATTGTATATTAGATTAGCATTAACTGAAACGCCAGTATTTGCAAAAATTTTACAAAGACACCAGCAGGTCGTTTTGCCTTTTATTGTCATACTAAAAGCTCATTTGTTCCAATTAGTATTAGGCTCACTGGCGATGGTTGTTTGTTATGCACTATTTTATATCGCAACGGTGTTTTCATTGGGTTATGGTACTAATACCTTAAATATTCCGAGACAACAGTTTCTTGGTATGCTGAGTGTGGCGATACTTTTTATGGCGCTTGCTGTTCCTTTGTCGGCATGGGCAGCCGATTATTTTGGACGACGCCCTGTTTTACTTGTTGCTGGTAGTGTTGCATTTTTGTCTGGTTTTGCTATGGAACCTATGCTTAATAGTGGATCTCTTTTAATGGTCACTGCTTTTTTAGCATTAGAGTTGTTTTTGATGGGAGCAACTTTTGCGCCGATGGGCGCTTTGTTGCCTGAATTATTCCCCTCTGAAGTGCGTTATACTGGTGCTGGAACAGCTTATAATTTAGGCGGGATTTTGGGAGCCTCTTTTGCGCCTTATCTGGCACAGCGATTGGTTAACGAAGGAGGGTTGGCTTGGGTTGGTGGTTATGTTTCATTGGCGGCGGTAATTAGTTTAGTTGCCGTATATTTGATAGCTGAAACCCGAAATAGTCGATGGATATAAGCGATGCTTTAAGTTTTGTTGTATAAATAAACTGGATAATTACAGCTCATAAAGCTGTAATTATCCCAGCTACTTTAAAAGAAGTCGTGTAACGGCGGTCTTTTATTTAATTTTAGCTTCTTTGTAAATAACATATTTTCGAACAACGGGATCAAATTTTTTGATCTCCATTTTTTCAGGCATAGTACGCTTGTTTTTAGTGGTGGTATAAAAATGCCCAGTGCCTTCGGTTGAAATTAATTTAATTTTATCGCGCATTTTTATCCCCTTAAACTTTTGTGCCGTTTTTACGCAAATCTGCCAATACGGCGTCTATGCCATTTTTATCAATGATACGCATTGCTTTGGTAGAAATTCTAAGGCGCACCCAACGGTTCTCGCTTTCTACCCAGAATCTGTGATGTTGCAGATTTGGCAAAAAACGTCTTTTAGTTTTGTTGTTTGCGTGTGATACGTTGTTACCAGTAACAGGCTGTTTGCCGGTTACTTGACATACTCTAGACATAATTAACCTCTTTGTGTGCCTAAATTTTAAAGTTAGCCCATCTTTATACCAAAAATTCTTTTCAAGGTAAATAACTATCTATAAAATAACAACGATATACTTTCTTAAGCAATTAAAACGGAATAATAATGCCTATTAAACTCGGCATGGTGATGGACTCCATTAACCATATCAATATAAAAAAAGACACAAGTTTTGCCATGTTACTTGAGGCACAGTTTAGGTCTTGGGAGCTTCATTATATGGAGCTTAATGATTTGTTTCTAAGGAATGGTCGGGCTTTTGCAAGAACGCGAACACTAACTGTTCAGCGTGATGCAAAGCGATGGTATGAGTTTATTGGTGAGCAAGATATTCCGCTGGATCAACTTGATGTCATTATGATGCGGAAGGATCCGCCTTTTGATCAGGAATATATTTACGCAACTTATTTATTAGAACGTGCAGAAAGTATGGGCGTTTATGTTGTTAACAAACCTCAGTCGCTTAGAGATGCTAATGAAAAGTTATTTACGGCATGGTTTTCTCAGTGTTGTGCGGAAACGTTAGTTGCTAGAGAGCCAGCCAGAATAAGGAGTTTTTTACATGAACATGGCGAAATTATTTTAAAGCCTTTAGATGGTATGGGTGGAACCTCTATTTTTCATTTGCGTAAGGGTGATCCCAACCTTAGTGTTATTCTGGAAACTATGACACAGTATAATAATCGTTATGTAATGGCTCAAAAGTATATACCAGAGATTAAAGATGGCGATAAGCGTATCCTGATGATTAATGGCGAGCCTGTGCCTTATGCGTTGGCTCGTATTCCTGCTCAGGGTGAAACTCGCGGCAATTTGGCGGCTGGGGGGCGAGCTGAAGGTCGTGAATTAACAGAACAAGATTGGTGGATTGCAAATCAGGTAGGACCTACGTTACGAGAAAAGGGTCTGGTTTTTGTTGGATTGGATGTTATCGGTGATAAGTTGACTGAAATTAATGTAACTAGTCCTACTTGTGTCCAAGAGTTAGATCAACAGTTTGGACTAAATATAGCTGGGACATTGATGGATCATATAGAAAAAAATCTTCAATAATATGGAAAATACAGCGACATATGCACATTTTGCTTTTTTGACAAATAAAAAAAATTCATTGTTGATAGCTTTATTTGTAGCGGCAATTGTACATATTACGTTAGTAATGGGAATAAAATTCTCTACGAAACAACCTGAGAAGATCAATAAGTCAATAGATATTACACTGGTCAACCCAGTAATAACTGACATACCTGAAAAACCTGATTTTCTTGCTCAGGAAAATCAATTAGGTGCTGGCGAGGTGGCAAAAAAGCAAGAGGCGCCTGCGCAAAATGTGTCTAGTTCTAGTAAGCAGATTGCACAGGAGCAGCCCCTTAAAAAAATAGTGCCTGAAAAGAGTAAGCCCTCTGAAAAGAGTAAACCCAAAGTCGTACCAAAAATAATTACGCAACAAAAATCTAAAAAAACAATGGTTACTAGTAGTAAGGTTGCTGAGACCAGTGAAGCTGAAAAAAAACCTCAATTAACTGCAGAGTCTCTGCAGCAACAACTTAAGCAGTTGGGTACAGAGATTAGGGAGAGTCAAGCAAGTGCTGATCAAAGTAAAATAAAATTTGTTGATTCAGTAAAGGCACATAAATATGTTGCTGCGCAGTATATGAAAGATTGGGAAAGTAAAGTAGAACGAACGGGTAATCTTAATTACCCAGAAGTCGCTACGAAAAAAAATTTCTCAGGCACGTTAACAATGGATGTTGGTATTAATGCAGATGGATCTATTTATAGCATCCGTATTAATAAATCGTCAGGAAATCCGGAACTTGATGAAGCAGCAAAAAAAATTGTCCGTATGAGTGCGCCATTTCCACCATTGCCTCTAGATTTACGTAAAGAACTTGATGTTTTGGTGATAACCCGTGTTTGGAAATTCTCTGATGAATCTGGACTAGTAACTCGATAAATAGTTGCTTAAGTCATAATAAACTTTGATACTAGTCCATATGAATCAAACCGTCTACTTAACTAATCAATTTATAATAGCCATGCCTAGTTTGGTGGATCCTATTTTTTTTCATACGGTTACCTATTTGTGTCAGCATAATGAAGAAGGAGCTCTAGGCATAGTTATCAACAGGCCTTTGGAAATGAAGCTAGGGGATATTTTTAAACAAATGAATATAGATTTTACTTCGTCCTGTGCTGCAGAAATAAATGTTTTTTCAGGTGGACCAGTACAGCAGGAGCATGGCTTTGTACTTCATACGGCTGGAAGGGTATGGGATTCCACAATGGCTGTTTCAGAGACAGTTTCTTTAACAACTTCACGTGATGTAATAGAAGCTATTGCTACTGATAAAGGGCCTGAAAAGTATCTGGTTGCCTTAGGTTATGCAGGATGGGGTCAGGGTCAATTGGAGCAGGAAATATTGGCTAATACTTGGTTAAATTCACCCTATAGTCAGAATGTACTATTTGATACCGAGATTAATAAGCGTTGGCAAGGGGCGGCTGAGGAAATTGGTATTAATATAAATCAGTTAACTACTCAGGCAGGGCATGCTTAATTCCAAAGTTTATGTGGTAAGAAAATACTCACAGCCACTTATCGGTTGGATTTGAATATAATCTGAATATGCAGGATACATTGTTAACAAAAACTGACGGCGATACTTATTTATGTTTTGATTTTGGCTATAAAAAAATAGGTGTAGCTGTCGGTCAAACTATTACTGCCTCTGCAAGTCCTTTACTAACCATACGCTCCATTAATCAAAGTCCTGATTGGCAGAGAATCAGTCAATTAATAGAAGAGTGGCGTCCAACCGGCTTAGTAGTAGGATTGTCGAGACAGGCTGATGGCTCGGACAATCCAGTTACACCTCGTATTATAAAGTTTTGCCATCAATTGAAAGGACGTTATCAACTTCCTGTTTATCAACAGGATGAAACTTTGTCGACATTTGAAGCCAAACAAATGTTGTTTGATGAAGTTAGTGTGAGTGCAAGTAAGCTTTGGGAAGTACAGGATCAACTTGCGGCTCAGCTTATTTTGCAATCATGGTTAAATGATTTAAAAAAGGATAATTAAGTGTTGGAAATACAGGATTTACTCAACAAACTGGAAGATTCATTAAAACGTAAGGTTGTTGAAAGGCAGCTTAACAATCCCCTGATGATTGGTATTCGTACCGGAGGTGTGTGGGTTGCCGAGCAAATGCACCAGAGGTTAAATATTACCGAACCATTAGGATTGTTAGATATCTCTTTTTATCGCGATGATTTCTCGCAAATCGGCGTCAACCCAAATGTGAAGCCCAGTCAATTGCCATTGCAAATTGAAGGTAGGGATATTATTTTAATAGATGATGTTTTTTACACTGGAAGAACGATTCGAGCAGCGTTGAATGAGATTTTTGATTATGGCCGACCTAATCAAGTTATCCTGGCGGTATTGATAGAGCGTGATGGTAAGCAGATTCCTTTGTGCCCAGATTGTGTTGGTACAAGTATCACTTTAAATGCGGGTCAGAGGATTAAATTAATGGGTCCCGAGCCTTTGACTATTCAACTGCAAACACTAAATGCGGTAGCGTAATATGACTGATAATCTCCAGTTAAATGCAGAAGGTAAGCTGAAGCATTTTTTAAGTATTGAGGGTTTGCCAAAAAGTTTGTTGACGGAAATTTTGGATATAGCCGAATCGTTTGTTGGGATAGGTGATCATCAGATTAAGAAAGTGCCTTTATTACGAGGCAAGACTATCGTCAATTTATTTTTTGAAAATAGTACGCGCACAAGAACGACCTTTGAATTGGCTGCCAAGCGATTATCCGCAGATGTATTAAGCATGAGTATTTCGACGTCCTCTACATCTAAAGGGGAGAGTTTGCTTGATACTATTCGTAATTTGGAGGCAATGTTTGTTGATATGTTTGTGGTGCGACATGCAATCAGTGGTGCTGCCCATTTTATTGCACAACAAACAGCACCACATATAAGTGTTATTAATGCGGGTGATGGGCAGCATGCTCATCCCACTCAGGCTATGTTGGATATGTTTACTATTCGACAGATAAAAAAAGATTTCTCTAATTTAAGAGTAGCTATTATTGGTGATATTCTTCATTCCAGAGTGGCCAGATCGCAAATTCAGGCGCTAAATACCTTGGGTGCCGCAGAAGTTAGGGTGATCGCGCCAAAAACCTTATTGCCTGCGCATGTAGAAAGTTTGGGTGTTAATATCTCTCATGATTTGACAGAAGGGCTTAAAGACATTGATGTCATCATCATGTTGCGGTTACAGAAAGAGCGAATGACATCGGCATTATTGCCTAGTGAGAGTGAATATTTTAAATGTTTTGGTTTAACCGAGGATAAATTGAAAATAGCCAAGCCAGATGCTATCGTGATGCATCCAGGTCCAATTAATCGGGGTGTTGAAATTGATTCAAAAGTTGCGGATGGGCCACAATCGGTCATACTCAAGCAAGTGAGTAATGGTATAGCCATTCGAATGGCTATTATGGCAATGGCGATGCAGAAACAGGGCGCCAACTGATGAGTTTAATACATATAAAACAGGGACATATCATAGATCCTGTTAATAATATTAGTCGTATTGGTTGTGTTTATGTTGCTGAAGGAAAAATAATTTCTGTTACCAATGAACCAGCCGGTTTTAAAGCTGATCGTGTTATTAATGCACAAAATCAAATAGTCTGTCCGGGCTTTATAGATCTAAGCACTCGCTTACGCGAACCTGGACAAACGCGTAAAGCAACATTCAAAAGTGAAACTATAGCGGCTGCAAGCGCAGGCATAACGACCATGTGTCTTCAGCCAGATACCAGCCCAGTTATTGATGCACCGGCTGTCGTAGAACTTATCAAGGAACAGGCTAAAAAGGCCGATTATCCTCAGATCTATCCAATTTCAGCACTGACTCAAAAACTTGAGGGTATAGAATTAAGCGCGATGTTATCGCTTAAGCAGGCTGGCTGCATCGCAGTGGGTAATGCCAATCAGCCGGTAAGAAATTTATTGATATTAAGAAGAGCAATGGAATATGCAGCGAGTCATGATTTGTTGGTTATGTTTAAGCCTAATGATTATTGGCTAGGGAATAACGGTTGTGTTCATGAAGGTGCTTTTGCTACTCGTTATGGTTTACCTAGTATTCCTGAAGCTGCCGAAACAATTGCTTTAGCTCAATGCCTAGAGCTAGTAGAGTTAACAGGTTGTCGTGTACATTTTGGACAGTTAAGTTGCAAGCGATCAGTAATTAAAATACATCAGGCAAAAAAATATGGCTTGCAGGTGAGTGCCGATGTTGCTGTTCATCAGTTACACTTAACTGAAAATGACATTATTCCCTTTGACAGTAATTATCATGTTTTACCACCCTTGCGAACAGAAGCAGATAAGCAGTATCTGAGGCAAGGATTGGCGAGCGGAACCATTAACAGTATTTGTTCTGATCATCAGCCCCATGATGTAGATGCCAAGTTAGCAGCATTTCCTGAAACAGAGCCCGGTGTAGCAGCATTAGAAACATTATTACCGTTAATGCTGAAACTAGTGGCGCAAGGGATTATAACGATTGAGCAAGGAATAGCTTCTTTGAGCGAAAATCCTGCACGTGTTTTAGGTATTAAGAGCGGCGCATTAACTGAAGGTTTCGCCGCAGATATATGTATCTTTGATCCTAAACTGACTTGGCAAGTTAATTCAGATAACTGGAAAAGTCAGGGTGTTAATACACCTTTTTGGGGGCAGACATTTAAAGGTCGAGTTACGCATACCTTACAAGCAGGAAAAATCATACATTGTTTGGAAAAGTCTGGTGCGTAGACTTTATCACATCAGTGTATCTCCAATATGCTCTCCTAGTCTAACTACTTTTTCAGCCGCAAAGTTACTATCCCACTTTGCTTTGTTATTGCCAAATAAGACAATAATGGTTGAGCCCATATTAAAACGCCCCATTTCTTGACCAATTTTTAGCACAGGGGCATTTTCTTGATATTTCCAACTTCGGACTGAGGTAATACTGGGTGGTGTTACAACACCGTGCCAAACGGTTTCTATACTGGATACAAATATGGCACCTACCAGGACTAAAGCCATTGGCCCTGCATCGGTATCAAACAGGGCTGCGACACGTTCATTTCTGGCAAATAAACCGGGAACTGATTGGGTGGTTGCTGTATTCACACTGAACAATCGACCTGGAATATGAACCATTTCTCTCAAGGTACCGGTTAAAGGCATGTGCAGACGGTGATAGTCTTTCGGTGAAAGGTAGATAGTAGTATAAATACCATTATTAAATGGTTCTGCACGTGCTGGATCACCGCCTAGCAAGTCAGTTGCTGTAAAACTTTTACCTTTAGCTTGAAATATTTCCCCATCATTAATTTTACCCGCTTGGCTGACAGAGCCGTCAGCAGGGCAAGCAATGGCATTAGGGGTTGTTGTTAATGGTCTGACAGCAGGGTTCAGTTCACGGGTAAAAAAATCATTAAAGCTTTTAAAGCTATTAATATCCTGCTCAAGGGCTTCATTCATATCGACCCCATAATGCTTTATGATCTGTTTGATAAACAAGTTTTTCCAAATCTTATTTTCACAATGGGTCAATTTGCTCATCATTTTGGATAAGGTGTGATGAGGTAAAATATATTGTAACTTGGTTAAAACTTCTTGAGTTGTCATAAGAAATTGGGTGAGTTTTGGTCAGGTCAGTCTGTTTCTAACTTGACTTATAGTATTGAATGTTTTCTCGGTAAGAAGTTAATTAAGGCAAGTTAACTAATTCTGGTGCATGCCAATCCTTATTTTTATGTTCTACGACAAGTGTTGTGTAGATCCCCCCGCGCACATTAAATTCAGCACGAATACGCATAAAATTAGGGGTTATTGCTTTAACGATGTCGTTGAGCATTTCATTGGTAACAGCTTCATGAAATGCGCCTTGTTCACGAAATGACCACATGTATAATTTAAGGCCTTTTAATTCAACACACAGGGCAGATGGGACATATTCAATTTGGATGGTTGCAAAATCTGGTTGTCCAGTCATTGGGCAAAGGCAAGTGAACTCGGGTATATCTATGCGAATTGTATAATCGCGACCTGGCTGCGGGTTTTCAAAAGTTACCAGTTCTTTAGAAGGCTTTGTAGTCATCGTAGTATTTTCTTGTGTTAAATAGATGAGTATCTTATCAGTTTTTATTGTGGCGTAAGATAATTACCATTAAATAAATTTATTTTATAGTTGATACTTATAACGGTTCTTTACTGGGCTCATTAAGAAATTTTTTATAGTTGATAGACACTTTAAGTCCAGCAAAACGTCCGCTCATTCGAACAAGCTCAGTTGTTTTTTTATCAAAACTAATCTCTATTTCACTTAAAGCACGATCTTCATAACCCTCTTCTATATGATGTGTTTCAAGAAGAAAATGGTATATATATATTTCTATTTCCCCCTCATCTTTAACTTCTAAGGGTGTTCCAAGTTGAGCGACAACAGCTTGTTTTTTTGGAAGATCTGCAGAAATTTTATCTAAAAATTTACTACTGGCACGTAGCTGTCTTTTTTCTTCGTCAATTTCAGCACCGCCAATTGAACGTAATGAAATTTCTAAAAATTTGGGTGGGGCGATTTGTAAAAATAAAGAGGAAAATGACCAAGCAGTGATTCGATTTTCTTTATTAAATTTTAATTCAGAATAAAATTTAATTTCAGGAATAATCCGTTTATTGGTAGCGTCAACTTTATGGAACCAGTACCGCCATCTTCTCCCTTCATGGGTTGGGAAGTCTTCACTAGGATATAGTTTTGATAAAGATACAAAGTCTTTGCTATATAAAATAGGTTCTTTAAATAGTAGCGTAAATTCATCAGTCGTAACGGTGCTAAAGTAACGATCAAATTCACCCATTTGTAAATAGGTTTGATAAGCTCTTAGCCAGTAAATACAGCCAGATAAGAAACAGGTCAGTGCAACAATACAAAATATACGGGTAAAACGTTTAATGGTTACGCTGATCATACTTTGCCATAGCTATTATTAATGCCGATAGGTTGTTGTGCCATTAAAGGTTTACAGCTTCATATCTTACTTGATTTTTATTTATCTTCTAAAAGTTCTTATAAATTGAATGGATATATAGAAGTTTAAGTGAATCAAAGATATTGAATATATAAGCCGAACAATGAGAAATTTACTAGTGTTATCAGACTGCTTATGTTTTATAAGTGATTGCTAGAATTAAAGGAGATAGATTATGAGTTCAATGCGTATGCCTTTAGAGATGGGCTTTGGTGTTTTAAATATAGCTCATCGAGGTGCAAGGGCGTTTGCGCCGGAAAATACCTTGGCTGCATTTATGAAGGCTAATACATTGGGTTGTCAAATGTTTGAGATTGATGTGCGTATGTCGAAAGATCGTCAGTTAATAGTGCATCACGATGAACAATTAAGTCGATGCACTGATGTGCAAATAAAGTTTCCTGGTCGCGCTAATTATGATCTGTGGAATTTTACTTATGATCAATTAAGTACTCTTGATGCGGGCGCTTGGTACATTGAACAACTGTCGTTGCCCCGGTTGGAAAGACAACCATTTTTACAAATGTTAACTGAAGATGAGTTAATTGAGTTTGTTAGTCCACATGATCGAGATATCTACGCATCCGGAGACATAAAGTTGCCGACATTGAAGCAGACGCTTGAGTTTGCCGAGGGTGCTGGCATGATGGTGAATATTGAGCTTAAAACACAGCCGGACATGCAAGAAGCGCTTGCCGATGCAGTAGTGAAGTTGGTTGAATTTATGAGAATGGAGAATAAGGTTTTAATATCATCATTTAATCATGAGTTATTAATAAGAGTTCGTCAGTTGAGTGAAGCTATCGCAACGGGTGTTTTGACGGGCACAAAAATAAAAAATATAAATAAATATATGCAGTTACTTGACGCAGATGCTTATCATCCGAATTGTTATGGTGAAAATCATTTAAATGTTATTCAAAAACCGAATTTGGAGGAACTGACTATTGCCCTTGAGAGTGGTTACTCTGTTAATGTTTGGACGTGTAATGATAAGGAAGATATACGACGGCTGATTGCTTGTGGTGTAACTGGTGTGATTTCAGACTTTCCTAATCGAGTAAAAGAAGTTATTGATAATAATTTTAGCTAAAAAATCTAATGGCTGTTTTTATCAAAGCAGTAATCCGATACACTTTAGCTATTTTTATCGCAGATATTTTTAATGCGATTAGTATTCTATAGAGGTATATATGACATTCAAAAACAAGATTTTTAGCGTATTCATTCTTTTGTTTGCTTTATCAAATAATATTGTTGAAGCTGATCAATCTGGCTTAAAGCCTTTTGATCTGGGAAGTTATCAGGAAATATTGGCTAATAATGCTGATAAACCTTTTTTGTTTATTATTTGGTCGGTAAATTGTTCCTCTTGTTTAAAAGAAATGCCATTAATAAATGTTATACATAAAAAAAATCCTCAGCTTAAAATAATTATGTTGGCCACGGATGATATTTCCGAAGTTGATCAAATTCAAACTATCTTAAAAAAGAATCACCTTTCAGATGTTGAAAATTGGAGCTATGCGAATGAAAATACACAGAAACTTCAATTTGAAATTGATCCAAAATGGTATGGTGAACTACCAAGAACCTATTTTTTCGCTAAAGGGCATCAACGAGAAGGTGTAAGTGGCGTTCTTTCAGAAGAAAATTATGATGTCAGGTTGGCAAAAATTTTAAAATAAATAATGAACGAAAAGACTGAAAGAAAATCAAAGTTTTCTTTTTTTATTCAAGAAATAACAAGGAATTTTAATGTGTAAAAAAATGACTTTTATTTTGTTGGTTTCCTGTTTTTTAGCGGGGTGTATGACTAGCCCGACAGGTCGAAGCCAATTTATTTTGATGCCAGATGCACAAGTTAATCAAATGGGTTTACAGGCATTTGACACTTTAAAGAAAGAAAAAAAAATCAGTACTAACAGTCAATATAATCAAATGGCGCAATGTATCTCCGAAGCTATTGTCAGTGATCAGCCGGGCAAATGGGAAGTTGTGGTATTTGAAGATAAATCATTGAACGCTTTTGCTTTACCAGGGAATAAAATAGGAATATATACAGGCATGTTGGAGTTAGTTGATAATCAGGATCAATTAGCTGCTGTAATTGGACATGAAGTCGGTCACGTTTTAGCCAAGCACAGTAATGAAAGAGCATCGCAAGAAATGGCGGTTAGTCAAGGCATGGCCATCATTCAGGCAATAGGTTCGCCACAAACAACTTTGGGTCAGACTGGATTGGGATTGTTGGGTATTGGTGCAGAATATGGCATATTAATGCCTTATAGTCGCATACAAGAAAGTGAAGCCGATATCATCGGTGTGGAGTTGATGGCGAAGGCAGGCTTTGATCCCAGACAAAGTGTTGGGCTATGGCAAAAAATGGAACAGGCATCTAGCGGTCAAGAACCTGTAGAGTTTTTATCAACGCATCCTGCGCATGCAACGCGTATTAAAGACCTAGAGCAGCACATGTCGCAGTCTATGAGTTTGTACGAACACGCTAAAGCTTTAGGCAAACAACCACGATGTAAATAATTTATCTATATTGACAAGTAATTTCTTCAGATTTCCCTGTCGGGTTATGAATAAGGTTTTTATTAGGAATTTATTGTCAGCATTCTCAACTTCTTTAAGCAAGAGTTGAGATTTTCTAAACTCTTGGCTACTTATAAATGACACCTAATTTAAAAAACTTACATCCTTACCCATTTGAGAAGTTAGGGCAACTTAAGCAGGGCATTGTGCCACTAAATAAGCCACCTATTGTTTTGTCTATAGGAGAGCCGACTCATGCGACACCCGGTTTTATTGGCGAAGCCTTATTAAGGCATGTAAGTGGATTATCTAACTATCCAACAACGAAAGGTATAATTGAGCTGAGACGTGCAATTTCCGATTGGCTGAGTAAGCGCTTCCAGATTCCTGCGGCGTTTATTAATCCTGAAACTCAGGTTTTACCTGTTAGCGGCACTCGCGAAGCATTGTTTTCTTTTGCTCAGTGCATTATTGATTCGACTACACGTCCTGTGGTCATTATGCCAAACCCGTTTTATCAGATTTACGAGGGTGCTGCACTGTTGGCGGGTGCTGAGCCGTATTTTTTAAATACTCAGGAAGATTCTGATTATTTACCTGATTTTGACGCGGTGCCTGAAGCAATTTGGAAGCGATGCCAATTAATTTATATCTGCTCGCCGGGTAATCCAAGTGGTGCCGTTATGAGTCAGAGTAGCCAAGAAAGACTCATCAATTTGGCGGAAAAATATGATTTTATTATTGCCTCCGATGAGTGTTATAGCGAACTCTATGATGATGAAACCAAGCCGCCGGTTGGTTTGCTACAAACAGCTTACAATATGGGTAATTTCACGTTCAAGCGTTGTGTTGTTTTTCATAGTTTATCTAAACGATCAAATGCGCCTGGCTTAAGGTCTGGTTTTGTTGCGGGCGATGCTGATATTTTGCATCAGTATTTTCAATATCGAACCTATCAAGGTTGTGCTATGCCATTAACTACGCAATATGCCAGTATTATGGCATGGCAGGATGAGCAACATGTTATTGAAAATCGTCGTTTATACCGTGAAAAATTCACGGCATTTATTGCTGTTCTTGCTGATCAGTGTTCTATTCGAAAACCACCTGCCGGTTTTTACGTATGGTTGAAAACACCGATTGCTGATACTGAATTTGCCCAGCGGCTTTTTGCTCAAGAAAACGTGACTGTATTACCAGGCAGTTTTTTGTCTAGAGAATTTGCGGGACAAGATCCCGGTGCTAATCATGTTAGAATTGCTCTAGTTGCTCCATTGGATGATTGCATAGATGCGGCTCATCGAATTAAAAATATCCTTAACACTTTATAGATACCACCATGAAAAACATTATAGAAAGCGCTTTTGAACTACGTAACGATATCACGCCAGCAAACGTTTCAGCAGAAATTCGAGGTGCGGTAAACGAAACGCTGAGCCAACTTGATAAAGGCATACTAAGAGTTGCTGAGAAAATCAATGGTGAATGGGTAACGCATCAATGGATAAAAAAAGCCGTATTATTGTCTTTCAGAATTAATGAAAATCGTATGATGGATGGAGGTAACACTCGTTATTACGATAAAGTTGAATGCAAATACTCAAGTTATTCAGAAGAAGACTTCGCTAAGGCTGGTGTGCGTGTTGTACCAAATGCAGTTGCCCGTCATGGTTCTTATATTGCTCCCGGTGCAATATTAATGCCTTCTTACGTTAACATAGGTGCTTATGTAGATAGTGGTACTATGGTCGATACTTGGGTAACAGTGGGTTCTTGTGCTCAAATCGGTAAGAACGTACATCTTTCTGGCGGTGTTGGTATTGGTGGTGTATTGGAACCCTTACAAGCTGGCCCTACTATTATCGGAGATAACTGCTTTATTGGAGCACGTTCAGAAATCGTTGAAGGCGTTGTCGTTGAAGACGGTTGTGTTATTTCAATGGGCGTCTATATTGGACAAAGCACCAAAATTTTTAACCGTATGACGGGTGAAGTCAGTTTTGGACGTATTCCAGCTGGATCAGTTGTTGTATCAGGTAACTTACCATCAGCAGATGGCAGTTATAGTTTGTATTGTGCAGTTATTATCAAACAGGTTGATGAAAGAACGCGCAGTAAGACAGGAATCAACGAGTTGTTGAGAGATTAGATTTACTTCTAGGGTTACTTGGTGGTAGTCCTTCAGCTGGCTGTAAATTAAGAAAACTTATGGATCAAGAAATATAATGGAACGAAATATTCGAGGGCGAATTTATGATTAATAACGATGTGTTACGCCGTGTGCGTTATGCTTTGGATCTTAATGATCAAACCATGATTCATATTTTTGCCTTAAATGATGTAATTATAAGTCGTGATGAGTTACTTAACTTGCTTAAGAAAGATAATCAAGAGGGTTATGTTGCATTAGATAATCAATTGATGGATGCTTTTTTAAAAGGTTTAATTACGCATAGAAGAGGTAAGCTGGAAACAAATCCTGAACAACCTAAAAAGCCTGACGTGCCCTTAACTAACAATAATATACTAAAAAAACTTAGAATCGCTTTGGATTTTAGAGAAGAGGATATGCTTAACACCTTAAAGTTAGCTGATTTTAAAATATCTAAAGGTGAGCTGAGTGCATTTTTCAGATTAAAAGGGCATAAAAATTACCGTGAATGTGGTGACCAAATAATCAGGAATTTTTTACAAGGTCTTACCATTCATTTCAGAAATCCCACCGAATAAAACTTTGCTAACTTAATAAGATACCTACCATGAATGATAAAATATCAAATAATGCAGTGATTTACGCTACGTTAGCGCTTAATAGCGAAGTAGATTTACAACGTGAATATCTGGAATCAGAAGATGTTCCTGACGATGAGCGTGAAAATGAAGAAGAGATTCTAGCGGATCTTGAGCAGGCTTTTATGGAGTTTGTTGATTTGTATAAAAACCGTTGTAAAGTTGATAAACAATTGCCAAGTATTGACGAGTTATTGAACAGTCAGTTGTAGCATAGCCATGCACACGCTTTATGGAATAAAAAACTGTGATACTGTTAAAAAGGCGCGGCAATGGCTAGATCAAAATAACATAGCCTATCGGTTTCATGATTTCCGGTCTGATGGATTATCCCATGCCCAACTGAATGATTTTGCCGCCCGTGTAGACTGGAATAGATTACTTAATCGTAGCAGTACCAGTTGGCGACAACTCAGTTTAGAGCATCAAAGCGAATTAACCTGGGAAAAAGCCATAGCCTTGATGGTAACCAATCCAACACTTATCAAACGCCCAGTTTTAGATACGGGTGATAAATTAATTATTGGCTTTAAAGTCGACCATTACCAAATCGAATTATTATGAGTGAAACCTTAGAGCTTCTTAAAGATCTTATTAGCCGAGAATCGGTAACGCCTGAAGATGCTGGTTGTCAGGATCTTTTAGCTGAGCGCTTAGCCAAACTGAGTTTTAAAGAAGAACGTCTTGATTTTAACGACACTCAAAATATTTGGCTTAGACGTGGCCAAGCAAAACCGTTATTTACTTTTTTAGGACATACAGATGTTGTGCCTCCAGGGCCACTAGAGGCTTGGTTATCGCCGCCTTTTGTACCAACTATTCGTGATGGTAAGCTTTATGGACGAGGTGCCGCTGATATGAAAGGTGGTATTGCTTGTTTTTTAATTGCCGTTGAACGCTTTGTGTCTAAGTATCCGGATCATCAAGGTTCAATCGCAGTTATGTTAACCAGTGATGAAGAGGGTATAGCCACTAATGGGGTGGTTAAAGTGATGGAGGTCCTCGAGCAGCGTCATGAAAAAATTGATTGGTGTTTGGTAGGTGAGCCCTCCAGCGATAAAAAAATGGGTGATGTTATTCGTGTTGGTCGGCGTGGTTCTTTATGCGCCAAATTAACGGTTATCGGAATTCAAGGTCACGTTGCTTATCCCGAGTTGGCAGATAATCCAATTCATAGATTTGCTCCGGCTTTAAAAGAACTGACTGAAGAGGTTTGGGATCAAGGTAACACATTTTTTCCGCCTACCAGTTTGCAAGTTTCAAATATCAACTCAGGGACGGGTGCTGAAAATATTATCCCTGGTAGTGCAGAAGTTCAATTCAATTTACGCTTTTGTACTGAGTTGAACGAAGCAATTATTAAGCAGCGTACTTGTGCCATTCTGGACAAATATAACTTTGCTTATGATATTCAATGGCGATTGTCTGGTAATCCTTTTTTAACGGAAAAAGGTGCCTTGATTGATGCAACCCATGCTGCAATTAAAACAGTAACAGGCTTTGATACTCAAGATGATACTGGTGGTGGTACTTCAGATGGCCGTTTTATTGCGCCAACTGGGGCTCAGGTAATTGAATTAGGGCCTTTAAATGAAAGCATTCATAAAATAAATGAAAATGTAGGTATTGAAGATTTGGAGGTTTTAACCGACATTTATGAGCAGATAATGGTTAATTTATTGGTAAGGCCAACCCCTTAACGCTGATAACTCTGAAATTACCAATTAAATCATCTATGGAAAAAAAGGTGCTTATAAAAACTATTTTTTTACTATCTATTTTATTTGTCATAGTGGGGTGTTCGGTGAGAAACCAAGAACAAAGTAGTATAAATAAAGTGGAACAGCTTCTGGCTCAAATGACGCTGGAAGAAAAAATAGGGCAGATGACCCAGGTTGATTTTTCGGTAATTGGTACCCCAGCAGATCAACAGCTGGATGATCCAATTGATAAGGCGAAGCTGGAAGATGCCATCATCCGACACCATGTAGGATCTATTCTTAATACCCCGACAACGCCACAAAACAAAGCTCAATCAATTGAAATATGGCGAAAAATTACAGAAACAGTACGAGTTGCTAGTGCACAATCCCGATTAAAAATTCCAGTACTTTACGGGATTGACGCTATACATGGAGCCACTTATACCAAAAATTCAGTATTATTTCCGCAAGCTATCAATATGGCGGCAACCTTTAATCCAGACTTAAGTATTAAAGAAGGAGAAATTACTGCTAGAGAAATACGCGCTTCAGGGTTGCAGTGGAATTTTTCGCCAGTGATGGATATTGGTCGTCAACCATTATGGCCACGGTTATGGGAAACTTATGGAGAAGATGTTCATTTAGCCAGTATATTAGGGTCTTCTTATATCAAAGGTCACCAAGGTGATGATTTTTCTGCATTGAATAAAGCCCTTACCTGTTTGAAACATTATGTGGGTTACAGTTTCCCTATTAATGGTAAAGATAGAACACCTGCCTGGATCAGTGAAAGAATGCTTCGTGAGTATTTTTTACCTACTTTTGAAGCAGGCGTAAAAGCAGGGTCGCCAACCATTATGGTTAATTCTGCTGAAGTTGATGGTATTCCGGGTCATGCCAATTATCACTACTTAACAACCATCTTGCGTGGAGAAATGGGTTTTAAGGGCTTCACATTGTCTGATTGGGAGGATATTAAGCGTCTTTATACCCGTGATAAATTGGCGGCCTCAGAAAAAGAAGCGGTCAAAATTGCGGTCATGGCTGGCATTGATATGAGTATGGTGCCCATGGATTTTTCTTTTTATGACTTGTTGTTGGAGTTGGTAAAATCTGGAGAAGTACCCATGAGCCGAATAGATGAAGCTGTATCTAGAATTCTCCAAGTAAAGTTTGAGGCCGGACTATTTGAGCCGGATAATAAAATGTTACCTATAGAGGGTAATTTTGCAACAACTGAAGCAATTGCAACCAATGGTCAGGCTGCCAGAGAATCAATAGTTCTCGCGAAAAATGACAATCATATTTTACCGTTAAAAAAAGACGCTAATATTTTGGTCACAGGTCCTACAGCTAATTTATTGAGTGCCATG
>CAIVQX010000067.1 GCA_903908165.1 uncultured Methylococcaceae bacterium | reverse complement strand
CTTGATAATCAAAAACATATTTAAACGTAATAGCAGCGTATAACAAATAACCGCCCGTAGTATGTAATATACCTTTAGGTTTACCGGTTGTACCTGAAGTATACACAATAAATAATGGATCTTCAGCCGCCATTTCGACTGCCGGACACACGTCTGATGCTTGCAACATGACCTGGTCATACCAAATATCCCTTGAGTCATCCCAACCGACTAAATTCCCAGTATTCTTGATAACTATAACTTTCTTTAGATCTGGACAGAACTCAGCTGCCAAATCCACATTGGCTTTTATGGCTAACGTTTTACCTCCCCGATACCCTTCATCCGCACAAACTACGTAATGACAATCTGAATCTACTATACGATCTTTTAAGGCTTCGGCCGAAAATCCTCCAAAAACAACGGAATGCACAGCACCAATTCGCGTGCAAGCCAACATCACTGTTGCCGCCTCGCTAATCATGGGTAAATAAATACAAACACAATCACCTTTTTTAACACCTTGTGATTTTAAGACATTAGCAAATTTACAAACCTCTTTATGTAATTGCCGATAGGTAATTTTCTTATCCTGAGACGGGTTATCACCTTCCCATATAATAGCTAATTGATCACCTCGCAATTCAAGATGTCGATCAATACAATTCACACTAACATTAAGTGTGCCGCCTTCAAACCAACGTATATATCCAGTCTGAAAATCGCAATTCATGACAGTATCCCAGGGCTTACTCCATTCTAAATATTTTTTTGCTTGCTCTGCCCAAAATTCCTCCGGCTTATCAATTGAATATTGATACATCCTTAGATAATTCTCGGCGTTATTATGAGATGAGGCCGCAATTTCCTGTTTTACAGAATAAATTTTATTTTCTGACATTTATTTGTTTTCCTATGTGCCCTACTCAAAGATACTTAACCTACGAATTCGCTCAAAATCAATTTTAATAACAATCTTTAGACTCTGTGTTTTTGATTAAGTCAGGAAATACTAACGTAGACTGATCTGAGTAGTATTTATCCTACTGATATCGTATCATCGAAATATATTGTAATAACTATTTTTGAGAATTAGTCTCTGAACGCTATGACTTTAACATTACTAAATACTGCACCATCTTTCAAATGGAGATTTTTGTAATCATGAAAGGAAACATTTTTGTCATTCTAGCTTGGTGTATTTGGTTAATATTGAAACAAATACCTCTTAAAATCAGCCCCGACTTAGAACTCATTTCATTGATAACTTATCCCACTATCGTATTCATGGTCATGTTAGGTTGCGTATTCTCAGTAAACTATCATGCTGAACATCTTTCAAGATTATTAAAAGAACCGTTTGGAACATTAATATTAACCTTATCAATGGTCACAATTGAGGTCAGTATTATGCTAGAAATAATGCTAACAGGTGATCAGAATCCATCAATGCTTCGCGATACTGTTTTTGCCACCTTAATGATCATGCTAAACGGTATGGTTGGCTTATCTTTAGTGGCAGGAGGCTGGAGACACTTTGAGCAAACATTCAATTTACGAGGTGCTCTTTCTTACCTTCACTTAATTGCACCATTGTCTTTACTTTTATTAATTATGCCCAATCGCACAATATCATCACCTGGACCGACACTCATTCCTATGCAAGAAATTTTCTTAGGTGTCTTATGTATTCTGGTGTATGTGCTATTTATAAGTATGCAAACAACAAGACACAAAGCTCTCTTTGATGATTACAAAAGCAGCACAATTTCATTTGAGACTGTTATTTCATCAGATACAAAAAACCAAAGCAACATTCAGTTGATTTGGTTTTCTTCGATTGGCTTAATGGTCTCTGTAATACCAATCGTTTTGCTCGCAGATTTTTTGGGTGAATTTATCAATTTCGGAATAGAAACGCTTCATGCACCTACGGAATTAGGGGGATTAATAATAGCCTCTCTTGTCCTCATACCTGAAAGCTTTAGTGCCTATCAAAGTGCCTTACGAAATAAAATGCAACGCGCCATTAACCTTTGTTTAGGGTCT
>CAIVQX010000066.1 GCA_903908165.1 uncultured Methylococcaceae bacterium | reverse complement strand
CTTGGCCAAAATCCGCGCTTTCTCAAATCTGATCGGCACGAACCGGAAGTCTATGTTGAAATGTGGCAGGCTCTCACCTCCAAAGGTCACTGGTACGGCGAACTGTGGAATCGTCGCAAAAATGGGGAGGAGTACGCTGAACTGATCAACATCAGCGCCGTGAAAGATTCTCAGAGCCAGGCGCAAAACTATATCGCCCTATTCTCCGATATCACGTCTGCGAAAGAACACCAGCAACAAATGGAACATGCCGCACATTTTGATGCATTAACTGGCTTGCCTAATCGACTATTATTATCTGATCGACTAGAACAAGCCGTGGCTCAGACCCAGCGTCGGAACTGTACTTTGGCTGTAGTCTACCTAGATTTGGACGGCTTCAAGGAAGTCAATGATCAGTGGGGACACCAAGTCGGTGATTGTCTTCTACAGGACGTAGCCCAACGAATGGTGCGTGCACTTCGAAAAACGGATACTTTAGCGCGTATTGGTGGGGATGAATTTGTTGCCATACTGGTCGATCTTGAGCGTCCTGAGGACGCTGAACCTTTACTGAAACGTCTATTGCTAGCCGCTGCCGAACCGGTTACTGTCGGCCAAGCAGTGCTTCATGTCTCCGCTAGCATTGGTGTGACTTTTTATCCAATGGACTTGGCCAACAACAACGCCGATGAATTGCTCCGCCACGCTGATCTCGCCATGTATGTTGCCAAGCATTCGGGTAAGAACCGCTATGAACGGTTTGATATTATTCAAGATGCGGCGCTGAAAATCGAGCAAGAAAATCTATTAGATATTCGCCAGGCTTTGGATCGAAATGAATTTGTATTGCACTACCAACCCAAGGTCAATATGAAAACGGGTACAGTGGTCGGTGCCGAGGCACTGATCCGCTGGCAACATCCCCAGCAAGGTTTATTACTTCCTGCGGCTTTTCTACCCATCATAAATAATCATCCTTTCGGCATTGAGCTCGGTGAATGGGTACTGGATGCGGCTTTCGCCCAGCTTTCTGAATGGCATGAGCAGAATTTTTTCATTCCAGTCAGCGTTAATATCGATGCCAATCATTTGCAGCATTTTGGTTTTGTAGAGCACTTAAAAACACGCTTAGCAACCTACTCTAGCGTTCATCCAGATCACCTTGAACTCGAAATACTGGAGTCTTCTGCGCTAAATGATATCAATAGTGCCTCAAAGATAATGCAAGCTTGTGATGACATCGGTGTTCACTTTGCACTGGATGATTTCGGCACAGGTTACTCCTCGCTCACTTACTTAAAGCGTCTGCCTGTGAACATTATCAAGATTGATCAGAGCTTTGTTCGCGACATGCTGATTGATAGCAATGATTTATCTATTATAGAAGGCGTGATTGGTCTGGCCAAAGCCTTCCACCAACAAGTGATTGCTGAGGGTGTAGAAACATTGATTCATTGTGAACGTCTAATTGAGCTCGGTTGCGACTTTGGTCAAGGCTATATTATCGCAAGACCAATGCCAAGTGTGGAAATACCAAAGTGGGTAACTATATGGCAGCAGAATAAAAGTTGGAAACGCTGGCAAATAAATAATTAAACTATAAAAGCGTATTGAGTTAAAAAGACAATCCAACAACTAGGTTATTAATCGTATTTAACTAAGGTTAGTACTACGCTACACCAACTCAATACATAACCCGGCACGGGCAGCCGCTTCACACTGGCGGTTATCAGAAGAAACAAAAACATCAGCTTTCAGAACCACTGCACTGCCAAGATGTATAGCATCCATTCCTCGCAATACATTGTTTTCAAGACTCAAAATCGACTGTGCCAATACCGCAG
>CAIVQX010000065.1 GCA_903908165.1 uncultured Methylococcaceae bacterium | reverse complement strand
GTTATATCACCCTCACTGAGTTAATTTCAAAAGCCTATCAGGAGGGGCAACATCAAGGAATACCGATGTTGAGGCAAGAGTGGATTGAAGCAAACCACGCCGGATTGATTGCCCTATCAGGCGCAATGAATGGGGAAATTGGCAAAGCTCTATTGGCTGACAACCCTGATGAAGCTAAGCGTTTAGCTAAGCATTGTGGTACTTTATTTAAAGAATGCTTTTATCTTGAAATTCAACGTGTCGGCAAGCCTAATGAAGAACTTTATATAGCCGCTGCAGTCGAATTGGCTCTGGCAACTGATTTACCAGTCGTTGCAACCAATGATGTCCGCTTTATACATGAAAACGATTTTGCTGCACATGAAATTCGAGTCTGTATTAATCAAGGACGTGTTTTAGATGATGCTCGCAGACCCAAGGATTACACCGATCAACAATACCTGCGTAGCAGTGAAGAAATGCAGGCTTTATTTGCGGATATCCCTGAAGCATTAACAAACTCTGTAGAAATCGCCAAACGCTGTAATTTAACGCTCACTTTGGGTGAAAACTTTCTACCTGATTTTCCGGTACCTGAAGGTATGAATCTAGGAGAATTTATGGCTGAGGAGGCCTTAAAAGGTCTTGAAGATCGTTTGATACATTATCCAGCAACTGGCAATGGGACTGATCAGGAAAATCGTCAGATTTACTATGATCGACTCGATTTTGAATTAAAAATGATCACCCAAATGGGGTTTCCTGGTTACTTTATGATTGTTGCTGATTTTATTCAGTGGGCGAAAAACAATCTTATTCCAGTGGGGCCAGGGCGTGGCTCTGGTGCCGGTTCTTTAGTTGCTTACGCACTTAAGATTACTGACTTGGATCCGATTGAATTTGATCTTCTTTTTGAGCGTTTCTTAAATCCAGAGCGCATTTCAATGCCAGACTTTGATGTCGATTTCTGTATGGATCGCCGCGACGAAGTGATTGATTATGTCTCTCGACACTATGGCAGAGATCATGTTGCACAGATTATTACTTATGGTTCGATGGCCGCAAAAGCGGTTATTCGAGATGTGGGCAGGGTATTAGGGTTTCCCTATGGTTTTGTCGATCGATTAGCCAAACTAATTCCCTTTGAAATTGGCATGACACTAACCAAGGCCTTAGAAGACAGTCCAGATCTAAAAAATCTTTATGATAGTGAAGAAGAGGTAAAGACTCTGATTGACATGGCTTTATCATTGGAAGGGACTGTTAGGAATGCTGGCAAACACGCAGGTGGCGTAGTTATATCACCGTCCAAACTAACCGATTTTACACCGCTCTATTGCGAACAAGGTGGCGGTAATCTGGTAACACAATTTGATAAAGATGACGTGGAAGCCGTCGGATTAGTTAAATTTGACTTTTTGGGGCTACGCACCCTAACCATTATCGATTGGGCATTACAGGATATTAATGCTAAACATAAGCAATTAGGAACAGCACCCGTTGATATAACAACCATCCCTAGAGATGATATAGACACCTATAAATTATTAACCAATGCCCAAACTACTGCCGTGTTTCAATTGGAATCACGGGGGATGAAAGAACTTATCAAGAAGCTAAAACCTGATTGTTTTGACGATATTATTGCACTGGTAGCCTTATTTCGTCCTGGTCCCTTAGAATCTGGCATGGTTGATGACTATATTAATGTTAAGCATGGCGCTAAAGCAGAATATTCACATCCATTTCTAGTACCCATTCTTAAACCTACCAATGGTGTTATTTTGTATCAAGAGCAAGTAATGCAAATTGCTAGAGAATTGGCGCTTTATACATTGGGTGGTGCAGATATGCTTAGGCGCGCTATGGGTAAAAAGAAAGTCGAAGAAATGGCCAAAGAACGAGAAAAGTTTACCGCTGGTGCTGTTGCCAATCAAGTTGATGAGCCTATAGCAAACTATATTTTTGATCTAATGGAGAAGTTTGCTGGCTATGGCTTTAACAAATCACATTCTGCAGCATACGCATTGGTGGCTTACCAAACCGCTTGGTTAAAAACCCATTACCCTGCTGCCTTTATGGCGGCCGTTTTATCTTCAGATATGGATAACACTGAAAAAGTGGTCGTGCTAATTGAGGAATGCAGACAAATGAATTTGGTTATTCTGCCACCCACTATCAATATATCAAACCATCGCTTTACCGTTAATGATGATAACCACATTATTTATGGATTAGGTGCCATTAAAGGCGTCGGGCAAACTGCAATTGAGGAAATGCTTAAAGAGCGTGCTGATAGAGGTCGATTTACCGGACTATATGATCTATGCAAACGCGTTGATTTACGAAAATTTAATCGCCGAGTCCTAGAGGCCTTAATCCGTGCAGGTGCTTTCGATGAATTTGACTCCAATCGGGCAAGCCACTTAACCGAATTACCTACTGCTTTACGCGTTGCTGAACAGCATGGAAAAATGGCACAAACGGGACAAAATGACTTATTTTCTCTACCTAATCACTTTTCAGAAGAAGCAGATAACAACTGTAAAACAGATACCTATTCTACTTATACACCGCCTTGGTCAGATAATGAACGATTGGCTTCTGAAAAATTAACCTTAGGACTGTTTTTAACAGGTCATCCTATAGACCAATACGAAGATGAATTAAAACACTTTACTCATGGGAAAATTGCTTCTTTGCAAATAGCTCGAGGAAAAATGGAAGCCCGCGTTGCGGGACTGGTTGTTGAAGTTCGCACCAGACAAACTAAGAACGGAAAAACTATGGGATTTGCTACTTTAGATGATAAGTCTGGACGACTTGAATTAGCCGCTTTTGGTGATGTTTATGACAAATATCGAGATTTATTTTCTCGTGACAATCTATTAATTGCTCAAGGTTCTTTGGCTATAGATAGTTTTTCTGGGAGCTTACGATTAACAGTGGAAAACCTATACGACATAAACCAAGCAAGAGAGAATTTTTCAAGAGGCCTCCAACTGAACTGGAATGTACCAGAAAATAAACCAACATCAGTGAATTTAATTGAACAGTTAAGCGACATTCTTCGTCCGTTCCAAGGGGGAAACTGCCCAGTCATTATAAATTACTGCATAAAACAGGCACAAACCGTCGTTCAACTAGGCGATGAGTGGCGAATACATCCTACTGATGAACTCATTTCTCGATTAAGATCACTGTTCGGATCTAACGGCATAGAGATTAAGTATAAATAAATGCTCAAGGCTCAATTTAATAATCCTTATTGATTATCTTATCGGCCTTGAACAATCAACTACAAACCTTTATTCGTTTGTTTCTTGAGTCGCTTTGACTACAGACACGCTCTCAGAGACCGTTTGTTTTGGTTCTGCCGTTGCCGACACCACATTAGCCTCAGATCGCTCGATTCTATCAATTCTTCCAGCAAAATCTCTATCATAAGATTGAGCTTGCCCTTGCCCTTCTCCTGTCATAGCAGTAAATGGAGTTTCGCCATTATCACTACCATTTATATTGGCTTCACTCTCTGTTTTTTTATAATTAGGATTACGAGGACGTCTACGATTTGGACCTCTTCGGGGAGATGATTTTTTTTCAACAGGTAATTGTTCGCCAGTTACTACTGCCACTTCAACCGGTATTGATGGTACATCTACTCTAGGTGTATCTACATTAACCACAACTTCAGCTTTAACAATCTCAGCACCCTCTTCTATATTGTTTACAGGCGCAAGATTTCTTCTTACGTTGCGACCAGGACCTCTATTACGGTTACGGTTACGGTTACCATTACGGTTAGGGTTAGGGTTAGGGTTAGGGTTAGTTTCGTTATTTTCTAAAACTTCACTAACTTCAATAACCTCTTTAATTGGCTCCGGCTTTGGTGCGCGATCTTGATGTCCACGAGGAGGTCTTTGTTCCTGATTTCTTTGACCCTGATTTTTTCCACGTCTATTATTTCGTCCTCTACCAGATTGATTTTCGTCATTCGATCTAACTCGTTCAGTAACAGGTTTAGCAGCAACTGTTTCAGTCTCACCAACTGGGCCAACAAGCTTCTCCCAGAAGCGCTTTATTAAACTGGCTGATTCATTTTTAATTTGCACAGGCGCAGGTGAATCATGCATAAACTCTTTAACTGCAGCTTTCTCAACTTTAGGCCTAACTTGTTGTGCAAAATCAGGAACAGTTATATCTTCTGCTTTTATTTGTAAATAACTCGGCTTGTCATCAATGAACTCTTTTTCCTTGATACGTTCAATATCATAGGCTGGTGTTTCAAGATGTTTACTAGGCAAAATTATAATACCTACCTTCAACCTTGTTTCAATCTGCTCAATCGCATGGCGTTTTTCATTTAACAAAAAAGTTGCGCATTCAATAGGCAAGTGGGCAATAACCTTTTCTGTGCCCTTTTTCATAGCTTCTTCTTCAAGAATTCTCAATACTGACAATGCAACTGACTCAACATTACGAATCGTGCCTTGGCCTTTACAACGAGGACAAGGAAGTTGAGTAGAATCGCCCAACGATGGACGCATTCTTTGTCTAGACATTTCTAATAAACCAAAACGGGAAATTCGGCTGGTCTGAATACGTGCCCTATCAATTTTTAACGCATCACGCAGATGATTTTCAACTGTCCTTTGATTTTTATTAGACAACATATCGATAAAATCGATAACAAACAAACCACCCAAATCACGTAATCTCAATTGCCGAGCAATTTCATCACAAGCTTCTAAGTTGGTATTTAAGGCAGTCTCTTCAATATCACTCCCTTTAGTAGCTCGTGCAGAGTTTATATCTACCGAAGTTAATGCTTCGGTATGGTCAATAACCAGTGAACCACCAGAAGGTAATGAAACTTCACGACAATAAGCAACTTCAATTTGAGATTCAATCTGATAGCGGCTGAACAAAGGAACCGAATCTTGATACAACTTTGCTTTTGGTAAGAAATGCGGCATGACCTCCTTTAAGAAGTCTTGTACCTGTTTAAATGACTCTTCATTATCAATTAATATTTCATCAATATTGCCACGCAAATGGTCACGCAAGGCTCTGATAATGACATTACTTTCCTGAAATACCAGAAAAGGTGCTTTCTGCTCAGTGGAAGATCGCTCTATCGCCTCCCAAAGTTGTAACAAATAATTTAAATCCCATTGCAACTCTTCGGCATTTTTGCCACAACCAGCCGTTCTGACAATCAATCCCATATTATCAGGGATTTCAAGAGATGCCATAACTTCACGTAAATCACTGCGCGTTTCGCCTTCTATACGACGAGATATACCACCAGCTTTGGGATTATTCGGCATTAATACCAAATAAGTACCTGCTAAACTAATATAGGTAGTTAAAGCTGCTCCTTTATTACCACGCTCTTCTTTTTCAATCTGAACAATAATTTCCTGACCTTCCTTGATCAAATCTTTTATTGCTGGGCGGCGACCTTCTTCGACTCCTTCTTGAGCTTGTCTATAGAGTGGTGAAATTTCTTTAAACGGTAAAAAACCATGCTTTTCTGCCCCATAATTTATAAAGGCCGCTTCCAAACTAGGCTCAACTCGAGTGATTATGCCTTTATAAATATTAGATTTTTTTTGTTCTTTTGAAGGGATTTCAATGTCAAAATCATAAAGCTTTTGACCGTCTACCAAAGCGACTCGCAGTTCTTCAGGCTGCGTAGCGTTGATAAGCATTCTTTTCATTTTATATCCTTGTAGTTCCCTGCTCCATTGTCAGATATCACTCAAATTAGACTGTTTTTGTAATCGCATTTCATGTGTATTGATACAATACACTAAGCAAAAGGTTTAAAAAACACAATCAACTTAACTTTTAGGGATTTATATTCCCTCATCCACGCATAATTACCATTTATTTAGGCTTCCAATAAATTGAAGCCATTAAGTCTGCGCGAATAGATGCTAATTTAAAATTTATGCAGTCTTTGGTGGTAAATTCTGTTTTAAAACAGGTATTAAAAAATCGCTCGTCTAGGGTCGAACGATGAACCCAAAATCGTATAATGAAGTCTTAGTCACACAATAATTGGTGTTTTATCTTCATTTAGTCGCTCAAATTCAGTTTCTATGATGAAATCCGCAGAGCTCTTAACTATGTTTTTTGAAAAAACCTTGACTAATATAACAACCTTATTGTCTTACATCAATTTTAAAGAATCAATTATCATTATATGCTGTTATTATTTGTCACATGAGTATAGAAGAAAAGCAAACACCCCAAGTTATCTACGTCGAAATTAACGAAGATAATTGCGATCAACGATTGGATAATTTTTTAATTTCCCGCCTAAAAGGCGTTCCCAAAAGTCGAATTTATCGACTCGTAAGAAAAGGTGAAGTTAGAGTCAATAAAGGTCGTGTTGATATCAAATACCGTCTAGAAGCCGGAGACATTGTCAGAGTCCCTCCCGTAAGAGTAGCTGAACGTAGCGAAGAATCGTTTGTGCCGCAAGGGTTGCAAGCAGCCTTACAACAAGGTATTTTATTCGAAGATGATGGTTTCATGATCATTAACAAACCAGCAGGGTTTGCTGTTCATGGTGGTACCGGTGTAAGCTCAGGCATTATAGAAGGACTTCGCTTGATAAGGCCAGAGGCTCGTTTTTTAGAACTAGTTCATCGACTCGATAAAGATACCTCAGGTTGCCTCCTTATCGCTAAAAAACGTAGTGCCCTACGTAAATTACAAGATTTTTTTCGTAACAATGAAATCAAAAAAACGTATAAAGCTTTATTAGCTGGACAATGGGAAAGAAAAAAACTAATTATTACTGCACCTTTATTAAAAAATATTAGCAAAGGTGGTGAGCGTGTTGTCGTTATCAGTAAGGCAGGCAAGGCGGCAGAAACATTATTTACAAGAGTAAAACTATTCCGTAATGCAACCTTGGTTGAAGCATCTCCAAAAACAGGTAGAACTCATCAAATTCGTGTTCACGCAGCAAGCTTTGGGCATGCCATAGTAGGTGATGATCGCTATGGTGACGATGAAATCAATAAGGTGTTTAAAAATAAAGGCTATAAAAGGATGTTTCTTCACGCAGAAACTTTAAAATTTAACCATCCTATTACTGATGAAAAAATGGTAATTTCAGCACCCTTACCGTTGCAATTGATCAATTTATTAAACAATGAAGAATCGATTTGATCTACTTATTTTTGATTGGGACGGCACCCTGATCAACTCAATCGACTGGATTATCTACTGCCTGCAAACTGCTGCACGTGAATATAATTGCAATATTCCTGATGCTCAAGCAGCAAAAAACGTTATTGGCTTAAGTACCCCAAATGCTGTCAAAACCTTATTTCCTGACGCAGATCAAGAAACTCAGTCACTCATAGCTGCCCATTTCAGAAAACAATCCGCATCAAAACAACTTAGCCAAGCTGATTTTTTTCCTGGTGTTTATGATATGTTGCACCATCTAAAAAAGAACGGATATCAACTAGCCGTTGCTACTGGAAAATCTAGGGCTGGGCTCCAAGAGGCCTTAGAAGCAACAGGCACTGAAAACCTTTTTTGCATTACCCGCTGTTCTGATGAAACCGCCTCCAAACCTGATCCAAAAATGTTACATGAAATTATTCAACACACTCGAACCCCAAAAGAACGTGTATTAATGATAGGTGACACAGAACATGACTTGCAAATGGCACTAAACACCCCTATCTCTTCAATAGCTGTAACGTGTGGCGCGCAATCAGCAGAAATATTACAATGTTATAAACCTTTGATGTGTTTGCAACAGCCAACCGAATTATTGAACTTTATTTAAGGCTAAAAAGTCATGGAACACCAACAAGACCCTTCTGTTAAAACTGAAACTGCTAAAGCACCTGATTGGGAACGCAAAATCATTGAAAAGCTGGCTTTAGCCGCTGTAACTGAACAAACTAAAGCAAGACGCTGGGGTATTTTCTTCAAGTCATTAATCTTCGTTTATTTGTTTGCCGTATTTGGTATGACTATCTACCCAAAAATAAAACAACATTTAGGCACTGATGGTAAATATCATACCGCCGTTATTGACGTGATTGGTCCTATTGCCGAAGATAAAGATGCGAATGCCGCTAATATTATTGAAAGCTTAAGAGCCGCTGTAAAAGACGAATCCACCAAAGGTATTATTCTGCATTCAAATTCTCCAGGTGGCAGTCCTGTCCAATCGGCTTATGTTTACGAAGAAATCAGAAACATAAAAAAAGACCATCCCAACTTACCCATTTACGCAGTTGTTAGCGATATCTGTGCTTCTGGATGTTACTACATTGCTTCAGCCAGCGATAAAATATTTGTTAATCAATCCAGTCTAATAGGCTCTATAGGTGTCATTATGGATGGCTTTGGCTTTGTAGATACCATGCAAAAAATGGGAGTGGAACGCAGACTTTTAACTGCTGGTGCGCACAAAGCCATGCTAGATCCTTTTTCACCACCTAAAGCCGATGAAACTCAATTTATGCAGACTTTATTGGATCAAGTACACCAACAATTTATAAGTGCTGTTAAAGCCGGTCGCGGTAATCGACTTAAAGAGTCTCCGGATATGTTTTCCGGTCTAGTATGGACAGGTGAAGCTAGCGTGAAAATTGGTATAGCTGATGACTTTGGCAATGATGATTTTGTCGCTAAATCCATCATAGGCGCAGAGACTTTAGTTGATTTTACTCATCAAGGTAACTTGCTGGATAAAATGGCCGGAAAATTAGGCGCTTCCTTCGGTAAAGTCATCGGTAGCTTAGTACTAAACCCTTCTTTACGCTAATTTATGAACGTTACAGCCTACGATGCTATATTCTCCAGTATTATTGGACACGAGTACGACACTCTTAAACTGATCTGCCCAGCAGCAACAGAGATGAGTCGGTTAGTTGGTGAGGCTGTGAAAATTTACTCAACTTCAACTAAATCTTTGCAAATAGTTGAATTGGGTGGTGGCACTGGAATTACAACACTGGCCATGTTATCTGCTCGACCCAACTTACATGTATTGAGTATTGATAACGAGCCGGTTATGCAAGATCAGGCAAAAAAACACTTGCAGCAATGGATAGCAGATGGACACTTAAATTTTTGCTCCGATGATGCCTTAACGGCATTACAAAACTTACCTGAAAATAGTGCTGACATCATCGCTTCAGCATACACTCTGCACAATTTTCTTATTAGTTATCGAGAACAGGTCATTAAAGAAATTTACCGCGTACTAAAACCAAACGGACAGTTTATCAACGGTGATCGTTATGCCTTAAATGATACTAGACAGCATACCCGTGCCGTTCAAGATGAGATCAGTCAATATTTCAAGGTTCTTATACCATTGGACCGAAGTAAAGTACTAGAGCAATGGATAGTACATTTATTTAATGATGAATCACAAGATCACATAATGCGTGAAAGCGTCGCCTTACAACAATTGCATGATTTTGGCTTTAGCGATATAAAAATAAGTGACCGTATCAATGTAAATGCATTGGTGAAAGCAAAAAAACCATGACGATAAAATAAAAACTTAAATCCCCTGCTTCAATTTAAGATTTATCAACTATCCCCTTTAGAGGCAACCCCTGACATCGGAGCCTTATCCAACATAGCAAGTCCGACAATCAGAATAATCGTCGCTAGGATTAACGAATAAGGTCCAAAAATCCATAAAATAATTGGCAAGCTGAAAAAAATTGCTCGAGTACCCAGCGTATAATAGGCACCTGCTTTATTTAAATAAGCACAACTTTGTTTATAGATATTTTCATCTAAAGAGACTAATGACGCATGAGTTTTCAAATTAATCATATATCCAACATGATTAAAGAAACGTATTGACATCGAAAAAAAGAAAAAAGTAATAAAAAAATCTAATAACAATAAACTGAGCTTGATTTGCCATAATTCAGATGAATAATTTACGGCTAACAGATTATATTGCCAATCAAGTGCAAACTGACCAATTTTATCACTGATATTTAAAGTTCCTATTATCAGTAGAATCGCTGTTGACGCCATAAAATTAGCCGCCATTACTGAATTACGTATCGTTTGAATAGCCAGTATATCCATCTTACCGCCACTATTCATAATCATTTGAACCCACTGATAGCGCACTTTTTCATTTAATGCATGCGCACTTAAGTTTGGGTATTGTTTAGTCCGCCTACTTAAGTAAGCGTAATAAGTAAATATCAAAAAAACACTCAGTAAAAAAGCAATCATGTCATATTTCAATACAACCACCCCCATTTATAATTACAGATCTCATGTTTAGTTAAATTAATCATTGAGCGAATAACATTACTACCCGTCCTACTGAATTTATTAGCTAAATATCATTCCTCAGGATCATCATGAATCTCGTGCCATAATCCATTGACAATTCCCAATAAACAGGCCAAGCTAACTCCTAAAATCCAAGCGAAATACCACATGTCTTTTCCTTAATATAGTACGTTTCTATTCGTTTCAATATCTTCAATGGTTACTTTTCCACGCATAATACGGTAAACCCAAAGCGTATATCCAATAACGACTGGCATCATAATTACGGTAACAAAGAACAATACATGCAAAGTATAATAACTTGCACTTGCATCCCATATTGTTAGACTACTTGATGGCACAGTAATAGATGGCATGATAAAAGGAAACATTGATCCAGCCGCCGTAATTATCGTACACATAACAACCAAACTGCTTATTAAAAAAGCAATTCCACTACGACATTTGACCGTCAAATATAGAACCAAACCTGTTCCCAAAATAGCTATCATGGGTGATAACATCAAACCCGGATATCGACTGTAATTAGTCATCCATAAACCGTTTTCTTTAATGACTATTTTTGCTAATAAATTATTCACAATGTTTGTATCAATAGCCGAGCTGATTCGATATCCTTCTAAATCAAGTGCCACCCAAATACCCGCCATAATGAAACTGGCTAAAAAGAGTAGGCCGCTCCAAATAATAACTCGTCGAGCACGCTCAGCTAAGAGCGCTTCCGTACGCCAATGTAAAAAAACAGCTCCGTGCAAACAAAATAAACTAACGCCTACGATAACAGTAAGCAAGGCGAAAGGTTGCAATAAATCTAAAAAATGGCCGGTATAATGGGATCGAAAGTCATTATCAAATTTAAAAGGCAATCCTATCATTAGATTACCTGCGGCGAGGCTTAATACCACTGCGGGCACAAAACCACCGAAAAACAAAGCCCAATCCCACGTCGATCGCCAACGAGCATTAGTCAACTTACTACGATAATCAAAACCAACTGGACGCAAAAACAAGCCAAACAATAAAATCAGCATGCCTGTATACAACCCTGAAAATAAGGTTGCGTAAACAAGAGACCAAGCCCCAAATGAAATACCACCCAAAGTAACCAACCAAGTCTGATTACCTTCCCAAGTTGGCCCGATCGCATTTAACATCACTCGACGCTCATCATCAGTCTTACCTAAAAATGGCAATAACATACCAATACCCAAATCAAAACCGTCCATGACGGCAAAGCCTGAGACAAGAAATAAAAGTATAAACCACCAAATTATTCGCAGCGTTTCGTAATCAAACATGACTTAAGCCTCTTGCTCAAAGTAATAGCGTCCAGTCTGTAAACTACTGGGACCTAGTCGCACATATTTGATCATTAAAAAAAGTTCAATAATCAACAACACTGTGTAGAAAATAAAAAATCCTGCCAAACTCAGATATAACTGACCAACATCAATACTAGAAACACTGAGGTGGGTAGGTAAAATATTAGCGATAGTCCAAGGTTGACGGCCGTATTCTGCAACTACCCAACCCAGTTCGTTAGCAATCCATGGCAGAGGCATTCCGTAAAATGCCAAGCGTAATAACCATCTTTGTTTGTGAACTGTGCGTTTGGCTGTGTAATAAAAAGCAACTACAAAAATAAATAACATGATAACGCCACTTAATACCATGCCACGAAATGACCAAAACATAGGGGCAACTTTAGGCACGGCTCCTCGTGCAGCTAAATCGATTTGTTCTGGACTAGCGTCAATCACCTTATCGGTGTATTTTTTCAATAGCAAGCCATGACCCAAATCATCCTTATGCGCTTCAAAAGCTGATTTAGCTAAATGATTATTCTTATTCTCTCGTAATAATTGCAAATTATCATAGGCAATCATGCCACTTTTAATACGCTGACGTTTTAGTTCAATTATCTCTTTAATCCCATCAACTTTTTCGTCAATAGATCGAGTAGCAATAATCCCCAATAACCATGGAAGTTCAAAAGGATTTTCGTTAGTCATGGTTTCTTCGTTAGGAAAAGCAAATAGAGTAAAGGCCGCAGGTGCTTCTTCAGTTTTCCATTCTGCTTCGATAGCGGCTAATTTGGCTTTTTGTACCTCGCCAACGGTATAACCACTTTCATCACCTAACAGCATCACGGCCAGCACGGATGCCAGGCCAAAACCTGTCGCAATTCTAAATGATCGTCTGGCAAACGGTATATCCCTGTTTTTCAATAAAAAATAGGCGCTAATACCCAGTACAAACATTGATCCTGTCACATAACCACCCGCTACTGTATGGACAAACTTAACGCCAGCGACAGGATTAAAAAATAACTCTTCAATGCTGGTCAACTCCATGCGCATCGTATCGTAGTTAAATTCAGCACCAACGGGATGCTGCATCCAAGCATTGGCAATCAATATCCACAATGCTGATAAACTGGTACCAATAGCCAAAAGCCAAGTAACTATCAAATGTTGTAATTTACTCAACCGGTCCCAGCCAAAGAAAAACAAGCCAACAAAGGTTGACTCTAGAAAAAAAGCCACCATTCCTTCTATGCCTAAAATGGGGCCAAATACGTCGCCGACATAGTAAGAATAATAAGCCCAATTTGTTCCAAATTGAAACTCCAACGTTAGTCCTGTAGTCACTCCCATAGCAAAATTAATACCGAATAATTTACCCCAGTATTTTGTCATATCCTTATAAATAAGCTTACCTGACATAAGGTACAAGGATTCCATGATAGCCAATAGGAATGACAATCCCAATGTCAGTGGGACAAATAAAAAATGATATAACGCCGTTAATGCAAATTGAAGCCTAGATAGGTCAACGATCTCATCAGTTATCATAGTAAGAGCTCTTTATTTTGTTTAGTCGTGATAATGGTAGGATGTTCGCCTAAAAATTTATCGCCGATAATAGCGCTATCGACAGGTTGTTTATGGCCGGCAAAGAACACCCACCAGACAAGGCCTAACAATAAAAATTTAGTCAGTAATGCGATGCTTATGTCCCATCTATAGGATGTTTTTCTAAGTTTCATACAAGTAAACTGCTATATAAACGAAATTTTTTAATGCCAATGAATTCATTATTTTTTTCTACTGAAGAACAGGGCAAGTCCGGCTACACTTAAAAAAATACTCGGCACTATAAAAAAACTACTTTGTGATTGTTCCCAGTTTTCAGTGCCTCTACGTAAATTAGCGTCTTTAGACTCATCATAAATATTTTTCTGTTGGGATTTATTGATCGAACCATCAATAGCCAAAACACCAGAGATAGGCACACCCAATAACAACAAACTAACAATTAAAGTTAAAATTAATTTTTTACTCATCTCTAGGCACCAAATAATTCAATTTTTCTAGCATCCAATAAAAGAACAGACAAAGTGAACTTGCTTAAAAAATTTAAACAGGATAACCGTGTTTAAAGCTTTTATTAGGTCTTAATTCATCTTTGACGATGTAGACAGTTAAATACAAAAAAACCAATAAACAGCGTTACTACAAATAGATAACTGCCCAACAATCCTGCCGTTAAACCAACCAATGCGGGCCCCGGACATAAGCCGGATAAGCCCCAGCCTATGCCAAAAAGAGCTGATCCAATGATCAATTTAAGATCAATACTTGCTTTTGGAATGACGCTGTCTTTAAGATTATGATTAGAAGTTTTCTTTAGTTGATAATTAATTATTTGACGCAAGGAACTAAAGGTTAATAAAGCACCGACCATGACTAATAAGAGGGTAGGATCCCACTCTCCAGTAACATCCAAAAAACCAAGCACCTTAACCGGATTTACCATTTGAGCTAGAATTAAACCCAGTCCAAATATAAAACCGCTGGCACATGCTGAAATATTAAGCTTCATAAAAAAACATTACAGAACATGACGGACTAAAAATACGGTGATACCAGCGATGCTCATAAAAACAAGTGTCGCAACAATCGACCGTCCTGACAATCGTGCAATACCACAAATACCGTGACCACTCGTACAGCCCCCACCCAACCGAGTACCATAGCCAACTAAGAGTCCTGAAATGCCAAGCACAACTAATGGCGTATCAATCTGCACCTCAATACTACCGACAAAAAGCCTCCATAAGGCTCCGCTGAAAACAAGCCCTATTAGAAACCATAAGCGCCAACCGGTTTCATCATGCCACGGTGGTAAAATTCCAGCAGCTATACCAGAAATACCTGCCACACGGTTATTGAAAAACAATAGTATCGCTGCTGCAAGGCCAATCAGAACCCCACCACTCAGGGCCGATAAAACGGTTATAAGCGTCATTAATTGGTACCCGTCTTTAGTCTTCTTTTATAAGATTTTGTATATAAGATGCTTTGTGTGGAATATCAAATCGATAGCCCTTAATCATTAGATGCCAATACATCCAAGGAAAGCCAATTTTTTTACCTAGCCACCAAATAAAACGATTTTTTCGTGGGTCAAGTAACGGAAAAGAAGGTGTTACTTTGCCACCATAACCAAACTCAGCCAACATAACGGTGCTAAGCGATGTAGTCAATGGACATGAACCATAACCATCATAACTTTCATTAAGCGACCGTTGATTGATTAAATTAAGAATATTGTCCACCAAAATAGGAACTTGCTTACGCACCGCAGCTGCTGTTTTGGCATTGGGTGTTGAGCCGGCGTCACCTAATCCAAAGATGTTTGGATATTTATTATGTTGTAAAGTTTTATCATTTAAATCCACCCATCCTCCCGCATTAGCCAAAGGACTTTTCTTAATAAAATCAGGCGCACTTTGTGAAGGGGTGACATGAATCATATCAAAAGACTTAGTGACTTGATGCTTGATACCTTCATGATCAGTAGTCTCAAAAGTAGCTAATTTTGCAGGACCGTCTATAGCAATCAGATTAGTGTTGAAATTAGTTTTAATGCCATACTCAAGCACTACTTTTTTTAATGCTTCAGCAAAAAATGGAATACCGAACAAGACAGGACCCGCATTACAAAATTCGATATCGATACTATCCAAACATTTTTTCTTGCGAAATCGATCAGCCGCTAAATACATTATTTTTTGTGGTGCACCGGCACATTTGATAGGCATAGGTGGTTGCGTGAATAATGCAACACCTGATGAGAAGCTCTTGATACATTCCCACGTATATTCACAAGTATCTGGTGAATAATTACTACAAACATTATTTTTACCTAAAGTTTCCTTTAAACCTTCAATTTTATCCCAATCAAGTTGTAAGCCAGGACAAACAACCAGATAGTCATAACTGAGTTGTTCACCATTCCGCATTGTTACTGTATTTTCATCCGGTTGAAAAGTATCAGCATATTCCTTAATCCAGTGAACCGTAGGATTAATCAAGTCACCCTCGTTACGAGTCGCCTGTTGTAAAGTGTATGCACCACCGCCGACAATAGTGAAGCCGGGCTGATAATAATGTTTTTCAGATGGCTCGATAATAGCAATATCGATATCCTTATTCTGACGGCGCATATTGTTTGCCACGGAAACACCCGCTGCGCCCCCTCCTACGATTAATAAAGTGTGGTGTTTCATAAATCTCTCAGTTATTAGGTTGTTATTTTTATATGTCTAAAATCAATTGAAATTCTATTAGCTTTCTTTTTGCCAAGCTTCAAAACCACCCGCCATAGATAAAATATTGTTATACCCCAAGTTTTGAAGTGTCAGCGCTGCAAGTGCAGAACGTCCTCCTGTGCGACAATAAACAATTATGGCTTTTGACTTATCTGTTAATTCAGGAGCTTGACCTATTTTAAACTCTATGACCCCTCTGGGTAATAGCAAAGCCTTATCTAAATGTCCTGCTGCATATTCATTTTCTTCACGAACATCTATTACGGTAATATTACCCTGTTTTATAAGTTCTTTGGCAACACCTACACTTATTTCTGTAATTTGTGTTTTAGCTGCGTTTACCATATCCTGACTTGAACTAGTATGCTGAATAGGACTTTTTATTTCTCTATCCGCTATGGCATCTTGACGCTCTTTTTCATCTAAACCGCAATATCGATTGGCAGGGACTGCTTCATCTATTAATCGAGGTTTAGGTAAATTGAGATTGTTCATAATCTCTATAAACTCATCCCTGGTTTTAGCTGCAAGACGAGGATTAGTTGTACGCTCTTGCATAATACTGCTAACCCAATGCTTCTGATAATCATGCCCAGGATATACTAATGTTTCATCCGGTAGGGTAAACAAGCGCTGCGTAATACCATCATATTGAGAACCTGCATTACCTCCCTGAAAATCGGTGCGACCACAGCCACCAATTAATAATGAATCACCTGTAAACACTCTATCACGCCATAAAAAAGACAAGCTTCCTGGCGTATGTCCAGGTGTAGCAATAACTTTAATGTGCTCACCCTCCGCAAACTCAAAAATATCACCATCCTGGATTTGTATATCAGCGGTTTCTGCTCCACATAGTTGACTAACAGCGGTTTGGGCGCCTAAGCGTTGTCTTAATAATCCGCCAGCGGTAATATGATCAGCATGAACATGCGTTTCCAAGGTGTATTTTAACTGTAAATCCTGACCTTCCAATAGCATGATGTAGTTATCAATATGGGTATTAACCGGATCGATGAGAACAGCATCCTTAGTCACAGGGTCTGCAATTAAATAAGTGTAAGTCCAAGTTTCTGAATCAAATAGTTGTTTAAATATCATAGGGTCTCTCCAAAGATGGGTTTCTAAAAACTATAAGCAATCTGTATGCCACAATTACAAATTAGCATTATCATCCGATTCATAGCGCATTCAAGAATTTCCGCACTCTACTATAACGTTTCATTTAGTAAAAAAGTGTTTCATATTATGTTTCATAAAGCATTTAATGAAACATATTTTTATCAAAATTAATTTGATTAATTAAAGATCATATAACTTACGCTTACGCCAAAAAGTGGCTCTGCTCATGCCAAGTGAACTTGCTGCAGAACTTATCGATCCATTATATTGGACCAATGCTTGACGGATAGCCATCGCTTCTTTTTGGGGTGCTAGTATTAATGCCGACTTTACCTCTGATGGCTGCTTATCTATCTCACTAAACTCCCTAAATTCGGGCGGTAATTCAGAGCAGCGCATTGACGTGCCTCGCCCTACCGCAAAAGCATATTCGACAACATTTTGTAACTCTCTAATATTGCCTGGCCAAGCGTAGTCCAACAAATTCCGCATCGCCTGAGGCTCAATTTTCTCAATTTTTCTAAAATTTTTAGCATTGTGCTGGCTGATAAAATGCCAAATCAATAAGCTAATATCCTCTCGGCGTTCCCGCAATGGCGGAATAAAAATAGGAACGACTCTTAATCGATACATCAAATCTTCACGAAAACGCCCCCTTTTTACCTCCTCCCTTAATGATCGATGTGTCGCCGCCACTATGCGTACATCAACATTTATAGAGCGATCACCCCCTACGGGGGTATAGTTACGCTCCTGAAGTACTCGCAGTAGTTTGGCCTGTAATTCAAGCGGAATTTCAGCCACTTCATCCAAAAACAACGTTCCTCCATCAGCGCGCTGAAACAATCCATTATGATCTTTAATAGCGCCAGTAAAAGCTCCACGCACATGACCAAATAATTCACTTTCTAGCAAATTACTGGATAAAGCCGCACAATTTATTGCTAAAAAAGGCGCCTTATGACGCGCGCTAAGTTCATGAATTGCTTTTGCAACTAGTTCTTTGCCGGAACCGCTCTCTCCTCTTACTAAAACAGTAGCTTCTGTTTCAGCAGCATTTTCAATAATCTGAAAAACATCTCTCATACCCGGTGATCGACTCAATAATCCATGAAAATTCTGACTGCCCATCACTGTCCTGACAACCTCAGTTGAAGCTTTCGTTGTTATACCATTTTTTACTGATACATCCGCAAGCAAGCCTATTCCACCGGCAAAGCCACCCTCTTTATCATGCAAAACTCGAACAGTTTTTTTTACCTCAATCCTATCTCCATTGACTCCAGAAATTTTAATAAACTGTTCTTGATTAGTATCTTTATCTGTTATCCAGTATTCTGGCAAAGCCTGTTTGCCAACAACTTTCTCAGACGGCAATCCGGACAATTGTTCCAACCTTTGACTCCAATAAAATACCCTTTGATTTTTATCGACAAAGTAGAGCCCTGCCGATTCACAAAGATCGAGCACCCTATCCAAAGTGTCAACATTATTAAACTGAGCGAACCATTCAGCTTGCTGATTAAAAAAATCCACCAATTGTTTTTGTTGTTTCATTATTTTCTCAATGTATCATTCATATGTTTCATTGAAACAATAAATGAAATGAAAAGTGTAGGACTGCATTGTTTTATTAAAATAGCATTTAAACGAACAAGCTTATGTAACGCTATATAACTAACAAAGTAATTTAATCCCTTCACATAATCGATTCAAGGCAATATTAATAGTTTGTTCATCAAGCATCCCGTATGAAACACGAAGATAACAAGCATCATATAAGCCAAAAGCACAACCTGGAATTACAGCTACTTTGAATTCTTCAATTAACGATTTTGCCAACTGCAAATCATTTTTTTGAGTATCAACTTTTAACAGTAAATAAAATGCTCCCTCCGTTCTGACAACTTTTACTTGTTTGAGTGCTTGTAGACGATTTGTTACTTGATCACGAATTTTAGCAAGTGGATGAATTTGATTCCTACAATAAGCACTTCCCGCTTGTAAAGCGCCCATCGCAGCATATTGGGTAATCAAGGGTGGGCAAATCAAATTAGTATCCTGTACCTTCAATAAGGAGGACAAGAGTTTTTCCGGAAAAACAAAATAACCAATTCGCCAACTAGCAAATCCATAAGCTTTTGATAAAGAAAAGAGTGAAATAGTATGTGACTCAGACTCCACTATACTCCCAGGCGAAAAATGTTTTACACCGCCATAAGTAAAGTATTCATAAGCTTCATCACTAATATGATACAAACCGTGTTCTTTGCATAACTGATTAACGGCTCGCAATACTTCTTCTGGATATACTGCGCCACTGGGATTATTGGGGGATACAGTAACAATAGCACGGGTCTTTTCGGTAATTGCGGAACGCAACTCTTCCAATTGTAATTGATAACTGCCATCCGTTGGCACCATGACGGGTATGCAATTAAGCATTCGTACGGCCATTTCTTGATTGAAGTAATAAGGTAATGGCAAAATAATTTCATCGCCCGGATCTGTCATTGTCCTTAATACATTCAAAAATGCCATATTAGAGCCCGCAGTTACCATGAGCCGATTACAACTACTCAAGTCTATACCGTTTTCGCCATGTAGTTTTGTCGCTATTAATTTCAACAATGGCTCATAACCTAATGGAGAACCATAGAAATGTTCTTCAGCACGCAACCCAAAATCACAAATAGCCTGCAATACTGTCTCTGGCGGAGGGTACGAAACCATACCTTGGCCTAATGATAAAGTACCCGGGGTATTTCGTATCCATTCTCCAATTACTGGAATAATTGGTGCTTGTACAGAACCGATAGTAGAACCAATATGCATACAACGATTTTCCTTTAAATTAACCAGGCTAATTGAAACTTTGGAATAATTATGAACACCTTTAAAACAAAATGGCTATTTTATTGCTAACATGTCTTTTGCGAATTAAAGAAAAAAATCAATTTAGTTATGGCTCACTCCTGAATTAAGAGATAACTCAATTGAATATAACTATTCAATGAGTAAAAACTCTCCAAAAATAAAGCTGGAAATATAATATCAAATCGCTACTATATATAAAAAACTTACTCTAACCTTATTTCCATGAATAAAGTAATTATTCGAGCATAATATCTCTAGCTAATTTAGAATCGATTAAACCGGAAAAGAATATAATTAAAAATCCACGTTTTATCCTATAAACACCCAAAAATAATAATAAGAGGAATCAATTAATGTCCGATAAAATAATGTTTCTAGCCTCGTTATGGCGTTACCCTGTCAAATCAATGATGGGAGAAGAACTAAATACTGCTGTAATCACTGATAACGGCCTATTAGGTGACCGTAGCTATGCATTACTCGACTCAGAAACAAATAAAATAGTCAGCGCAAAGAACCCCAAAAAATGGCCTGAAATATTTTACTTCTATGCGCGATTCAATCAATCCCCAGAACTTAATAAGCCAATCCCTGAAATTTCGATCACCTTGCCCAATGGTAAAATCGTAAATAGTGACCAAGATGATATAAAGCAATTACTCTCTGCTGCTTTAAATCGGGATGTTAACTTAACAAAAAGAGCGCCAACTGAAGCCTCATTAGAGCAGTATTGGCCTGAATATGATGGAGAAGATAACGAAATCAGTGACGAAATAATCTCAGGCGATGCCCATGAAGGAAGTTTTTTTGATTATTCCACAATACATATTTTAACGACTGCAACTTTACTGCACTTACAACAACTCTATCCTGCCGGAAGAATAGAGTCCCGTCGCTTCCGTCCAAATTTAATAATCTCAACAAAACCAGAACAAACAGGATTTGTTGAAAATGACTGGGTTGGTAAAACAATACGCATAGGTGATGTGAAATTATTGATAACTGATCCTTGCCCTCGCTGTGTAATGCCAACCCTGGCTCAAGGTGATCTTAATAAAGATGCCAAGATTTTAAGAACTATCGCTGAAAATACTGTGCATGTGCCTTTCGCTAACAAGTCCTTACCATCTGTAGGCGTATACGCTAAAGTTATTCAGCCAGGAATTATTAAACGTGATGATGAAGTTATTGTGGAATAATTTTAATCAGGCTTACTTAAAATGATCTAATTTAAAGCAACTTGACCTATCTATGGTTGCTTTAAATAATTATCGCCTAACGCTTACTCCGTCAAAAATAATCACTTTTTCAAACAATTTCTTTTTAAAACTTCCACTGCAGATTTCAGACAACACAGTGAATGACCATTTAATAGTTAACGTTCGTTGACCTAAAAAACAATCATAGCCGGCTTCGTTAGAAGGTTATTTATACCAATATATTTCATCTATATCGGTAATCTCATCCTTTAACACATCCAAGTCTTTGATTCTACCCGTTTTCATATCATAAACCCATCCATGTATATTTAAATGACGCTCCTTCCAAGCTTTTTGTACTATCGATGTTTTCGTTAAATTGTATACTTGTTCGATGACATTAAGCTCTACCAATCTATCTGCACGTAAACTTAAATCCTCGATTTGAGACAGCTCTGCTTTATGGTTAACATAAATATCTTTAATATTTAACAGCCATTTATTGACCAATCCATGATTATTTTTAGTCATCGCCGCTAATACGCCACCACAACCATAATGTCCACAAACGATAATATGCTTTACTTTTAGTACTTCAACAGCATATTGCAAAACACTCATTACATTTAAATCTGTATGAACAACCATATTAGCAATATTTCTTTGTTCAAAAATCATTCCTTTTTTGGTTTTACAAATTTCTTGTGGAGGCACTCTGCTGTCTGAACAACCAATCCATAAAAACTCAGGACTCTGACTTTCTGCATGTTTAACGAAATAATTAGGATCTTTAGCTAGCTTTTCTTGAATCCATTCTTCATTGTTAATAAATAATTGTTTATATTCAGGTTCTTGATTACCAAACATAATAGATGTGTCGCTTTAAGATTATAAATTGAAGGAAAATAATATGAAAATGATAGCAACTGACAGAATATAGTTTCTAAAAAGGCTTATGTTTTTAAAGTCAGTTCAAGCATGTTTGTTACCGAATTTTGGCTGACTAATCATTGCATAGTAGTATATAAAATACAATCATGCCTTTATACGTAAAAATCAAAACGTCAGTAAGCCCAAGCTTTTATCACGCAAAGCAATGATGATAAATTAATATTGTAGATTTCAAAAAAGTTAGTCATTTAGAGATTTACCGACCGCCCTTCCAATCTGAAAACCAAACCGTTAATTCACGCGACTCTCCCATACCTCTGAGACGACGATCAATGGTATCTTGGTTACCCCAAACCACACCAGACCAGTCGCCATCCGCTACACGTTTTTCGATATCTCCACAATAGAGTCCTTTATCACGCTGAACATAAAAGCCATAAGTACGGCATGCCACCGGACGATGCGCATAAACCGTACAACTCCCTGTAGACTGATTCAACATTGGGCATACAATAGGCCGTGATGTCAGACTGACCAATTGAGCAACATTAAGATCAATTGCTTTAAGCAGTTCAGGAGTTAATAAACTCAACCCTTCGCGTAACAAATCCCATTCAGCAATAGTTAGCTGAGGTATCTCGGCAAGACGTCGACAACATCCATCACAACCCTTTCGACATGGCCACTCAAGATTATCTTCAATGATTGCAGTTACGCGATCATCAATATCTGAATGGAGTTGATTAATAGATGTCATTATCTTAAAGGGCCTTTATATTATTTTAGAAAAATGGCAAAAATATGTTTCCAACTTGCATCGTAATCTTTAATCCATTTTAATCTATTTATCTGAGTTTTCTAAAGAAGACAAACTTATGTTACCTTTATCGAAAGATTGTCAGTCTTAACAAAAATAGCTTATTCTAAACAAAATATAAATGAACACTCCATTTCAATGGTGGTGACTTGGCGATTTAGAAAGCTCTACAAAGTAGAACCAGCGGGGTTTTCAAATTATTATTTTGGCCTACTGATTACCAATATTACGTCACTTTTTGATCGCTCCTCTCCGAGTTTTGCAATCAATTGACGATAGCTGGGTGTTAGTGAGATTATTTCAACTCTTAAAATATGGAGTTCGCTATGAATCGAAATTTATTTGTTTCATTTATATACTTAATGTTGGGCGCTGTTATTCTAACTGCCTGTGATGACAGTCCAAAAAATATCAAAATCACATCTGGATTTGTAAAAAAATATGCCCAGCTCACGTCACTTGAAGGTATAGTCAGAAATAATAAAGACATCATTAAAACTGGCCAAATCAATGCTACTGATGAAAATGGCCAACTAATCGTTCATAGTAAATTCGATAATGGTCATTTTACTATCGATATTCCAGCCAATACAGGACTACCTATTTTATTACTAGCATCTTCCGAAACAGATTCCGATCAATGGATAGTTGCCGTTGTCGATGACAATATTAGTCAATATCAGATAAATCCAACCACCACAGCCATTGCTAAAGCTGCAAAAGCAATGGGCGGTTATACGCGAGCAAATCTGGTAAGAGCGGCTGAAGAAACCGTGCATGTGCCAGATGCGAATAAAACATCAACAGGGTGGAGAGGTGACCCAACTACTCAATATGGTGGATGGCATTAAAATCTCCACCAAATCAAAAAAATATGACAACAGCTTTCATATCTTATATTGATGCACAGATTCCTTTTATCCTTGCCATGAATACTACTTAGAGTTCGCTCAAAAACTCAGATGCGAAGAATAGAAATAACCCTTCCTAATTAATCTGACTGGCGTTATGAAGATCCGTTTTGTCTTTTGTAACAAAAATTCGATGTACTTGTTGATACAACGCTGAACTATTGCAGGTACAAAAAAATGCCGGAGCAGTACCAGCAAGTTCATAACAAAGAAGATGCTATTTATCCACGCTTCAGAGGTGCGAGCTGTTTTAGCTTGGATCTGGTTGAGCCCATAAGCACGCTTACCTTG
>CAIVQX010000064.1 GCA_903908165.1 uncultured Methylococcaceae bacterium | reverse complement strand
TTGAGTTCGAATATGGGAAAATGGAGTTAGTATAGAGTCCTAGTCATTCGACTGGGAATTTTGTTAATTTTTAGGAGGTAGAAATGGCAGCTACAACTGAATCAGTAAAAACTGATGCTGCGGAAGCACCGCTGTTAAACAAAAGAAATATGATCCTAGGAGCTGCGCTTTACGTAGTTTTCTACGGTTGGGTTCGTTGGTATGAAGGCGTTTACGGCTGGTCAGCTGGTCTAGATTCTTTTGCGCCTGAATTCGAAACATATTGGATGAACTTTCTTTATATTGAGTTCGTTTTAGAAGTATCGACTGCTGGTATTTTGTGGGGTTATATCTGGAAATCTCGTGATCGTAAAGTGATGTCAATCACTCCAAGAGAAGAGTTAAGAAGACACTTCACTCACTGGGTTTGGTTGGTTATGTACGGTATCGCTATTTATTATGGCGCTAGCTACTTTACTGAGCAAGATGGTACTTGGCACCAAACTATTGTTCGTGACACTGACTTTACACCAAGTCATGTTATTGAATTTTACTTGAGCTACCCTGTATACATCATCACTGGTGGTGCTGCATTCCTATACGCTAAAACTAGATTGCCAACCTATCAAAAAGGTTTGTCACTTCAGTATTTAGTAGCAGTAGTTGGTCCTTTCATGATCTTGCCAAATGTTGGCTTGAATGAGTGGGGTCACACTTTCTGGTTTATGGAAGAATTGTTTGTTGCTCCTTTACACTACGGTTTCGTATTCTTCGGATGGGCTGCTTTAGGTGTATTAGGTGTTGTAAACATAGAAGTTCAAGCTATTGCTAAACTTCTGAAAAAAGACTTAGCTTAATATATTAAGTCTTGGCTGTAATAACTATCTCCTGGCTGTTTCGCCCTATTTCAAGGCGAAACAGCTAAATGGAAGATAGTCATTAATAAAAATAATTTAAATCCTTTAGGAGGTAAGCTAATGAGCGCATCTCAATCAGCTGTACGTTCACGCGCTGAAGCAGTAAAAGTTTCACGCACGTTCGATTGGCTAATTTTGTTTACATTGTTCTTCGTTGTACTTGGTGGTTATCATGTTCATTTCATGTTAACTGGTGGAGATTGGGATTTCTGGACAGACTGGAAAGATAGACGCCTATGGGTAACTGTTCTTCCAATCGTTGGTATCACTTTCCCTGCTGCTGTTCAAGCTGTTTTATGGTGGCGTTACCGTTTACCGTTCGGTGCGGTTGTTGCTGTATTAGGTCTATTATTAGGCGAATGGATCAACAGATACTTGAATTTCTGGGGTTGGACTTATTTCCCAGTAAACTTCGTGTTCCCATCAAACTTTATGCCAGGTGCTATTGTACTTGACGTTATCTTGATGTTGACAGGTAGTATGACTACTACTGCTGTTGTTGGTGGATTGGCTTACGGCTTATTATTCTATCCAGGTAACTGGCCAGTTATAGCGCCATTACACGTACCCGTTGAATACAACGGTATGATGATGACACTAGCTGATTTACAAGGTTACCACTACGTAAGAACTGGTACACCTGAATACATCAGAATGGTAGAAAAAGGTACCCTGAGAACTTTCGGTAAAGACGTTGCTCCAGTATCAGCGTTCTTCTCTGGCTTCGTGAGTATCATTATATACTTCTTGTGGCACTTCTTTGGCAAATGGTTCGGAAGCACCGCTTTCGTTGAAGCTGCATAAGAATTGACACAGCGAAAAATAAAAAAGACTTTCGGTAGCAAAAATAATTTTAAAGTTGCCGTTAGATACTCAAGAAACAATAGATTCTCTATTATAGAGGAGGATATATGAAAATATTAAAAGACAAGGTTGCTAAATTATCCTTTGTCGCACTGCTGATTACAATTACAGCAGCGATGTTTTATGCACCAACTGCATCTGCTCATGGTGAGAAGTCGCAAGCAGCATTTATGCGTATGCGTACTATTCACTGGTTTGACTTGAACTGGTCAAAAGAAGAAGTAGTAGTTAACGATACAATGACAATTTCAGGTAAATTCTTCGTATTTGGTGGATGGCCAGAAACTGTTGATAAACCAGATATTTCATTTTTGAACATCGGTATTCCAGGTCCTGTATTTATTCGTGCAGGTTCTTGGATTGGTGGTCAATTAGTTCCACGTTCAGTGCAATTGGAACTAGGTGAAACTTACGAGTTTAAAGTATTGTTGAAAGCACGTCGTCCAGGCGATTGGCACGTTCATACAATGATGAACGTAAAAGGTGGTGGTCCAATCATCGGTCCAGGTAAATGGGTAACTGTTACTGGTTCTATGTCATCATTCACTAACCCAATCACTACTTTGACAGGTCAAACAATTGATCTTGAAACTTATAACTTGGGCAACACTTACTTCTGGCATGCTGCATGGTACGGTATTGGCTTACTTTGGTTAGCTTACTGGTGCCGTAAACCATTATTTGTTCCACGTTTGATTGCTGTTGAAGCAGGCAAAGGTGATGCATTAATTACTGGTACAGACAAAAAAGTTGCTTTGGGCTTTGGCGTTGGTGTGATCGCTATAGTTGCTATGTCAATGGCAAGTACTAACGAAAGCTTCCCAATTACAACTCCTTTGCAAGCTGGTTTGTTACGTGGTATTAAATCAATTGATATGCCAGTTCCAACTGTTGCAGTTAAAATTGAAGATGCTACTTACCGTGTTCCAGGTCGTGCAATGCAAATGACTATGACCATCACTAACAATGGTGATTCAGCTATTCGTTTAGGTGAATTCAACACTGCTGGTGTACGTTTCATGGACGCTGCTGTTGCACAAGACGAAACAGGTTATCCTGATGACTTGTTGGCTGAAGAAGGTTTGACTGTTAGCGATAACAGCCCAATCGCTCCAGGTCAATCAAGAACAATTCAAGTTACTGCTTCTGATGCTGCATGGGAAGTTTACCGTTTAGCTGATTTGATCTACGATCCAGATAGCCGTTTTGCAGGCTTGTTGTTCTTCTATGATCAATCAGGTAACCGTCAAATGGTAACTATTGATGCTCCATTAATTCCATCTTTCATTTAATGTAAGAAATTAACTGGCAACCTCGGTTGCTAGTTAAGGAATTGAGAAACCCCGTTGCTAGTAATAGTAACGGGGTTTTTTTTTGAGCAATAGAATATAATAAATTTAATTGAATGAAATAAAATTATAAAGGATTTTATTAACTGTATTTAGAGTGAACAGCTAAAAATAATAAGTTGTAAAATCGAAGAAAATTGATACCTACGGCGGATAAAGTATCCTGTTTAGGTAATCTTTTCATTTAATTAACTAATCAATTGAGCAATATATAAATTAAAACTCAAGAAGTAGTATTTCTAATATGATAAGGGGTAGTAGATGAATATTCATGAGTTCCAAGCCAAACAATTATTCGCTAAATTTAATATTTCAATCCCCATTGGAATGATGGCTGATACATCAGATGCTGCAATTTCAGTAGCAAAGGAACTTGGTGGTAATGGTTGGGTTGTTAAAGCTCAAGTACATGCAGGTGGAAGAGGTAAAGTTGGCGGTGTTAAAGTCGCAAATTCTGTTGAGGAAATTGCTGTAATAAGTGATGAAATGCTAGGAAAGCAGTTAGTCACAATTCAAACTGGTAGCAAAGGTTTACCCATCAACGCTCTTTTAATAGAAAGATTATATGAAATAAAAAATGAATATTATTTGGGTATATTAGTGGATAGATCGACTGAAAAAATTGTATTTATAGCTTCTAAAGAAGGTGGTGTAGATATAGAATTGGTTGCAAATCAGTCTCCAGAAAAAATTATGAGAGTAACCATTCAACCAGCAGCTGGTCTGCAAGCATACCAATGTAGAGAAATTGCATATGGTTTAGGTTTGAAGGGATCAAGAATAAAGGAATTAACTAGCATAATGAACGGAATGTACAATTTATTTATGGCAAAAGATGCTAGTCAAATTGAGATAAACCCTTTGATTGAAACGAATGATGGTAAATTAATAGCTCTCGATGCGAAAATAAATTTCGATGATAATGCTATATTACTTCATCAGGATATTTTAGAAATGAAAGATTCTACCCAAGAGGATTATAAAGAAAACTATGCACAAAAATATGGTTTAAATTATATTACCTTGGAAGGAAATATTGGTTGTATGGTTAATGGCGCTGGATTAGCAATGGCAACTATGGATCTTGTTAAATTAAAAGGGGGAGCGCCAGCAAATTTTTTGGATGTTGGTGGTGGAACTGACGTCAACAAAGTGAGTGAAGCATTTAAGTTAATTCTCTCAGATGAAACAGTGAAAGCGGTTTTAGTAAATATATTTGGGGGTATCGTTCAATGTGACATTATTGCAAAAGGAATTTTATCTGCAATTGAACAAATGAATATTACTGTTCCTGTGGTGGTTAGGTTAGAAGGAACAAATGTCGAGCAGGGCCGCGCATTATTGAGTAATACTGAATATAATATTTTTCCAGCAGATAATTTAATGCATGCAGCTGAACAGGTTGTTGCATTAGCGGAGGCTGCATGAGCATCTTAATATACAAACATACTAAACTAATTTGCCAAGGATTTACCGGTAAACAAGGCACATTTCATTCTATTCAAACTCTGGAGTACGGTACACAATTAGTTGGTGGAGTGACACCAGATCGTGGTGGTGAATTCCATTTAGGATTACCTGTCTTTAATACAGTCCATGAAGCAGTTGTACATACAAACGCAACGGCAAGTGTAATCTATGTTCCACCATTTTTTGCGGCTGATGCTATATTAGAAGCTGTCGATGCAGGCATTAAACTCATAGTTTGCATAACAGAAGGAATACCTATCTTGCAAATGTTAAGAGTTAAAGCTGCCATGGCTGGTACTGATGTTCTGTTAGTAGGTCCAAACTGTCCTGGGGTTATTACTCCCGGTGAATGTAAAATTGGTATAATGCCTGGTAAAATTCATTTACCAGGATCAATAGGTATAGTATCTCGTTCTGGGACTTTAACATATGAGTCAGTACACCAGACTACTCAACAAGGATTAGGGCAGAGTACCTGTGTTGGTATAGGAGGAGATCCAATACATGGAATGACTTTTGTTGATGTACTGAAACGTTTTCAAGAGGACGATCAAACTAAAGGTATAGTTATGGTCGGGGAAATTGGTGGTAGTGAGGAAGAAGATGCCGCTGAATTTATTGAAGCCTATGTTACTAAACCTGTCGTCGCCTATATTGCTGGGCAAACGGCCCCACAAGGTAAGCGTATGGGACATGCAGGTGCAATTGTTACTGGTGGTAAAGGCACAGCAAAAGGAAAAATTGCGGCTTTAAAAAAAGCTGGTGTTGAAGTTTGTGTATCTCCGACTGATATTGGGATCACAATGAAATCGTGTATGTCATGATTGAGTCATGTTTAGGCTATTTGTTCATGATAGATTTCAAAACAGTAGACATGGTTTTATTAAATAAATCAGGACAATCGGTTTCAACTTGAAAAGCATCAGTAACTTTACGTAACCAAGTGAATTGACGCTTTGCAAGTTGTCGTGTCGCAATTATTGCCTTTTCTTTCATTGTCTTATAATCATATTCACCCTCTAGATAAGCCCATGCTTGTCGGTAACCAACGGCACGGATAGAGGGTTTTGTAATGTTTAAATCACCGCGTTGATAAAGATCTAGTACTTCATTAATAAAACCTTTTTCAAGCATATTATCGAAACGTTCGGCGATACTGTTGTGTAAGACTTTTCGCTCCGAAGGAGCAATAATCAACTTAATTTGTTGGTACGGGATGTCATCAACATGATTTGGATTGAAAAAAGATGAAATAGGTTGTCCACTAATCTCATAAACTTCTAATGCACGTTGGACACGTTGAGGATCGTTTGGATGGATTCTTGCTGCAGCAATTGGATCAATATCAAATAAACGTTTATGAAGTGCATGCTTCCCTAGTTGAATAAATTCATGATCTAGTGCAGTTCTAATATCTGCATTTGCAGGTGGCAAGGTAGCAAGTCCATTAAATAATGAATTAAAATAAAGCATAGTACCCCCAACTAAAATGGGTAATTTTCCTCGTGAAGTAATTGCGTCCATCAGGGCTAATGCTTGTGTTCTGAAGTCCCCTGTAGAGAAGGTTTCTATGGGGTCAAGAATATCAATAAGGTGATGGGGAATACCTGCTCTTTCATCCAATGATGGTTTTGCAGTTCCTATATCCATATTTTTAAAGACTAATGCGGAATCAACGCTGATTATTTCGCCATTTAATGCTTGAGCTAATTGTACAGAAAGAGCAGTTTTTCCTGAAGCCGTAGGACCCATTAAAAAAATGGCAGGGGGTAAGGTTTCCTTGTGCATTTAATTCTAAGTAATACTATTTATTGGCCGCGTAAAAAGAATTTATCGAGATCTTTTGTCGTTAGCTCTATCCAAGTTGGTCTGCCGTGATTACATTGACCTATTCGCTCGGTTTCTTCCATTTCTCGTAGTAAAGCATTCATTTCTTCTATGGTTAATCGTCTATTTGCCCTGACAGCGCTATGGCAAGCAATGGTGGCTAACAATTGATTTGATTTTTCATGTATACGATTACTAACGCCTTGTTCGGTAATATCGGCTAATACATCACGAATTAAAGTCTCTTTATCGATATTACCTAATAGGGCTGGTGTCGATCGGAGGACTATTGTTTCAGGGCCAGAGCGGTTAATTTCAAATCCCAATAAGTGGAAGTACTCATGTTCTCGTTCTGCCAATTCAGCTTCAGCAGAACTGACGTTTAACTTAATGGGTAATAGTAACGGTTGGGTGGGTATGGCGCCCTGTTGATATTGTAATTTTAGCCGTTCGTAAGTCACACGTTCATGTGCAGCATGCGTATCAACTAGGATGATTCCATTTGCTGTTTCAGCGAGAATATAAATATTATGTAAATGTGCGATAGCATAGCCTAAAGCTGGACTGCCTCGCTCTGAAATGGGTTGTTCATCTTTGAGTGAAGATGATTTATCAGAATACAAAGTAGCATAGGATGATATGGATTCTGCTACCGATAAAGGTAGAGATGTCTGTTGTGGCACCCTGTAATTAGAAGATCCATTTGAAATAGTGGGGTGAGGTAGCTGTGGAACATATTCATGTTTTATATTATTACCCAGTTGCTCAAGAGTATTCTGAGGTCTTAAGTTAGCTAAGGACCTATGTAATGCTGTGAATAAAAAATCATGAACGAGACGTCCTTCTCTAAATCTAACTTCTAGTTTTGCTGGGTGGGCATTAACATCAACTAGGCTTGGGTCGAGCTGTAAATATAAAACAAATACTGGATGTCTTCCATGAAATAAAACATCTTGATAAGCTTGTTTAACGGCATGGGAGACTAGTTTATCTCGGATTAATCTGCCATTAACATAGAAAAACTGCATATCTTGTTGACTCCGTGAATAAGTAGGTAAGCCTACCCAGCCAGTAAGTTCTAATCCAGATGCTGTGAAATTAATATTAACCGATTGATCAATAAATTCTGGTCCACAAATGGTAGCAATTCGTTGTGTTTTGTATAGTTCAGTTAGCCCTGCATTTAGATTGAATATTTCCTTTTGATTATGAGTAAGTCTAAAACCGATGTCAAAACGGCTAAGGGCCATTCTTTTTATTAATGCTTCAATGTGGGTGAATTCAGTTTTTTCAGACTTTAAAAATTTACGTCTGGCTGGGGTATTGTAAAACAAGTCACGTACGTCAATAGTAGTGCCTTCAGGATGGGCATCTGGTTGCGGGTTGAAATTAACCTCTGAACCATCTGCAGTTACACTCCAAGCACATTCTGCTCCAGCAGTACGTGATATTAATGTTAGTTTTGCTACAGAACTGATACTGGGAAGCGCTTCACCTCGAAAACCCATGCTCATAACTTGTTCTAAATCCTGCAAGGTAAATATCTTGCTGGTAGCATGTCTCGATAAGGCTAAGGGTAAATCTTCTTTGACTATACCGCATCCGTCGTCCCTGATTTTAATTAATCTTGCTCCACCTTGTTCTATATCGATATTAATTTGTGTCGCACCGGCATCAAAAGAATTCTCAATTAATTCCTTGACTACCGAAGAGGGTCGTTCCACAACCTCGCCAGCTGCAATTTGGTTTATCAATTGGATAGGTAGTGGTTGAATGCGCATTAAATGAAATGATAATTAGGAATGGCTGGAGAAATCAATAGGGATTTTTTAGTTTATGAGGGTGCTTTGGATCAAAACACGGTTAATTATACTCCAGAAACAATTTTGCAAACTGAACAATAGAGTTTGTTTATGGGACTTGTAAGGTTATGAGTAAAAATAGGTTTAATTTCTTATGTTAGAGGTGTGAAACATTTTATAGATATAAATTTATTTGTTGTTTAAATCAGATTAGTTAAAGTGTGATTGAGATAAATAAATCGAAGCTCAACGATAAGATTACTAACAAGGCAAACAGTTGTTGAGTAAAGACTTTAATTAAGAAAATAGGCTGTGAAAATTTAATAAGTTATACGATATTGTTTCTTCAGACGGAGGGTGTCCCATATTTTGTGTAAGTGACGGTTAATTACTTCGAAGGCATCTGTCTTCAAATTGAATAGTAAACCTATTTAATGCTGGTTTCCAATCCCGCAGTGGCATCGTCCATT
>CAIVQX010000063.1 GCA_903908165.1 uncultured Methylococcaceae bacterium | reverse complement strand
TGGTGCCTCGGGCCGGAGTCGAACCGGCACGTCCTTACGAACGAGGGATTTTAAGTCCCTTGCGTCTACCAATTTCGCCACCGAGGCATCGATTACGTTGGTAAGCTGATAATTATATAGTAATAAAAAAAAATAAACTAGATGCTAATCATTATTTTAAAAAATCAAGTTTGTTGAACGCATAAATCTGTTGACTCTCAGTTAACCTAATTTAAATCCAACAAAAAACCCACCAGTTGCACTTATACCTTTGCTTGTGATCTTGGATAGTCGATTCACCAAAAAATTACCTGATTCTTTCGCTGCGTCAGTTGCCGAATCGACAGCGTGTTGAAGATTAACATCGTTTATGTGGGTAATATTAAAATATTCGCTGACAAATAATAAAACAATTAAAGCCCCACACAACAAAACGGATATGAACAGCATTTTCTTTGCAAAATAGCCTACGGCAAATCCGATAACAAATGGTGTTCCAACATTGCCAATTAAATACTCCTTAGAAAATATATCACTAGGAATGATGGCTTCAGTAGAAGTGTTGTTCATTAATGAGATGTACTCTTTATACGTTTGAAAGGATTAGAAAACTTTCTTCAATTATAACAATAGCGATTAATACACACCTAATTTTTATCTCAAATTAATCAGCTATGTGTATTTTCATCTTTACATATAATTCAGTTCGGTTTTAAATATAATTTTTTAGGAGAATAGATATGACTAAAGAATCTTTTACATCAGTCAATCAACCAACTTCTTTTCAAAAAAGTGATTCAAATTCAGATTTGAATACAGATGAAGATTTATATGAAGGTGGTGAGTTTGTATCTCTTACCGAAAGTATTGATGAAGAATCAACTAAAAAAAATGCACGAAGAAAAATTGAAATATATTTAGAAAAAAAACGACTGAAAGAGCTATTTGATGATATTTCTGAATCAGAAATGGGCTTTTGATAGATAAAGTTATAGACTGCTGGACCAGAGTTTAGTTTATGTGAAAAAAAACGATGAGGTGTTGGTTAGATGACACCTTTAATTGCAATTTTCACTACTTCTCTTCTAATATCATATCTATTTCCATTTAGTCTAACTTGCAATATTCTGCTGACCTGGTTTTTATTAGCCCAGGCTATAAAAACGGTTCCCACCGGTTTATCATCTGTGCCTCCAGTTGGTCCTGCAATACCTGAGACAGCAATTGCACAGTTAGCATTGCTATTGATTAATGCGCCGTTAGCCATTTCAGTTACTGTTTCTGAACTAACCGCACCGTATGTATCAAGTGTGGCACTTTTTACTCCTAACATTGTTATTTTTGATTCATTACTGTACGTTACAAATCCTCGATCGAACCAAGCGGAGCTGCCTGCAACTTCTGTTATAACTTGAGCAATCCAACCGCCCGTACATGATTCCGCAGTCGTAATGATTTTGTTTTGGGATTTTAATAATTGACCCAATTGTTGTGATAGTTCGAACAGTTCATAATCCATGATGTGGCATGTCTCGACTTCAGATAGAATATAACCATGATTATAAAACAAAAAATCGCTGATCAGCATACACCAATGATGCAGCAATATTTTCGCATCAAAGCAGAACACCCTGACACTCTTCTATTTTATCGAATGGGGGATTTTTATGAGTTATTTTTTGATGATGCCAAAAAAGCTTCTCACTTACTGGATATAACTTTAACCAGTCGCGGTCAAACGTTAGGTCTACCGATACCTATGGCCGGTATACCCTATCATTCTGCTGAAGGGTATCTTGCTAAGTTACTAAAGTATGGTGAATCGATTGCAATTTGTGAGCAAATAGGTGAGCCATCTACCAGTAAAGGACCTGTTGAACGCAAAGTGGTTCGCATTGTTACGCCTGCTACTGTCACTGATGATGCATTGCTTGAAGACCGTAAAGATAACCTATTAGTTTCAATTTGTTTGCAAGATAAAATGTATGGAATTGCCAGTCTAGATGTTACAAGTGGTCGTTTTATATTGCAGCAGATAAATTCTGAAGATCAATTACTCAGTGAGCTTAGTCGACTTAATCCATCTGAACTTTTGTTTAGTGAAGATTGGGTGTTGCCATTGAGCTTGCAACAACGAACAGGATTATGTAGAAGGCCTCCGTGGCATTATGATCTGGATAGCGCCAGACAACGGGTTTTATCTCAGTTTAATACGCTCGATTTGAAAGGGTTCGGTTGTGATACTTTGACAGCTGCTATCGGAGCTGCTGGAGCTCTTTTACAATATGTTAAAGACACCCAGCAGGCGGCACTACCCCATATTCAAGGCATAAAAATTGAGGATAGCTCAGACAGTATTTTATTGGATAGTGCTAGTCGGAGAAATCTTGAGTTGGACTATCATCCATCGGGGCTTCTTCAACATACTTTATTTGGTGTATTGGATAAAACCCTTACGGCAATGGGTAGTCGTTGTTTAAGGCGTTGGATTAATAGACCTCTACGTGATCATAAAATCCTAAAAAATCGTTACGAAATAATAGATATTTTACTTGCAGAGAACTTATATCAAGATATTCAAATTCACTTAAGACAGGTTGGTGATATTGAAAGAATTAGTTCCCGTATTGCATTAAAATCAGCACGTCCACGGGATTTATTAGTATTGCGCAATACACTGGCTGTATTGCCAGCATTACAGCAGACGCTTAGTACAAGTAAAAATATAAAAATATTACAGTTATGTGCTGAAATTGGGGAACAGCCCATTATATTGAAGTTACTTCAACAAGCTATTATTGAAAACCCTCCTGTTTTAATACGTGACGGTGGCGTTATTGCTAGGGGTTATAACCAAGAGTTGGATGAGTTACGTGATTTAAGCCAGAATGCTGATCAGTTTCTGATTGATATGGAAAACCGCGAAAAAATAGCAACAGGTATCACTTCTCTTAAAGTTAATTACAATCGAGTGCACGGCTATTACATTGAAATTTCACATTTAAATGCTGATAAGGTACCCATACATTATACGCGAAAACAAACTTTAAAAGGTGCTGAGCGGTATATTACAGAAGAGTTAAAATCTTTTGAAGATAAAGTACTTAGCGCCAAAGAGAAATCACTTTCTTATGAAAAAGCCTTGTATGAAGAGTTACTTATTCATCTGGCAAATCAAATAACTTCTCTACAAGTATGTGCTTCCGCCTTGGCCGAACTTGATGTGTTGGTTAATTTTGCCGAACGTGCTGTGGCTTTAAATTTAGCACAACCATCATTAGTGAGTGTATCCGGTATCTCTATAGAAGGCGGACGGCATTTAGTTGTTGAACAAGTATCTGACACTCCTTTTGTCTCAAATGATCTGCTGTTTTCCAATCAGCGTCGAATGTTAGTGGTTACTGGTCCTAATATGGGCGGCAAATCAACATATATGAGACAAACTGCGCTTATTGTCATAATTGCTCATATTGGTTGTTATGTGCCAGCCAAAAATTTAATCTGCGGCCCTGTAGATAAAATATTCACCCGAATAGGGGCATCTGATGATTTATCTAGTGGGCGTTCGACATTTATGGTTGAAATGACGGAGACGGCAAATATTTTGCACAATGCTACCTCTAACAGTCTCATCATAATGGATGAAATAGGGCGGGGTACTAGCACTTTTGACGGGTTATCCTTAGCTTGGGCTTGTGCAGATTATTTGGCTAAAGAAACTAAAGCTTTTACTTTATTCGCAACGCATTATTTTGAATTAACCACGTTGGCTGAAGAGCAAAAGACTATCCATAATGTTCATTTAACTGCAATGGAGTATGGTGATAAGATTATATTTCTGCATAACGTTAAAGACGGACCAGCAAGTCAAAGTTATGGACTGCAAGTGGCTGCATTAGCCGGTGTCCCAAAATCGATTATAGAAAAAGCTAAAACAAAATTAAAATATTTAGAAGACCAGGCTTACCACTCTCAACAAGTAGCAACTGGTGTTAATCAACTCGATTTGTTTTCAACGATTGAAAACCATCCTGCTGTATCATTACTTGAAGAAATAAAACCTGATAACCTTACACCACGGGAAGCGCTTGAATTACTTTATGCACTTAAAGGAATGATTGGGTAATATTTCAAAATAATCATTCTAAAAAATATAGTAACTTATCGTTTTGAGTGAATATTATTAAGTACATTGTTAATCTGTTAGATTTTCTTTTATACTTTGCGGTTAAATACTACAAGGAGATATCATGGAAAAACCATTTATTTTACACATGCTAACCACAGCTAAAAATCTTAGTCCTTTCGACGTCAATATGGCGTTAGATGCTGGCTGGGTTTCAGCACTTCCTTATACCAATGTTGAGGCCAGCGAGATTCAAGGTTTGGTGCAGGATGCAATTTTTTCTCGTAGTACAAAAAATCTAAAACGAACTGGTATTTTTATTGGTGGTCGTGACACCAAGCAAGCAATGGATATGCTAAATTCGGCTAAACGTTCAATGGTTCCCCCTTTTGAAGTTTCCGTTTTTGCTGATCCTAGTGGCGCTTTTACCACAGCGGCTGGGATGGTCGCAGCTGTCGAACATGAGTTAATTACAAAATTTAATACGACATTGGCTGGCAAAAATATTCTCGCTTTGGGTGGAACTGGGCCAGTAGGTCAAGCAGCAGCTGTTATATCGGCGCAAGCAGGTGCAAACGTTAGAATTATCGGTAGACAACTCGAAAAAGCTCAGCATATTGCTGATATGTGTAGCAATGAATTTGGAGACGGTAAAATTACCATTACGGCTGGTGCAGATTCTGATAAATCTGAATACATCAAAACAGCCGATGTTGTTTTCGCAACAGGTGCTGCTGGTATTGAATTATTGAGTGCCGCACTTATCGCATTAGCCCCTCAACTTAAAGTGGCGGCAGATGTTAATGCAGTGCCACCTGCTGGTATCGCTGGTGTTGATGCTTTTCATAACGGCACGCTAATTGAAGGGTCCATTAGTGGTGCAGTTGGTATAGGCGCTTTGGCTATTGGGAATATAAAGTATCAAGCTCAAAATCGTTTATTGAAAAAAATGATCAGTAGTGAAAAGCCAGTTTATTTGCATTTTGAACATGCTTTTGAAATTGCTAGAGATTATATTAAATCGAATAGTTAACCCTATTCTAAGTTTGAACGGTAATTTTACCTAAAGGATCTTTAATGGAGAAGCGCAGCATTCTGCATATGCTTGACCCCATGCCAAATAATAGTCCATTCGATGTCAATATGGCTATGGATGCAGGTTTTGATGTTCTCGTGCCTTATAGTAATGTTAAATTGGACAGTGTTAATAGGCTAACTCAAGATACTATTTTCTCCAGATCGCCTGCGGGTATTAAACGAACAGGTATCTTTATCGGTGGTCGTGACTTGGGATTGGCTATTGATATGTTGGATGCATGTCAGCAAGCTATGGTTCCCCCTTTTGAAGTGTCTGTTTTTGCTGACCCTAGTGGTGCTTTTACAACAGCAGCAGCTTTGGTTGCTTGCGTAGAAAAAGAACTAAAAATAAAACATGGGAAAGAACTTAAAGACTCAAAAGTACTTGTTTTTGGTGGAACAGGCCCTGTTGGCATTGCTACAGGTATCATAGCCTCATTAGCAGGTGCAGACACATACTTAGTTGATCACTTATCTAATGAAGCTGCAGCAGAGGTTGCTAAAACCTATAATCGACGTTTTGGGTGTGCACTCACTGGTGTATGTGCCAATAATGACAGTGATAAAATCAACTTGATAGCTGATGTGGATATTATATTTAGTGCCGCCAAAGCAGGGGTGCAAGTATTAAATTCTCTTGTTCTTAAAGAAGCCAATCAATTGAAAGTAGCGGGCGATGTTAATGCTGTTCCTCCAATGGGAATAGAAGGTATTAAGCGAAATGATTTAGGCGTATCATTAACTCATGCAATTAATTCCAAAGATGCTGTTGGCGTTGGTGCTTTGGCGGTTGGCAATGTTAAATATCAACTCCAACATAACATGCTAAAATCAATGCTTGAAACAAAAACCCCATTATTTCTCGATTTTAGAGCTGCCTTCATCAAGGCTAGGGAAATAGTTTAATTCATGACAAGACCGTCCATTATGTAAAATAAAATTTTTTGCATTTTATTATTATGGACAAATTAAAATAGATGTTATTTTCATAATGTAGACATCATTGTTGACTTGTTGAGTTTCTAATCACCATACTAAGAAAAGAAGATGCGATGAGTCAACATGAGAGAATATTATTTGCTGGTGATCCTCATGGTAATTTTAAACCATTAATAGCTGCTGTTCATAAATACCATCCCCAAGCAGTTGTTTTATTGGGTGATTATGATCTGGATATACCATTAGATGTTTGTTTAAAAGAAATTGACGATTTAACTGAAGTCTGGTGGATTGCAGGAAATCATGATTTTGAAACGCCGACTAAGTATAGCAATTTATTCAATTCAGCTTATTCAGATAGAAATTTACATTTAAAAGTCACTGAAATTGCGGGCTTAAGAATCGTAGGTTTGAGTGGAGTTTTCCTAGGTAGAGTTTGGTATCCACCACAACAACCAAAATGGTTAGGAAAACAACATTATTTAGATAATTTGCTACCAAATCTATTGAATTGCGATATCCCTTTAAAATATAAATCTGCAATTTGGTATGATGAATTTGAAGCGTTAAAAACGCTTAAAGCTGATATTCTTGTATCTCATGAAGCACCGGGGTCGCATCGACATGGATTTAAAGTCATTGGTGAACTAGCACATGCAATGGGCGTAAAAACAATTTTTCATGGTCATCTACATGAAAATTATGCTGGTTTTATCAAAAATAATATTAAAGTACGTGGTGTCGCTAATGCGGCTGTGACTGATCTACATGGAAACAAGCTGAGTTGATATTTTGGCAACTAAAATTTCTTAGTAAATGTAAAGCAATTTAGTTTTCAACTACCCTGTAAATTATTGCTAACTAACTAATAAACAAGTTGTCTCTTCAATACATAAATTAAACTTAATTTCATTATTCTCATATGTTTTTAGTTCCAAATGCAGTTGTTCGATTTTTTCATCGCATGGCATCACCTCCACATTTTTATGTATTTACAGAATGTGTAATGCCATGGCTGATAGTTATATTCGCTTTATTATCTGCTGCTGGTCTCTATGGTGGTCTCTATCTGGCGCCTGCCGATTATCAACAAGGTGACAGTTATCGGATTATATATATACATGTCCCAAGCGCATGGATGTCATTATTCATTTACGTAGCTATGGCCATAACTGCTGCTATTGGATTAATTTGGCGAATTAAACTGGCAGAAATAATCGCTATTAGTAGTGCACCTATTGGTGCCAGTTTTACTTTCATTGCTTTAGTTACTGGTTCATTATGGGGAAAACCCATGTGGGGAACTTGGTGGGTATGGGATGCGCGCTTAACTTCAGAATTAATATTATTGTTTTTATATCTAGGTGTAATTGGATTATATGGCGCGATTGATGATAAACGAGTAGCTTCCAAGGCAATTGCAATATTGGCTTTAGTGGGAGTTGTTAATATCCCAATCATTCATTATTCAGTCGAATGGTGGAATACTTTACACCAAGGGCCTACCGTTACAAAAATGGACAAACCATCAATTCATGTCAGTATGCTGATACCTCTCTTATTCATGGCGTTATCATTCAAGTTTTATTATTTAATTGCTTTACTACAACGAGTACGCATAGAACTATTAAGACGCGAACGTAACTCGCAATGGGTTAAAACAATGCTACTTGAGAGTAAATGATGAGCATGCAAGAATTTTTCGCTATGGGTGGATACGCTTTTTATGTGTGGACTTCATATGGTCTTACTTTATTAGTTTTATTGCTTAATATCATTATTCCTATTGTGCAACGAAAACAGTTTTTTCGCCAAAGTTTAAAACGGAAACGATAAGTGATGATGAAACCAGCAAGAAAAAAACGTTTAATCCTAATTGCCATAATGGTTGCAGGTGCCAGTATCGCAATAGGCTTTGCTCTAAGATCTTTTAATGATAATTTGATGTACTTTTTTTCTACAACAGATGTTGTAGGCGGTAAGGCTCCTAAAGATGCTCTTTTTCGTTTGGGTGGTATGGTGATAAAAGGGAGTGTGGAAAGACCTAATGATGGAATGATGGTTCGATTTAAATTAACAGACTTTAGTAAAGATGTAACTGTTGAATATACAGGGATTTTGCCAGATTTATTTCGGGAAGGGCAGGGGATTGTAGCGCACGGAAAATTAAATAATCAGGGGGTTTTTGTTGCTGAAGAAGTTTTGGCTAAACATGATGAAAATTATATGCCTCCAGAAGTCAAAGATAGTTTAAAAAACAAGTCAATAACTAGTAAAGGCCAATAGAATGATTCCAGAACTAGGGCAATTTTTACTGATACTAGCCTTATGTATGGCACTAATATTGGGTACGTTGCCTATTATCGGTGCTTATCGAGGATTAAGTGGATGGGTTGCCGTAGCAAAACCGGTGGCTTACGCACAATTCGTATTTATGGCTTTGTCTTATGGCTGTCTAACCTATAGTTGTTTGACACATGACTTTTCTGTTAAATATATTGCGACTAATTCCAATACTTCATTGCCCACTTTGTATTTAATTTCAGGTGTATGGGGGGCACATGAAGGATCACTATTATTATGGGGTTTGGTGCTGACAATTTGGACTGGTTTGGTTGCGAAATTTAGTAAAAGCATTCCAGCGGTTACGTTGGCTCGTGTTTTAGGTGTAATGGGGTTAGTATCCATCGGTTTTATACTTTTTTTATTGTTCACTTCAAATCCATTTGAGCGATTATTTCCTGCGCCTTTAGAAGGACGCGACTTAAATCCATTATTACAAGATCCTGGTCTTGCTATACATCCTCCCATGCTTTACATGGGTTATGTCGGATTTTCAGTGGCTTTTGCCTTTGCCATTGCCGCTTTACTTGAAGGAAGGTTAGATGCTGCTTGGGCGCGCTGGTCCAGACCATGGACAAATATGGCTTGGATGTTTTTAACCTTAGGTATCGCCTTGGGTAGTTGGTGGGCTTATTACGAATTAGGTTGGGGTGGCTGGTGGTTTTGGGATCCAGTCGAAAATGCTTCATTTATGCCTTGGTTAGTTGGCACAGCTCTTATCCATTCTTTAGCGGCTACTGAAAAACGCGGTGTATTTAAAACATGGACTGTATTGCTGGCAATCTTCGCTTTTTCGTTAAGTTTATTAGGTACTTTCCTTGTTCGTTCAGGTGTTTTAACGTCGGTACATGCTTTCGCCAGTGATCCAACACGCGGCTTATTTATTCTTGTTTTTTTGGCCGTAGTAGTCGGTGGTTCTCTATTACTTTATGCCGTAAGAGCACCTAATGTTAAAAGTAGTGCAACCTTTGAGCTGGTATCGCGAGAATCCGTTATTTTACTCAATAACGTTTTATTGGTGGTTACTGCATCCAGTATTTTATTGGGTACATTATATCCATTAGTAATTGACGCTTTAGGTTTAGGCAAAATTTCTGTAGGCCCTCCTTATTTTAATGCCATATTCATTCCTTTAATGGCTCCGTTGGCTCTAGCTGTGGGATTTGGTATGTTACTGCGCTGGAAAAAAGACACAATAGGGCAGTTGGCGCTACGTGTACGTTGGATTATAACGGCTTGTATAATAGGCGGCTTGCTACTGCCATTATTAATGCCTGTTTATTCATGGGCAGCGGCTTTAGGTTTAACGCTCGCATTATGGACAATAGCTATGACGGGCTTATCTTTTGTTGATCGCCTTGGCAGTAAAGGTTTCTCATTGCAACGAATTCAAACAATTCCTGCTGGTTTTTACGGCATGAGTATCGCGCATTTAGGTATTGCCGTATTTGTGATCGGCATAACTTTAACAAGCGTTTATAGTATTGAAAAAGATGTGCGCATGGAACCAAGTGAATCCATTGATATGTCAGGTTATATTTTTGAGTTTAAAGGTGTCACCCAAACCAAAGGACCAAACTATTTGGCGCAACAGGCTTTCGTAACAGTCAGCCATGAAGGGAAAGAGGTTGCCATACTCGAACCACAGAAACGAGTTTATCAGGTACAAACTATGCCTATGACAGAAGCAGCAATTGATGCGGGTCTGTTTAGGGATTTGTTTGTTGCTATTGGTGAACCATTAGGTGATCAAGGTGCGTGGAGCTTAAGAATTTATTACAAAGCGTTTATTCGTTGGATATGGATGGGTGCCGTTTTTATGGCTGCCGGTGGTTTGTTCGCAGCTTTTGATAGGAGATATCGCGTAGTTCAATTGTCACCTGACAAATAATTAAATCTTTATAGTTATTTTTTATAATAAATTGTCGTTAAAAATTATCATAAATGCTTAAGTACATAATCCCCTTAGTATTATTCATCATCATGGCAGTTTTTCTGGCTCTTGGATTAAACCTTAAGCCCAATGAAATTCCATCTCCGTTTATAAATAAACCGGCACCCGGATTCTCTGCTCAAAAACTCAATGCTCCAGATGAAAGGCTCTCACCTGCTGACTTAAAGGGTAAAGTTTGGTTATTTAATGTTTGGGCCTCTTGGTGCCAATCTTGTCGGGCTGAACATCCCATACTCAATCAATTGGCACAGCAAAACGCAGTCCTTATTATCGGTTTAAATTATAAAGACCAACCAGTTAACGCAAAAAATTGGTTAGATGCACTGGGCAATCCCTACAATATCAATATTATGGATCAGGATGGTCGTATTGGTATAGATTATGGGGTATATGGTGTGCCGGAAACGTTTGTTATTGATAAAAAAGGGTTAATACGATACAAACATACTGGGCCTATAAGTGCTGAAGATGTACAGCAAATTTTTCTTCCTTTGATTGCTAAATTACAAACTGAAATTTAATGAAGCATTTACTATTAATTTTATTTCTAATGATTTCAGGCAGGAGTTATGCTGTTGACACTCGACAATTATTAGACCTTAAGCAGCAAGAAAGTTACGAAACGCTAACCAAAGAACTGCGATGTCTTGTTTGTCAGAATCAAACTATAGCTGATTCGAACGCTGAATTAGCTGCAGATTTACGCAGACAAGTATATGAAATGTTGGAAAAAGGAAAGTCTAATGATGAAATAATTCAGTTTATGACGGATCGTTATGGTGACTTTGTTTTGTATAAACCGGCATTTAAAGGTAAAACCGTATTACTCTGGATTGCGCCAATTGTTTTTTTAATAATGGGTTTAATTACTGTATTTTTGTTTATTAAACGAAAAAAAATGTCTATCAATCTGCAAAACAGAGCGGACAGCTTACATATGAACGAAGACAAGCAGAAAAAAATTCGTAGCTTGTTAGAGAATGGTGATATCTCTTGAATATTTTATTTCTTTTAATTGTTAGCACCCTAATATTACTCGCTTTTTTATTTATTCTGCCACCTTTATGGCGTAAGCAACATATTAAATTAGCTGACGTCAATCAACGGAATATTCAGATTGCCAAACATCGATTAGCTGAGCTTAAAGAAAACAAGTTAACAGGAGGGTTGAGTCAGTTTCAATATGAAGAACAGATTGCAGATCTTGAGCAAGCCCTGAGTGATGATTTGGAAATAGTCAGTCCGGTTTTTGTCGAAAAAGCAGATAGTAAATGGATTATCTTTGTTGTTGTCTTAGGTATACCATTATTGTCGGGTACGCTGTATTGGATGCTTGGTAATTATCAAGCAGTTAGCCATAGTGCAGAAATGTCGGTTGATCCAGAAGTGGCCAAGCTTGCTGAAATAAATAAAATGGTAAACCGTTTGGCAGAAAAAATGAAAGCCAAGCCTGATGATGCTCAAGGTTGGTTAATGTTAGGCCAGTCTTATAAAGCCCTAGAGCAATACTCTCAAGCTGCAGATGCATTTGCCAATGCTTATCGATTATTAGGTGAACAAGCTGAAATCATGTTGCTTTATGCTGACGCGCTGGCCTATGCGAATGATAAAAACATGACGGGTAAGCCTTCTGAATTGGTATATAAAGCCTTGGCATTAGAACCTAATAATTTAAATGCTTTATGGTTAGGTGGGATGGCTAAGGCACAACAAGGTGATATAACGACTGCAACAAAATTATGGAAAAAGCTGGAGGCGTCTTTGCCACTGGGTTCTGAATCCCAGAAAGAAATCCAGGGTTTGTTAGCAAGAATTGTTAAGGATACGCCAAATGACCAAGGTCGTAGTTCACCCGAAACTATGCAGCAAAATAATACATCGGATTTGGCTCTCTCTGTCCAAGTGAGCTTGAAACCAGAACTGCAAAATGTAACGTCTGCAAAAGACATCGTTTTTATTTATGCTCAAGCTTTAAATGGACCTAAAATGCCTTTAGCTATTATTCGCAAACAAGTTTCTGATTTGCCATTAACGGTAAGTTTAAATGATTCAATGACTATGGTGCCAACAATGAAATTATCAAACTTTAGTCATGTTAAATTATTGGCACGGATCTCAAAATCCGGTAATGCCATGACACAACCTGGGGATTTAATAGGTATTGTTGATCAAGTGGCCACAACTGATAAACATACTCATAAAATAATAATTAGTGCTCCTGTTAAATAATGGATCAATCGAGCAAGTTTGATTTGGCATTATTCAATCGTTACGATAAGGCTGGGGCAAGATATACTTCATATCCAACTGCTTTGGAGTTACATGACGGTTTTTCTGACGAACATTATCGCCAGAAAATTGCCAAATCCCATAGCGTTGGTGGTGCTCTATTTGTGTATTTCCATATCCTTTTTTGTGATACCGTTTGTTTTTATTACGTATGTAACAAAATTATCACTAAAACCGCAAGCATGCAGAACATTATTCGGACAATTTATATAAAGAAAGTGCTTTGTATGGTGTTTGATAAATATCTAGCACAAAAGAATCAGCAACAATTTTCAAATTTCAAAAGTGATTTAATTATCCCTATGAATGATAATCGAATAATAGAGTTGGAAATAAAAACAGCTTATCAAGAAGATTTACTGCAAGAATTAAATAAAATAGTGAGCCAGCAACAGCACCAGATAATTCGTTTAGAGGTCACGTGTAAAATGCTAAATGATCGCATAAAAAGTCTATCCACTGATAATATAGTTGGCAATGTTGAAAGTATTGATGAAGTACCACCTCATTATTAATTGTATCAATGTCTTTTTGCCATAAATTTCTCAACGATTTATTCCAAGATTAAAAGGTCCGTAATAACTATGACGATGCAGATTTTTCGTACTAAACAAATAATCTCACATAATAATGAAAGCAAAGTTCTAAAACGTTGCTTATCTCAGTGGGATTTAGCTTTTTTAGGAGTTGGTGCAATTATAGGTACTGGTATTTTTGTGTTGACCGGTATTGCCGCAGCTACGCTAGCCGGCCCCGCTATCATATTATCGTTCATCATTGCAGGCTTTGCCTGTGCTTTTGCTGCACTTTCTTATGCTGAGTTAGCTGCAGCTGTAGGTGGTTGCGGGAGTGCATATGGATATAGTTACGCAGCCTTTGGTGAATTGATCGCTTTCATTATTGGTTGGGATTTGTTGCTCGAATATGGAATCTCAGTTGCTGCAGTTGCTAATGGCTGGTCAGGATACTTTAATAATGCCCTTGCTTCAATTGGCATGCCATTACCTGTATCACTAACGAAAGCTCCAATACTTGGAGGCATTATTAATTTACCAGCGGCAGCAATCATATTAATACTGATGGGTTTATTGATAATGGGTGTAAAACATAGCGCAAAAGCTAATAATACAATGGTTATTGTTAAACTAATTACTATTAGTGTATTTATTGGTATTGCTGTATTTAATGTTCACCCAGAAAACTGGGATCCTTTCATGCCTTTTGGTTGGTTTCAAACGTTAGCAGATGGAAAAACTGCCGGCGTATTTGCTGGTTCATCATTGGTGTTCTTTGCTTATGTTGGATTTGATGCCGTTTCAACAGCCGCAGAAGAAGCAAAAAACCCCCAACGTGACTTGCCATTTGGTATTGTTAGCTCATTGTTATTTTGTACCGTTATTTATATTATCGTATCTGGTTTACTAACGGGAGTAGTTCATTATTCAGCTCTCAATGTTTCATCTCCAGTTGCACATGCCTTAACCTTACTGGGTTACAACTGGGGAGCTGCTCTCATATCAACCGGGGTTATTGCTGGCTTAACAACAGTGATGTTGGTTTTATATTACGGGCTGACACGGATTATTTTTGCCATGTCGCGTGACGGATTGTTATCGCCATTTTTTAGCAAAGTGAGTAATACAACTCACACACCAGTAAGAGTTATTGTGTTATGTGGTTTAATTATAGCTTTGATTGCTGGATTTGTTCCACTAGGTGAGCTTGCCGAACTCGTTAATATAGGAACCTTAGCTGCCTTTGTACTGGTATGTTTAGGGGTAATTGTATTACGTATTACCAAGCCAAATTTAGAGCGTCCTTTCCGCTCTCCATTTAGTCCATTATTTCCCGTGTTGGGAATGCTCTCGTGTGGTTCATTAATGGCTTTTTTGCCAAGTATTACCTGGCTACGTTTTATTGTTTGGTTAATTATCGGTCTAATTGTTTATTTCGGATATTCTATAAATCACAGCAAAATCAACATTCATCAATAAACGTATACTTGAAGTTAGTTAGAATAGTTTGAATTTGGAATGGCTCGAAAATTGAAACTGCAAAATATAAATCGAATATTGTTTGGATATAGTTATATTTCAGTATTTGTAAATACTGTGGTACCGAGAAGAGGATTTGAACCTCCACGAGCTTACGCTCACTAGCACCTGAAGCTAGCGTGTCTACCAATTCCACCATCCCGGCAAGGATTCGCTATACTTTGCAATAAGTGTATATCGCACTCATTATACTTGTAAACGTTTCAAATTATACCTTGGAAGGTTTGCTGTTACAAGGTTGAGGCTGGATACATACTTAATCAGGTACATTAACTATATTCCAATGCTAATTGTTATGCATGCATATATGGTATGATGTAATCATATTTGTATATTTAAATAATTTAATTGCATATCACACTATAAATGCCCTCGAAGTCTAAAAAAGACGTTGATTTTAATTCAACAAAAGATCCATACGCTCAGCGCGAAGCAGAAAAGTATGAAAACCCTATTCCCAGTCGTGAATTAATACTTTCAGCTTTAGATCATGCTGGCAAACCGATGTCTCGCATTGATATTGCTCAAACATTCAAACTCAATAATGAAGAGGGTCTTGAAGCACTTCGCAGACGCTTAAGGGCAATGGAGCGGGATGGTCAGTTACTGTTTAATCGCAGTCAACAATATTGCTTGGTAAACAATAAAGATTTAATCGTTGGTCGAATCATTGGTCATCCTGATGGTTTTGGTTTTGTCAGACCAGATGATGGTTCAGATGATTTGTATCTATCACCACGTGAAATGAATCCCTTGTTGCATAATGATCGTGCAATGGTGCGTATTGCAGGTATAGATAAAAAAGGTCGGCGCGAAGGTGCTGTTGTTGAAATTCTAGAAAGAAACACACATCAAATAGTAGGCAGGCTATACAAAGAAGATGGCTTCACTTACGTTGTTCCTGATAATAAAAATATAGCGCAAACCCTTCTAGTACAGAACGGCGGTGCTGGTGATGCTAAACAAGGTCAAATAGTTGTTGCTGAAATTACCGATCAACCCACTAAATTACGTCAACCTATTGGTAAAATAATTGAAGTATTAGGTGACCATTTAGCTCCCGGCATGGAAATTGAGATGGCTCTTAGATCTCATGAGTTGCCTTATTTATGGCCTGAGGACTTACTAAATGAAATTAAGGCATTAAGTGAAGAAGTACCTGACTCAGCGAAAGAAAATCGCGTTGATTTACGAGATACTGCTCTAGTGACAATTGATGGTGAAGATGCTCGTGATTTCGATGATGCTGTTTATTGTAAAAAAACACCAAAAGGGTGGAAATTACTTGTTGCCATCGCCGATGTTTCACATTATGTACAAGTTAATAGTGAGTTAGATAAAGAAGCTAAGAATCGAAGTACTTCTGTTTATTTTCCTGAACAAGTTATTCCAATGTTGCCGGAAATATTGTCAAATGGTTTGTGCTCACTTAATCCTCATGTTGATCGTTTATGTATGGTATGTGAACTATATATTGATCAGCAAGGCAAAGTATTACGTACCCGTTTTTTTGACGCAGTGATGCGTTCTCATGCACGCTTGACTTATACGGAAGTGGCTAAAATGTTGGTTGATGGCGATGTGGCTTTAGCAGAAAAATATAGCCATGTTATGCCCCTTTTACGTGAACTTTATGCACTCTATAAAGTCATGCGCATTAGTCGTGAAGAACGTGGGGCAATGGATTTTGATACTCAAGAAACACGTATAGTCTTTGGCAACAATCGTAAAATAGAAAAAATAATCCCAGTCGTGCGTAATGATGCTCATAAACTGATAGAAGAGTTTATGATTACTGCAAATAGCGCTGCCGCACGTTATTTGAACGCTAAAAAAATTCCTAAACTTTTACGTATACACGAAGGACCAAGTGCAGACAAATTACTCAACCTAAAAACTTTTTTGGGAGAACTAGGTTTAAAATTTGGTGGCGGTGTTAATCCGACACCACTTGACTATATGCACCTAGTGGATGCGGTTAAAGACAGGCCAGACGCACATTTAATTCAAACTGTATTATTAAGGTCTATGTCACAGGCTGTATATAGTCCCGATTTAAAAGGACATTTTGGTTTGGCATTGGATGCTTATGCTCATTTTACCTCGCCAATCAGACGTTATCCGGATCTACTAGTTCATAGAGCAATCCGTCATTGTTTACTTGATAAGAAAGTAGAAACATTCGTATATGGTGTTCCTGAGATGATAATGTTGGGCGAACATTGTTCAGCTAATGAACGACGTGCTGATGATGCAACTCGTGATGTGGTTAGTTGGCTTAAGTGTGAATACATGATGGATAAAATCGGTGCAGAATTCTCCGGTATTATATCTGCTGTTACTTCCTTTGGCTTCTTTGTTGAACTTGCTGACATCTATGTTGAAGGCTTGGTTCACATCAGTAATCTTGGGCAAGATTATTTTCATTTTGATCCTACTAGTCACCAATTGAAAGGTGAGCGCACAGGTATGAGTTTTCGCTTAGGTGATAGTGTCAAGATCAAAGTAGCTCGCGTTGATCTTGATGAAAAAAAGATGGATTTTGAGTTGTTGCAAAAAGACAATTCTTCAAAAAAAGCAGTTTCTGGAGATAAGCTCAAAAAAAAGCGCCGTAAAAAGAAATCTAGTTGAAGAATGATATTTTTTCAACTCACTTATTACATGAGTCAATGGATAATAAATAAACTCAATTGGTATGATTATTTTTTAAGATACATTGTTTAATAGCAATACCCCAAGTAATTTTTCAAGACTGTTATTCAAAATAAAAATTTCCTAAAAATATAGCACATGAAATCAAGTAAATTATTTGGCTTACATTCAGTTCAAGCTGCACTGGATTACTCCCCGAACAAAATTCATAAAGCTTGGGTAGATAGTGGTCGTCAGGATAAGCGACTTTCTCAAGCTATTGATAATCTATTGGACTTGGGAATAGAACCTGAAAAGGTTGATAGAAAGAAACTTGATCGTTTGGCTGATAATAATCATCATCAAGGCATCGTTATTGAAGTTGAAATGCCTGGAGAATTATCAGAAAGTGATCTCAAAACAGCAGTAGAAACCCTAACTGAGACAGCTTTATTTTTGGTGCTTGATAATGTACAAGATCCACATAATCTGGGTGCATGTCTAAGAACGTCTGATGCAACAGGTGTACATGGCGTTATTATTACTAAAGATAATGCTACCGGCATTACTCCCACAGTCTGCAAAGTTGCCAGTGGTGCTGCCGAAACTGTACCCGTATATCAAGTAACAAATCTGGCCCGTACCCTACGATGGTTAAAAGGAAAAGGCTTATGGATTATAGGTACTGCTGGTGAAACGGCACAAACAGTTTATTGTTCTGACTTTAACATTCCCATGGCATTAGTCATCGGTACTGAAGGCAAAGGTTTAAGACGTCTTACTAAAGAACAATGCGATCTACTGGTTTCTGTACCCATGCTTGGAAAGGTTGAGAGTCTTAACTTATCTGTTGCTACTGGTGTTCTACTTTATGAAGTGGTTCGTCAAAGATTATTAACAATCAAATAAAGATGAGAAAGCAGACTTTTTCGCTGCAAGGTGTTGATTTAAGCTGTATTCGTGATGATCGAGTATTGTTTGAAGGCCTTTCTTTTGAGTTACGCGCTGGTCAGGTCTTATTGCTAGAAGGCAAAAATGCTAGCGGTAAAACTTCTTTGTTACGTATCTTGTGTGGCTTTAGAGAGGCGGACGCTGGACAAATAAAATGGTGTGGTGAAGCAATTAATGATTCTGATTATTACGTCGATATGGCCTATGTTGGCCATTTAGATGGTGTCAAAAAAGAATTAACTGTAATAGAAAATTTGAAAGTATCCTTGGCTTTAAGTCAGGCAGGGCAATATTCAATTCAGCAGGCCCTCGTTAAAGTTCATCTCGATGATTTTGATGATGCATTGGTACAAACCTTGTCAGCAGGTCAGAAGAGACGATTGTCTCTAGCAAGGTTATTAATTACCAATAAACGTCTTTGGATACTTGACGAGCCTTTTACCTCTCTGGATACAGCCGGCATTATTCTGATAGAAACCTTAATGACTGAACATTGTGCCAGTGGTGGAATGATATTTTTAACCTCACATCATGACCTCCATTTGCCTGACGTGGATGTCCACCGTATTTTGTTATCCTGATGTCTCTATCAAACGCATTTTTTGCCATTATTCGGCGTGATCTGATTTTAGCGTTACGGCGTCGTTCTGAAATAGCCAATCCATTGTTATTTTTTATTTTGGTTATTACATTATTTCCATTAGGTATTGGTGCTCAGCCTCATTTATTACAGTCTATAGCGCCTGGAATCATTTGGGTTTCCGCTTTATTGGCAGCTATGTTGTCTTTAGATAGTCTTTTTCGCTCTGATTTTGATGATGGTTCTTTAGAACAGATTTTATTAAGCTCGCATCCAACCTCATTATTAGTTCTTGCTAAAATTATTGCCCATTGGTTGGTGACAGGCGTCCCCTTGTTGTTTGTTGCTCCTTTATTAGCGGTCTTTTTAGGTATGCCAACACAATCTATTGGAATTTTATTGTTAACCTTATTATTGGGAACCCCAGTATTAAGCTTAATTGGCGCAATTGGTGTCGCATTAACTGTAGGTTTACGAAGAGGTGGAATGATTCTATCCTTATTAGTTTTACCTCTTTATGTTCCAGTACTTATTTTTGCTAGTAATGCAGTTGAAATTGCAAGCACTGGCTTACCAGTTCACGCACAAATTAATATACTCATATCAATCTTTGTAATGGCATTAGTATTAGCGCCATGGCCTACTTCTGCTGCGTTAAAAATGAGTATAAATTAGTTTTTTACGACGATTTCTTTTATCTGCTTCTTATGAAATACAAGAATGTATTTTACTAATTTTATTAACTATTCTGGTTACAAATAATGAATAAATTTTTAAACAAAAGCCTTATTACAAATTTCTTATCTATTGTTATTATTGGGTTTGGCTATATTAGTCCGGTATTTCCTGAGCTAATTAAGTCTATTGGCTTTTTTGCCTTGTCTGGTGCTATTACCAATTGGCTGGCCATTTACATGTTGTTTGAGAAAGTGCCCTATTTATATGGGTCTGGAATAATACCTGATCGTTTTGAGGAATTTAAACTATCTATTAAGCAACTCATGATGCAGCAGTTTTTTACTGTAAAAAATATTGAACAATTCATCGAAAATGAGGAGCAGCAAGGTTCTAAAATCATTAATTTGACGCCTTTCTTAAATGCAGTTGATTACGACAAAATCTATGAAAGTCTGGTCTCTTCAATTATGGGATCTTCTTTTGGAGGTATGTTAATTATGATGGGCGGGGAAGAGGCACTAATTCCTTTAAAAGAACCGTTTACAGAAAAAATGAAAATCACCCTGTTTGATATGCTTGAATCTGATCGTTTTAAAAATGCTTTAAAAGAAGGGCTGGATGCAAACAAAATTGGTAGCGACATTATCTCAAAAATTGAAGCAGTTATTGATAATCGTCTTAATGAATTAACTCCGCAATTAGTTAAAGAAATAATACAAGCGATCATTCGTGAACATTTAGGGTGGCTGGTTGTCTGGGGTGGTATTTTTGGCGGATTGATGGGCGCACTGTTCGTTTTTGCTTAATGGAAACAGTCGATTTAACATTCGAAGAATTTGGTACATGCGCTACCCCTTCTCTCATTATATTGCATGGTTTTTTTGCATCTTCTCGCAATTGGCGAAAAATCGCCGAAAAACTGGCAGTTTTTTTCCATGTGTATTCGCTAAACTTGAGAAACCATGGTTCGTCGCCGCATCATCCAGTAATGAATTACCCTGCTATGTCGGCAGATTTGCTCCGTTTTATGGATGAAAAAAAAATTAAAACAGCTTCTTTGCTGGGACATAGTATGGGCGGGAAGGTGGCGATGTGGTTTGCATTGAATAATGCTGATCGCGTTGATAGATTAATAGTAGTAGATATTGCACCTATCTCTTATACGCATTGTTTCAATGACTTGATTCGAGCATTAAAGAGTTTGCCGCTATCAGAAATTAGTAATCGTAAACAAGCGGAGTCATGGCTTGCTCCTTACATATCAGAACTTAGTTATAGGCAATTCTTATTACAAAATCTTGTTTTAATCGATAAAAAATATTGCTGGCGTATTAATTTGGATATTTTTTATCATTCAGCGCCTGATATAATTGCCTTTCCTTCAATTAAGTCTTTGAAGCCATTTACCGGAAAAGTATTGTTTTTGGTAGGTGCTCAGTCTTCTTTTGTAACACCAGAGGATCTAGACGCTAGCTTTCATGAGGCTTCACTTAATGTTATTGAGGGTGCTGGCCATTGGGTGCATGTGCAACAACCAGCTAAATTCCTGGAATCCGTAGAAAAATTTTTATTATAAGTAAATCAATATTTGTCGAGTGATAAGTAATGAAAATATATTACCATCCCGACAATTGTTAAATACAAAGGTTATTTCGTCGTTTTATTCTTTGTTATCTTATGAATTAATAGCGAATAAAGTTTTTTTGAATTATCTATAATTTGTCGACGTTTGACTATTGTTGAATATCCCAATAATCCCAAAATTAACCCATATATCAACTTTTCAAATACTGAAGTGCCTTGTTGTTGATCGACCAGTACTGCATCTGATGCTTTTGCAACTGCTATTTGCACTGCAACTTTAGAAGGTTCAACTTCAGATCCAAGATCGGGCAACCCTAAACTACGCCATGTATCATAATCTTGCCAGATAGGATATTTGCCTTGCCACATAGATTTTGAGAAATAAGGAGCTAGACTCATTCCATGCGCCTTGGGAATACCTTTTTCATCAATGAAATCTTTATAGACAACTAGGCTTATATCCCCACCTTCACCATGTCCATTGGTTGTAAATGATTTTTCAACATGGTCATGAAACATCCAGATACCCTGACCAAAGCTATTTAAACCATCATCCACACCGCTTAATTCCAAATCCAGTCGTTGGGCGGGTACCATTCCGTGAACATCGCGTTGAATGTAGGAGCCAGGTCCATTATCAACACCATCATAATGAGTAATGGTTGGTTTATGTCCATGGATATGCATAGCTAACGATTCAGTATGACCATTCAAAACCCGCAGTTTAACTTTTTGATTTTCTTCCATGTGAATCAATGACTCCCTTAAGGTATAAGGGAAGGAGCGGCCATTAAGCATGAAATAATCATCTGTAGCATCAGTGATGTCATATTCCATATTCATATGTTTGGCTATTAGCCTTGGATCGTTTGCTGATCTGGCAACAAGCTCATGTAATTCTTTATCTGCTGATTGATAGTGCATATCATATTCTCGGGAGTATTTTTTAAGAACTCCAACGGAAGGATGACGCACCTGTCCTGCGCCTACATTTAGGGTTTGCACCCAATTATTAGGCTTATTTTCTTCAACTACAAAAATTCCCTGCAAGCCCATAGGAATGTGAGTATGTGGTTGTACGTGGCAATGATAATACATGGTGCCAGGTTGGCGAGATTTGATAACATAGGTTTTGCTTTGACCAGGCATTGTATCCATATTGCTGGTTTGCGCAACACCATCATTACCGGTGCCACCCATATCCATAAAAGGATGATCTATGCCATGTAAATGGATAGAGTGTGGTAAATAATGCGTATTTTCCATTACAATCCAAACAACATCATCCTGTTCAACACGGATAACAGGGGAGGGCACACGTAATAAAGGATTAGCTTCAAGTTCGTAAAGGCTTTTGGTAGACATGTCACGAGTTTTTGGGGCGTATACCCAAAATGTCGGCTGTATCCCAGGCGAGATATCAAAAGTAGTGGT
>CAIVQX010000062.1 GCA_903908165.1 uncultured Methylococcaceae bacterium | reverse complement strand
GCTTTCATTGGGACGACTTTAGCTTTCTGATCAAGCAATACAAAATGTTGTACCTTACTTTGAATAGGATAAAAATTGAACGTTTTAGAACAAGGTCGATCTTCATTTGGTAAATACATAATAAATTACCTCTTATTAATAGAATTGACAAAAATGACGACTGTGACTTGTGAATTATCAAATCACAGATAAAGTCATTTGAAGATTTGGAAAAAAAAAGTAACCTCAACCGACTCCTTGAAAAGGATAGTTTTTAAAACAATAAATTCAATCCATATAAATACCTACATATCGTAAAACTACCTAAGCTGTATAATTAACTTAAGACTCAATAGTGGATTAAGCAATATTTATGACCATTAACAAATACCAAAAGCCCTCACTTCAAACTCAAGATGAAGCGCTAAAAATAAGTAAGGGGACACAACGACCTGCACAAACCAAAGAACAAACAAAACTGATCGCACAAGGCATTCAAAAAGGAATTGATTTATACAAAAAGCAACAAAAAGAAAAAGCCAGAGAATTAAGCAAAAAACTTAAGAAAACAGCGCGTCAAAAAGAACTATCAGTTGAGTCAGATGATAATGAAGTACAAGAATATATTATCTATCGTCAGCATTGGCTACCCTGGCTGTTACTTGTTATGACATGGGTGAGCATTGGCATTTACTTTCTTCGATTGAATTGAGATTCATTATTCGTATAGAGCACAAAATTTCCAGTAAGATTTGGGGGCTAATATTTACTAGAAACCAGATGAATAAAAGCAAATCTAACTTATTGCCTTGCCCTTAATATTTATTAATAAATCTAAATTATTAGTGCAACACTTATAAAAAAATAAGTCACGAATTAGATGGACGGCATTGGTTTCAACTCATAAAATTTGCTGGGCTGACACTGTAACTGACGCATGAGAGGTCTTTATAACAACCAACGTTAAGTAATGTAAGACCCTATTGATTCTCTAGTACGCCTGTTAAGAAAGGCTAGTTTTTAGAACTCATGGATCTTTTTTCTTTAGTACGGTTGGTAAGATAAAACCATGTTGCGACAAATAATGTCGAATTGAAATAGATCTAAAAGATAGATAGATGTTAATGTGTAAATAGTCGGCTCAACGGTTTTAACCGTATACTAGTGAATCGTTACCACTAGCCGAGTAATCTGAGGAAAGACTGTATGGATAAATTTAATAAAAACTGTTTATTATCTTTAATAGTCGTTATAGGTGTTTTAAATGTAAACCAAGTATTTGCTCTAGATGGCTATCAAGCCCCATTAGAAACCATCCAAAATAAAGAGCAACCTGATCCACTCATTGCATTAAATACCTCTTTTCGCAGCGCCTATGCTGATCTTCGGAGTCAACTCCAAGCCACACAGACGCCTGTCATTATTCAAGTTGGTGACAAAATTATTCTTTTCAACAAGGGTATGCGCACTGAGTCAATGGCTATTAGTCCCCGCTACACTGAACTTAAAACTATTGCTCATTTACCGTTAGCTTTATATGTCATGCTAAGCAATGAAACTAACAAGGTAATGACAAATGTCCAACTGGATAAATTGCGTGACTATCGCATACTCATCGGATCGGTAAGCAATGCACTTCCAACGCGTAACTTTAGCTCTGAACAACTTGATCGCCAAGGGCGCCTCATTAAGCGATCACTATCCTTAATTGATACTGTTTTGAGCCATAAAACACTCTCGAAAGATGCCTTACAACAATTTACCCTTAGTCAACGCGACGATTGCCTTGCTAATATGTCCGATGCGGCTGAAGAGCAAATTAATACCTTGGACCACCAGTTTAAATTCTGGGTAAAAGATATGACACCGGAAGAAAGGCAACACTTACGGGTTGTTGTTGGCGCTTCTCATATGCCTCGCATCGGTAATCTCGCTATGCAATATTTTTCAGCTGCATTGGGGGAACCTTTTGAAGGTCGATTTGAAGAAGAAGGCAGTAGTAAAGATAATAGCTTTCGTCTTATTTACGGTGAAAATGTCTTTGATGAAGAAAAAGCATTGCGTTTACTAGGAACTCATCTTGTTGATGCTGATATAGGCACTTATTTCTTCAATGATGCTCAACGGATGCATCGGGATTTATTAAGCGATGCCGCTGAGGCGATTATTGGTAAGAAAATAAAGTCAAAAGAAATAGTACCTCTTCAATAACAGCAAAACTGTTAAGAGCGTAAATGTTACTTATAAAGCTGTGCGGCTTGCTGATGACGAGTTGCTATAAGTTCACGAAGGATTAAAGGTGAGAGGATCTCAATATCAGGACCAAAGCTACTGAGCCAACGTTGTAATTGGGGTGTATCCAGCACTTCTGCTGTGATTTTAAGTGTTTGTAGATCGAGTCGTTCAATCTGCTGGTCTTTCGCTAACGGGGTTTCAATAAGATGATGCCCTGCCCCATTTTTAAACTTAAGGATAATGTAAGTTTAAAGGCATTACAAAATTGGCCGAGCCAGACTGCAATGGCTGCAACTGGACAACATCATTTATAACTTCAGTTATTTTTGCCTGATTCAACTGTAGACAAAGTAGTTCTAGCTGCTAAACAAAGATTTATTGTTATAGATTGAACCGTCGTTTAAAACGACACTAGCTGAGAAAGAGTGTCACTTAAATAGACGCTGCAAGAAAACACAGTTAAGGATTTTTTAGAACGCTAGAATTAAATTTACTGAAATTTTGCCATCTTCATCAACTGTCGTTTTAAACGACACTTCATGAAATGAAATAGGAAATATTTGATAAGAAATTGAGCGGACATGTAGCACAGTAACCGATGTGCTACAAAAAGACATAAAAAAAGCCCTTCGATAATTCGTAAGGACTTGATTATGAACATATTTTGTGGTGGGTTGTGCGCGATTCGAACGCGCGACCATCGCATTAAAAGTGCGTTTAAGTCAAAAAATACCAACACGCCACAACAAACAATAATAATTAAATCAATTAGTTAAATGATTTGTATTGTTGTCAATTTTTGCCATTTATTACCCTCTTTTATATTCATTTGCAACGTGAGAGTATAATATAAACCTAGAAATAAAGCGGCCTTGAGGGTGTAATCAGCACCAACAAAGCCTTACCACTAACTTAATTCTGGGTTAAGCAATGGCTAAATGCATCATATCAGAAAGCCGATTGTTACCCTACAGGAACAATTATGGCTACTATCACTAAAAGACTAGACGCGAACGGAAAGCCCTATTACACAGCACAAGTTAGACTCTTAAAAGAAAAAGATACTGCAACCTTTAAGCGCATTACTGATGCAAAAAAATGGGTACAAGATACCGAGAGCGCAATTCGTGAGGGTCGTTGGTTTAAAACAGTCGAAGCAAAAAAACACACAGTTAAGGAAATGTTAGATAGGTATTGCACTGAATACCTACCAAAAAATAAAGACAAAACATACAGCCCCAAGGAACAAACCGAGCGTAAAAGCAAACTTGATTGGTGGTCTAGTAAGATTGGGCATTACCTGTTATCAGATATCACACAGCAAATAATAGACGAACACCTTGGTGGCATGACTCAAAGCGCGGCCACTGTAAGCAAGTATCTTAAGAACCTACAGCATGCTTTCACCATTGCAATCAACAAATGGGGCTGGTTAACTGATAACCCAGCCAAGAAGGTCTCAAGCCCCGAATTACCGCGTGGCCGTGTTCGGTTCTTGGATGATGACGATAGAGCAAGATTATTGCAAGCCTGTAAAGAATCACCAAACCCCCTGCTCTATCCTTGCGTAGTATTGGCACTATCCACAGGTATGCGACAAGCCGAACAAATGGAACTGGTATGGTCGGATGTAAATTTAAAAGATGGTTTTTTAATCCTACATGAAACCAAGAACGGAGAGAGAAGGCGCGTAACATTGGCAGGGGCAAGCCTAGAGTTATTAAAAGAACATAACAAGGTTAGGCGATTAGATACCAAGCTATTATTCCCAAGTTCGAGAAATCCACAAAAGCCCATTGATTTACGAAAAGCATTTTTAAACGCAATGGAAGCCGTTGAAATAACCGATTTTAAATGGCACGACCTAAGACATTGCACCGCTTCTTATTTAGCCATGAACGGAGCTAGTCTGGCTGAAATAGCCGAAGTGCTTGGGCATAAAACACTTTCGATGGTGAAAAGATACGCCCATTTATCAGACGGCCATGTATCAAATGTGGTGGCTTCTATGAATGAGAAAATTTTCGGGGGTATGTGATGACGCCAATATTTAGTGACGAAATAAAACTTCCAGATTTTTTAACCATTACTCAAATAGTAAATATAAAATATCCAGTTGCTAAAGCCAGAACGACCCAGCGAGATAAACTAGAGAAAACCCTGTTTGATATTTGTCGTGCTGGCGAATTGGAATATGAAGGGAATTTTGCTTGTTGGGTAGATGAAATAATACCCAATAGCATGCCTAAATATCCACCACCTGGATATCATATAGAACCCCAAACATACAAAAAATTAATTCCATCGACAATCAAAATTCACAATACGAAATTTAAGAAGTTCGTGGATGCTGATAAAAAATGGTTTCCAGAAGGTTTTTGGCAGGAGCTAATTGATTTATGGATAGTTAAAGAGTTGGTGGCCGAAGGTGCTGGCATGGGTGATCATGCAAAGATAGAACCAAAGAAAAAACCTTTAACTAAGCGGGATAAACAGCAAGTGGCCATTTTGGGAGTAATTAAAGCCAAGGGATTTAAACCCATGGCAATACCGGACGGTGAAAAAGGAACTATAAAGTCAATTTGTGAATTTGAATATAAAGATGATTTATTTAAAGCTATAACGGCTTTTGATGCAGCATGGAAAATTGGAATTAATAAGCTATGGCGAATGGAAAACCATGAAAGTTACGCGCACAGAGGAAATAATTAATCATTAAAACAGGGTGTTATAAATAACACCCACGAACACCCACGAACACCTACGAACACCCACTTCGAACACCCACACCCTAATCTGATCTACTTGCCTTAAGCCGCCATAACACACAGCGGTGATTCTTAGTTAAATTTAAGTTTGAGGCAGATATGAACATACAAGCCGAAGCCGAAGCAGATGAAATGGATTCAAACCCCTACGATTCTGATTATTCGACTGTAAAACAATTTATCCAAAAATACCCCGTATTTACGATGGGCGGATTACGATCTTGGATTTTCAACGAACATTCGAATGGCCTTGCAAAATCTGGGGCAATCGTGCGGATAGGTAGGAAGATAATAATCAACAATCCAAAGTTCTTTAAATGGGTCCGATCGCCAAGAGAATAACGAAAGATTGCCAAAGTAACCTTGGGTAACTACACATAGGATAACTTAACGACTCCTTTGGGCAGTTACCCAAGGCGAACGAATTGTTTATAAAAATCTAAGAAAACACAACTAGACCAAGCTGTTTATTGGTTTGGAGGGATCGCCATGATTGACGTTTTAATGACTTCCGGTTTCGGGCAGTTTCACAGCAACAAACTTGACATCAATAAGCCTAATAAAAAATTAACGCCGTATTTAACAATTGGCTGGAGTGATATATGTCACCTAGCTAACAACCCGCAGCAAGTTGAGAAAACCCGTGCGCAGTGGATAATTCCATCAACGCTATTAAGTCGATGCTTCAAAACTCAAGAAGAATTAGGGGAGTTCTGGATGCTTTGGGCCGACTTGGATGACAATCCACCGACTTTGCCAGATTTGGCTGAAAAACTGGTAGAAATTATTGATGATGCTGATTTTGAGTTGTACAACAGCCGTAGTGCGACGGTTGAAAATCAAAAGGCAAGGCTGTTAATCCCGCTAGAAAAGCCATTAAGCGGAATAAACTGGATGCTCGCCCAAGAAATTCTAAATGACAAACTCGAAGCATTAGGTATCAAAACGGATCGTGCAACCGAACGGGCGGCTCAATTGTGTTACCTACCCAATCGGGGCGCGTTTTATTACCACCTTTCAAAGCGCAATGGGGTGGTGGTATGAATCTTAACCCTTTGCAAATATGGGCAAGTGAAATTGCTATAAAGCGTAAGGAATTAAAATCGCAATTTTTAGCACTCGAGGCAGCAAGGACCGCAGCCACAAAGCGAAAAGTAACTATTAAGTCATCCGATTCACTTAAATTAATCGACGCTTTTAACGCAAAATACTCGCCGCATGACTGGATGATACAAGCAGGATACGACCAACGCGGCGATGCTTTTAGGCATCCCAACAGTCAAACTGGAAACTATTCAGCTAATGTAAGGTTAGATGACGTCGGCGAGTTGCGAGTGCATTCTTTTAGTTCTGCAGATCCTTTATTTACAGCCGGTAAAGGCGCGCATGACGCTTTCAGTACATTTTGCACGCTAGTTCACGGCAGCGATATTAACTCAGCTCTAAAGGATGCAGGTGATAATTTGTTAGAAGTTGAAGGGATGTCTTATAACACATTTGTACAACGAGAGTATATGAGGCAACAAGCACAACAGGTGCAGGCTAGGGATACATTCAGGGATGTTCATAATGTTGATTATTCAACAATGCCTGATTACGGAGAAAGCGAAACAATAATTAAAGGTGATCCAGAAAACCCAAAGAAACCTTTCTCGATGAGAGACTTCTCGCTCAGCGGACAATCTCAAGCTATGAGGGCAAAAATGTTAGCAGATATCTATGTATTAAATCGAATTGCCATATTAGGTCAGGCGACAGTAATTTACGCGAAGCCAAACACCGGAAAAACCTTGTTAGTGCTTTGGCTGTTAATAGAATCCGTCAAAGCCAATAGAATAAGTGGTGACAATATTTTTTATATTAATGCTGATGATGATTATAAAGGCTTAGTAAATAAAATTAGTTTAGCTGAGACGACTGGATTTCACATGTTATCGCCTGGTCACAATGGCTTCGAAGCAGAGGCACTTCAAGGTTATATGCGCCAACTGATTGATGATGGAACAGCCAGCGGCATCGTCATCATACTAGACACATTGAAGAAATTTACTGACCTTATGGATAAAAGGCGCGGTAGTGAATTCATGAATAGAGCGCGGGAGTATGTCCTTAACGGTGGTACCTTGATTAGTTTAGCTCACACGAATAAAAACAGAGATTCAGATGGGAAAGTGGTCTTCAGTGGGACTTCTGATGTCGTTGATGACTCTGATTGTGTATTTATGCTCGATGAAATCGCTAAGACCAATACAAAAAAACAAGTTTTATTTGTAAACATTAAAAACAGAGGCGTAGTTGCACGCGAGTTAGCCTTCAGTTACTCGGTGGAAGACGGGCTAACTTATCAAGAGATACTAGCCTCGGTGCAGGTTGAATCCGAAGCTAGCAGCGCACAGGCAAAAGCAGCACTCGAAGCATCGATAAATGAGACGCGCGACAAAGTCATTATTGAAGCTATCATCGAAGCCATAAAAGCTGGAATCATAAATAAGACAGAATTAATCAAAGCTATTCACGATGACACGGGAAGAAGTAAACCAAGAATAACCTCAGTTCTTAATGATTATTGTGGAAAAAAATGGCGGGTTAATGTTGGCGAAAAAAATGCGAAAATTTATGCATTGATAACAACCAAGCAGGCGACTGAAGATGAGTACCGAAGATATAAGGACGGTGATTTTTAATCAAAAAAATCGAAAAACAGTGCGCACACAGAAAAACAGAAATTTAGAGAAACTAGGAAAACAGAAGTTATTAGTAGTCTATTTATCCATTGTTTGTGGTGTCTCTAGAATATTTCTGAATGATTTGGAAGAGTTAGAACCCTTGTATAACGCTTAGTTTGGCTAGTTTATCTAGTTTTTTTAATTTTGTTAGTATGGTTAGTTTTTCTGTTTTTCTGTTTCCCAGTGTGCGTATTAGTTTTTCGATTATTTTCTTAGAATCATTCATATAAAAAACAAACAGACGCCAATGGCTAATAGAAGGGTTAATAACTATCTCCGGAGAATTCAAATGTTAGATGCAATATGTAGTGGTAAATTAATTCAAAACCCTATCTCACGTATAGGGGCAAGCGGTAAGCCGTTCACAAACTTTTTACTATCAGTGGGCATAGGCGAAGATCAGCCAATTGTCGTTAGCGGGATCGCCTTCGGTGACGCATCCGAAAAGATTTCACGACTAACGAAAGGTAATCCCGTGTCGGTTATCGGTAGTCTAAAACCGTCAAGTTGGTCAGATAAAGCAACTGGAGAAACCAGGCATGGCTTTAATATCACGGTGAACAATTCGTTATCACCTTATGATATTCAAAAGCGGCGCAAACCGAAACCAGATGTGCCTGGACATACTGTCAATGATGATGGTTCACACCCATTTAATGACGACTTGAATTTTTAACCGAGTTTTGTAATGACAATAAATTCAAGAGCCAAAGGCGCAAGTTCAGAGCGAGAGTTTTGTAAACTTGTCTACGAGTGGTCTGGAGTCCGGTTAATCCGTAACCTAGAGCAATCCCGGTCAGGCGGCTTTGATTTGATTGTACATGATGATGAAGTTGGGCAGGTTGCGGATTCATTTAGAAGCCTGGCGATTGAGTGCAAGCGTTATAGCAAAGTTACACCAGGCTTAATAAAGACTTGGTGGACACAAGCGAGAAGTCAAGCCGAACCCAATGGATTAACGCCGGTATTGGCGTACAGGGCGGATAGGCAAAATTGGCAGGTAATCACGCCCTTGCATGTGATAAACCGCACCCTGAGCCGTAATTTGGGCTTGGAGTCGACTTGCACAATGTCCGTGATTGGCTTTTGCAATGTGATTGAGAAGTCCCATGTGGGGCGCCAACGTTAAGCTGATTACCAGCGCATTAATTTTTAAATCATCGAATACTATAGCGATTTTGGAGACTTAAATAATCAATAAACACATAAAAATGCTGCTTAAATTAAGCGTATTATTGTCATTAATTGCCTGATAAAGCATAAACGAAACAGGAGTCCTTAAGATGGCAGCATCAACATCTCAATTTAAAAAAGGTATTAGTGGTAATCCCGCCGGGCGACCCGCAGGCAAAACCCCTGGTGCAAAATTACGTAAGGCTATCGAGTCAAAGGCTACTGATATATTGCAATCCGTCATCAATGCCGCTATTGATGGGGACATGGGCGCTTGCAAGATGCTGCTTGATCGCATTACCCCTACCCTAAAGCCACAAGCCTTAGCGATAACCTTGCCAGTTAAAGACACGCTGCCAGAACAAGGCAGCGAGATAATTAAGGCAACTGTTACTGGGCTGATACCGCCGGATGTTGGCAGTCAGTTAATAATTGCTTTATCGAATCAAGGCAAATTGGTTGAGTTGCAGGAGTTGAGCGAACGCCTAGCCCGACTTGAAAAAAAACTCAATATCACAAATGCCCTTAATTGATAAGTTCAATAAAAAACCATTTATTATTCAAAGTTGGAGAGCAAAATGAATTTAAAAACACGATTAATTAAATTAGAGGAAAAAATCGAACCGGATACTTTCCTTGTTTTTCATAATCCAGAGTTAGCCGCTGCGGATACCGAGACACAATTGCGTTATTGCCTAGAAAATGGCTTGGATAAGAGCAAGGTTTTATTTGCGAACGATGTAGACGCGGCATTGTAGTTAAAATAATCCTGAACGCCTCGTGTTTGTTGGCTTTGAGGCGGACATGAACAGTTGATACAGTTTTGAAATCAGTGACTATCAATACTCAATAAAATTGGTAAAGTAGTCATGACCACGACTACTCGTGGACAGTAGAATTCAGCAATGATGGTGGATTGTGGTGCATCGTGGACAGGAGATAGGCTATACGTGGACAAGTTGCAAAAAGCCTGAATACAGTGAATTCATTGGCATTTAGTTAGATTGGTTACACCCTCAAACCTTGGTGTGTTTGATTCAAAAAAAACTGAATGTACAGTTAGGCCTGCATTACAATTCTCGTGATATGGTGATATTTCCGCGTTTTTTTTCTTGTCCGATAGACACCCATTCCCCTTTCATTTCCACCATTTTCTTTTTAACTTTGCGTGACACTCGCAACCTAACATAGCCTATATAGCCAATGTTATGTGAATCCAATTTGTACACATAAAAAAGATTGTTGCCATCTAAAAATGCTATATCTGATTTCCAGATAGTTGCGAGTTCATTGGACTCTTCAAAGTTTCCAGAAATTTCTAGCCTATTGTCTTGTAGACTTATTTCGCAATTTCCTTTTGCACTTTTGCCATGCTCTGATGTGGACTCAAAATTCCAATTGCCTATGGCATTATCGGCTTCTTCGTTTAGCCTGAAAGTGATCGTAATTATTTCCTTAAAATAACGAAATCCCATCCATGTTATAAAAATATAAGCGGCTATAGGGCCGCTTGCTACAACTCCCTTCCAAGCGCCTTCTATATTGAAGAAATTTTGCTCTGAAAAAAATGTATATACAAAATATAAAATGGCTAGTGGAACTAATTAAACTAGCAGCCAAGAGATGATAGCGCGATTCGTAAACATAGTGGGTATCCTAATTTATCTAAAAAGTACGACTAACTTAAAACTAATGGGCGGGTGCGATAGCGACCACCGCATTTGAGTACCATGCTAATTGTATATACTCTGCGCGGTCATTATTTCGATTTTTTATTTTTCTAAAAGCCCAGTGTATAAGAGCTGTGTTAAGGGAATAACCGAAAACTTGACCGCGCGAAGTATATTTTCCCGTTACCAATGATATATGGTTTCTTTTTTGCCTTGACGACCGTCTGTCATCAGAAACTAACCAACCGATCAAACCACTGGGATCAAAGACGTCTTTGGGTCTAGGTTGTGTAAAAACGTGAAAACTATAATTTTGGTGAAGAGCCTCAACAGATTGCTTCATGAGTTACCCATAGAAGTGGAGAAAAGCATTAATATTTAAACTGACTTTGATAATTGAATGGAGAAAATACCATTGATGGAGGCTTCATTCGTGGGTTTTTACACAGCCTCGGTCGTTTGCAGCCATTCATCAAAATATACAAACATCTGAACCCCGAATAATTATAGATTATAAGAAAAAAATAACTATACGTATAAATACCTATAAGATATTTAGTAGGTTAATTTAATTATTCACTTTCCTTAAATATATTGGCTTTTTGGAAACTTGCATCTAACATATTTTGTGAGTTGAAAATTCAACTTTGTTAATCCCAGTCATTAGGACTATAAAACCAATCCTAAACATTTACTTCTAGATTTATTTAAATAGTAAGCAACCCATATTATCTAAATAAGTAATTAGACAAGCTAAGTTTATCTATTTTTACTATATCAACTTAAAACTAATCTGGTACTTAAGAAACTTAATATTGGGTGCGACTACCAAGGCACGTTTAATACGAATATCGTCCTCAAGTGCAATTATCACACCTTGAACACTCTGATTATCTTCGGCCAACTCTTCTTTTACATAGCCCATATAACGTTGAATTTGACCAACAACGGCATCACTGGCTCGACCTTTCTTCAACTCAACAACTAGTAATTTGGATTTATCTTTACTGATAGCCAGAATATCGATATAACCTGTATCAGTTGGATATTGTTGCCCTTTGATTTCACCGTCTTCTTGAAATATGTCGTATTCTTGACCTAATTGAGTCTGTGACCAGTTGGCGACCAAGAAATCTTCAAGGTGCTTTTCCAGCACAAATATAGCTGGGTCTTCTATAGTTTCATCGGTTGAGCAGATTACAGATTGCTTAATTCCACCAATTAATAGATCAATTTCTTCTGAGTAACGATCAACCGCACTCACTGTACCAACTGATCCCGTTGAGTTTTTAAGACCACTACTCATATCTGAACGATCAATTTTCTGATCATACCAACGTATCGGCCTTCTATGCGGAAGATTGGTATTGGGATAAAATTGATAACCACCAGTTATTTCGCCGATGTGATAACGGCCCTCACCATTCGGACACAGCACAATATCACCCTCACATAAACCTTTAGCTACTGTCCATAATGCACCACAAGCCAATCCAGCGGCAACTTTGCTTTTCTCTGGATGGATATCTATAAATTTGGGTATAAATTCTTTGTTAAAAGTCCGCCAATCATCAGGTAACTGATCTGTTAGGTCTTCATTGATACCAAAGTCAACGCCGATATAATTATTGGCAAAACATTCAGTTGCGTAGCTACTTTTTTTACCCAGCATTAATCTTAGATAGTGCTTCATATTTTAACTGTCTTTATTCTAAGGATAATTAACACCACTATGCCACCTTCTGCTCATACAAATGCTTCTGAAACTCTATAAACAAGGAACTGATATTAGATACAGCACCTAGCACTTCTTTGGCATCTTCCAAGGAATGATATTTAATATTAAGCAAAGTCGCCAATTTCTCTTGGTCTAGTTCTTCAACCCCTGTTTCTATGTATTTACTCAATACAAAATCAATAAATTCTTTTTGTTGGGCATTCAGAAAAGCAAATATATTGGCTTGGGCAGCAGCTACTCGTGCTTCTCGGGTGATGGGTTTAACGTCACTATTAAAGACGTATTCCAAGACATCAAATAGGTCACTTTTCTCGGCATCAATCAGTTTTTGTAACGAAGTCAGTTCTTCTTTGCCATAACCTGCATCCGCTAATTTCTCAAGCAAGGTCTTGCGAGTCATGGGATGACTCCAAAGCGTTCTTAATTCAGCTTCACTTTTAAACAAGCTGGGTAATTCACCAAACAGATTATTTAAAAACTCTTCAGCTGAAATCGGTCTGCCATCAGCACTCCAAAACGAAGTGGCGATCATATGCAAGATTTCGCGTTCTTTTCCGTCTTTTAGTTTTATTTTTATCTTTTGGCGCTTCTTACAAACACAAGGCGTTTCACCACAAACACTACAAATCTCAGGATCGTCTTTCGGGCAGATGCAGGGTTGCTGCTCACAGACCTTACAAGGCTGGGGTAGTGGTTTAGGTATAGTCGGACATTCACAGACGGATTGCCCACAAACGTCACAAGGTAAAGTTGGACCATCCCACCCATCATCAAGGAAATTATGATAAGCACCAACAAAATCATAAATGGTAAAAAACTCTTTACCCTCAAATAAACGGGTACCTCTACCGACAATCTGCTTAAACTCTATCATTGAATTAACAGGTTGCATCAAAACGACATTGCGGATATTCAGCGCATCCACACCCGTAGACAGTTTTTGTGAGGTCGTTAAAATAGTCGGTGTTGTTTTCTCATTATCTTGAAACTCACGAAGAAACTGTTCACCGATCTCACCATCGTTGGCAGTCACCCGCACACAATAATTTGGAATGGTTGAACTTTTATATTGATTGACCAAATCACGAACAGCGGCAGCATGTTCTTGGGTGGCACAAAAGATAATAGCCTTCTCATTTTGATTGGCATCATCCATAAAAATCTGCACACGCTTGGCTTCTCGTGCTTTTATTTCAATGATTTTATTAAAGTCAGATTCTGTATAGAGTTTTCCTTCTTCTATCTCACCTTCAATGAGGTAGTCATCACTGGTAAAAATATAATCATCCAGCGTGGTCTGAATACGTTTCACTTTAAAGGGGGTTAGGAAACCATCATTAATACCTTCCTTTAGAGAATAGATATAAACCGGTTCACCAAAATACTTATAGGTATCGACATTGTCTTTTCGTTTGGGCGTTGCTGTTAAACCCAACTGAACAGCTGGCGCAAAGTATTCTAATATTTTTCGCCAATTACCTTCATCATTAGCGCCACCCCGATGACATTCGTCAATGACAATAAAATCAAAATAGTCGGCTGGATAAGCACCAAAATAAGGGGCAGGTTTACCTTCAGCATCCGTACCCGACATAAAGGTTTGGAAAATGGTAAAGAAGATATTGCCATTGGTTGGCACACTGCCTTTTTTGCTGATTTCTTTAGGACTAATACGAACTAAAGCATCTTCTGGAAAAGAAGAAAATGAATTGTAGGCTTGGTTAGCCAAGATGTTTCTGTCGGCTAAAAATAAGATGCGGGGGCGTCTATTACCATCACGGCTTAGATTCCAGCGAGTTTGAAACAACTTCCAAGCAATTTGAAAAGCAATGGCGGTTTTACCCGTGCCAGTTGCCAAGGTTAATAAAATTCGGTCTTGGTCATTAGCCAATGCTTCCAGTGTGTTTTTAACCGCTATTTCTTGATAATAACGTAATTGCCATGTGCCACCTTTATCTTCAAAAGGAACCGATGAAAACTTGTTCCGCCATTCATTCTGTACCGCAAAGGTTTTAGCCCATAACTCATCAGGTGTCAGATAATTAGCAACCAAACCTTCTTGCCCTGTTGCCATACAGATGCTGTAGATTTCTTTACCATTGGTGGCATAAGTGGTTTGCAGGGATAACTTCTCGGCATATTGTTTAGCCTGGGCAACCCCTTCGCCCACACCTAATTCATCACTCTTGGCTTCTATAACAGCCAGTTTGATACCTTTGTAAACCAACACATAATCAGCTGTCAGCTTCTTGGCTCTAACGCCCCCCGTTTGAATTCTACCGGCAGTGATATGATATTCACGCAGGATTTTAGAATCTTCAATAACACCCCAACCACAGTCTTTTAGTTGAGGGTCTATCAGTTCGGCTCGGGTTTCTGCTTCGTTCATGTATTATATTTTTATGTCAAAATCAAATAACCATCAAATAAGAAAATAAACCTTTTCAACAGATTAGAAAACTTGTTGCGATGAATTATCAAATAACCGTCAAATAAAAAATCTAAGCCCAAAAAGGCACATAGCTTCTATGTTTCCTGGATTTATTTTCAGGATCATCTTCTTTTATTTTTCCTGCTTCAAATGTATCTTTAATAATCCTAGAAGCGATAGCTGCATTTTTATCATCGATACTAAAACGTTCTCTCAAACTTTGATTGGTCATTTTTTCATGTGAAACCCATTTTAAGCATGAATGCTGATAACAAGCCCTTATTTTCTCTTTCTTATCAAGGTCATTCAATGACTTATAGCTGTAAATTGTAACACCGGTTCTGTTTTCATTTGTGGATACATTAATAGGTGGTAGTTGGTACAACTCATTGTAAAATATTACCTTATCAAGTCCGCTACCTTTTTCCTCACAAAATCCCATTCGCCTCATTAAATCAGCTAACTTATCATTTCTTGAAATGTATGAATCAATAAATCTATCAGGTGTTATCAATGGATTACCTGGGTTAGAGATTTCAATTCTGTCACTGAATATTTCTATCATTGGAAACCCTTTCACCGATAAATCTTGATGTATTAGGGCATTGGCTACTAATTCACGAATAGCAATTTCAGGATACATCCTTGAATCTTTTCTTAGCGCTTTGCCTATTTCTTCATTGGCAGGTAGTTGGCTGTTTATCCAATTGACTAAATCTTCAAAGCCAAGTGCATAGCCTTTAGGGCTAATTTGCTCCCTAATGGTTTCAACTTTATTTTTTCCTTTATAAACAATGACCCGTATTGATTTCCTTTGTACAGACTCAAAATCATTAAGATTTTTGGCAAATAAAATAGCGCCTATTTTTGTTATCGAATAACTATTTTTATCTTTAACAATTAAGTTTTCAGCTAAAAACCGTTCTATCACACCTGCTTGATTAGATGGATAAGGTAGTTTTAGCAAATCAAAATAGGTTTGTGTACTTAAAAAATTAACAATGTCGGAGGCACTAAGGTTGGCTTTAGCCATTTCTTTTTCAAACGAAATAGTCTCGTTACGCCATATTTTTGCTGCTTTTTCAGGGAAATCGTTTAATTTTCTGGTGATGCTGCCCACTCTAATGTAAGAGCTATGTAAAAAATCAATAGGCTGTGTTTTAGCCGCAGGAATGATATAAACGGAAATATGTCGTATTTCATCGTAGTCAAATTCATAGACTTCAAAATCAATTCTGGGACTTAATCGAGTCGCCAACCAATGCTCTAAATCTTCATTGCCTTTTTTATGTGATTTGGCTTTGAAAGTAGTACCCAAAATTTGGTGTGTTTTATCTTGCACACCAAAAATGAGATAACCATAGGACTGTTTCTGCAAACATGCGCCATTAGATAGTGCAGAGATACGTTCGCCAATTTCTTCGGGTGAATGAAAATTATGTTTAAATTCAAGCCATTCGCTTTCCGCAGGAAGTTTAACCAATTCATTGATTAATGCTGTTAGTTCTTGAGTATTCATGCAGCGACTGATGTAGTGTTCAATTCACCGGCAAAGGCTTTTTGCAGGATGGATTTTTTCAACTCGTCCAAGTCGTTTATTTTCTGCTGGTAAATAGCTTCTAATTGCTTGGTTTCAGTAGATAGAGCATCCAGTTTTTGAACTATTTCTTGTTGTTCTTTTAGTGGTGGGCAAGGAATTGGGTAGCCTTTCAATTTAGTGCCATTAATATTCGCTTGATTAACACTTGAAATAACAACTGTTTTGCCATATTCCATCGCCATTTCACTATTTAAATAATAATTTAGATAGTCGGCATCTAATAAACTTTCATTTCTATGAATCCGAATTAAATATCCAGCAAAAATTGCAGGCATCTCACCCTTATAAATTGCTGTTTTCCCAACTAATTCTGGACTATTTGTTCTGTTAAATAACACATCATTGTATTTAAGTAGATATTTTTCGTTATCATTTATATCATTAGAATAGACAAGTTTATCCCAATTTAATCTTCCATTTTGAATGTTCCCCATTCTTAAAACAGCAATGTCACCGTCTTCTTTTGATTTGGTTGATGAACCATACTCAACTCTTTCACAAACATCATTTAAAGTTTTTCTTACCCATTGTTTATCTGATAAAACTGCTCTCAAATAACTCTCAAACAGTTCCTTGGCGTTTTTGAGGTTCTGTTCTGCATTGGCTTTTGCTTGGGCTATGGCGGCAAAGGCTTCATCTAATAAGGCGACTATGCGTTGTTGTTCTGGGAGTGGGGGGAGTGGAATTTCAAAATTTTTTAAACTACCCGCAGAAAGATTTGGTTGAGCAGCTCCATTACCAAAATCTTTAATCATATCTGCACAAATTTGACTTTCAAAATAACTCATTAGAAAACCAGATATTATTTTTTGATTTGGCCGAACAATAACCAATGATGATGCTATGGCACCCTCTGAAAACTCTTGGACTTTTGCAAATTTTCCAAGCGAACCTCTAAGGCAAAATAATATGTCGTCTTTTTGAACTTTTCCACTCCCTAACAGATTAAATCTCTCTCTTGAAATATAATCCATACTCTCCAAATCAAGTCCATTGGATGTCAAATGTCCAGCATTTATAAATGGTATGCCCGTTACCGTTCTATGAGATTTTGATGGGTAGTTTGTGCCTCTATCACCATTTTCAAATTGGCAAACATCACCCAGCTTCCTAACCTCCCAATCCTGTTTCATAGCAAATCCAGAATTGAGTCCAAAATAGCAGCACTCTCTTCATCCAGTGCTTTCATGGCTGCCAAAATATCAGTTGGTTGGCGTAGAGCTGCTTCTTCTTTCTTATTAGGATTCTTGGCACTTAAATCAAAGGTAGATTGGTCTATGTCTTTTACAGCAATGCTCCAAGAGTTTTCACTCTCCGCTTTGGTCTTCTGTAATTCAACAAACTCTTCCAAATCCTTTTCATTAAGGGCATTAGTTTTGCCCAGATTTCTATCCAGATTAAGCTGATAAAACCAAACATTCTGAGTAGCACTGCCTTTTTCAAAGAACAACACTACGGTCTTTACACCAGCACCAGTAAATGTACCTCCAGGCAAATCCAATACGGTATGTAGATTACAGTTTTCCAGTAGTTGTTTACGCAAGGCAATAGAAGCATTATCAGTATTGCTTAGAAAGGTATTCTTAATAACGACACCTGCTTTACCACCTGCCTTGAGTATTTTTATGAAGTGCTGTAAGAATAAGGATGCCGTTTCACCTGTTCTAATGGGAAAGTTCTGTTGTACTTCTGCGCGTTCTTTGCCACCAAAAGGCGGATTAGCCAATACAACATCGTAACGGTCTTTTTCTTGGATATCGGCAAGGTTTTCAGCAAGGGTATTGGTATGCACAATGTTGGGTGCTTCTACGCCATGCAGAATCATATTCATGGTGCCAATGATGTAAGCCAGTGATTTCTTTTCCTTACCGTAAAAGGTTTTCTTTTGCAGGGTAACCACATCAGTCGTGGTTAAGGTCTTGCTATGTTTAAGGTATTCAAACGCTTCACACAAGAATCCTGCCGAACCTACGGCACCATCATAAATGGTGTTGCCAATCTGGGGTGCGACCACTTTAACAATGGTTTTAATCAAGGGTCGTGGGGTGTAGTATTCGCCACCGTTACGACCTGCATTACCCATGTTTTTAATCTTGTCTTCGTACAGATGACTCATTTCATGCTTTTCTGCATGGGTCCGAAAGCGCAGTTCATCAATACGATTAATCACTTCCCGCAGGTTATAACCGCTTTGAATGCGATTCTTTAACTCTGAAAATATCTCACCAATTTTATATTCAATGGTATCGGCACTATCCGCAGAGGTTTTAAACTTTTTAAGGTAGGGAAATAATTGAATATTGACGAAATCAGCAAGGTCATCACCTGTCAAAGCATTATGGTCAATCAAGCCATTGGCTAATTTAGGAGTTGCCCAGATAGTCCATTGATATTCAGGGGCAATAATAGGCGTGTACGTTTTGCCGGAAAGTTCTGCTTCAGTCGCTTTGTCCCTTTCCAAATCATCCAAATACTTTAAAAACAACACCCAAGACGTTTGTTCAACATAATCCAGTTCACTGCCACAACCCGCATCTTTATGCAGGATGTCATCTATATTCTTAAAGGTTTGTTCAAACAAAGTGCTTATTCCCTAATAATGCCGTGACTGATGCGTCTTTCTTGATATCGCATTTATGTAATGCTCAGTAGGATATACCAAATAACTGCAAAAATTACACGTTTAGTAATTATTTTTGATCGTCTTGCTGGATTACTTATGTTTTTAACAAAAAACCTTCAAAAAACCATCAAAAAACCCTCGGCAAGTCAAAGACATAACTTTTTCTACTAATGAGTTTTTTATTCAGTCGATTTATAAAGCTGAGAGTTAGTTCATGAGCCTATAATCTATTGACAATATATTTAAAGTCCTAGGTGGTTAAAATGATTAATAACGCTGATGGAGGCAATATAATTGCTGATATTATAAAAAATAACCCAGAATCTAAATGGATGGAGTTTTGTGAAAAAGCACTGCCAGACTGGTCGACAGGCGAAATCATCTCAACTATTGAAATACTATGCGGTGGTGATGTAATGGAGATGCATTAGTTAATACAGTCAAAATTATTAAAAAATTATATTAGAGACTAAATTAGATGGCTAAATTATTTAGATATGGGCAGATAGAACATGGGAAAACCATAACGGTCAGATTTAGAATGGAAGGTGATGGGGTGATTGGCGATGGCTGGATGGATATTGAACCTAACAGCTCATACCTTAACAAAACTTATGAAGAAATTTATAACGAATTAAAAGATAAAGGATATATAGAGGTTAATTAACCCAAACTTAACAGCACTATTTAAGGATATTTTTAAAATGAAAAATAAAACCTCATTGACCAGACTACTTCCAGATGGATGAGCCAGTAAGGCAATTAACGGAAGATGAACTTATGTTTAACAAAGCCGCACAATCCTACCTAGACAAGTTTGGCGGTTCGCTCCCGTTTGGGATTGGCATGCCTGAAATAACCACAGAACTACTTTTAAAAGCTATCGCTAAAAATAAAGCAATAGAAGAAAATCAAATCCCTAATGGCGCTGTTTCATAGCTAATTTAATTTAGGTGTTTTAAAGGAGCGCAGTAATGGCAAATCAAGATAGAGCTGGTGCCGAAAATTTGAACAAAGCTATAAGTGAAAATCTGTTACCTTTTAAAGTCCGCGAGGACATAAGAATGGACCAGAAAAATGAAAAGAAGAGCAAGAAGAAATCACTCACCAGCATTTAAAGCAAAAGTGGC
>CAIVQX010000061.1 GCA_903908165.1 uncultured Methylococcaceae bacterium | reverse complement strand
GCTTCAGGCAATAAAAAAGGCCTAGATGAAATCATCTAGGCCTTTGATTTGATTGGAGCTAGTGAGGGGATTCGAACTCCTGACCGGCTGATTACAAATCAGCTGCTCTACCAACTGAGCTACACCAGCAAACAAGCGTTAATTATACACAATAATATTTTATTGGAAAATATTTTTTTATTTTTTTGTTTTTCTATATTTTTTTTCACCTCGATTGCTGTCTAGGCCAGTATATTTAGTTTTAAAGTGCTGCAGCTTTCCTGAAGATTCAATTGTGCCTTTAGGTTGATAAGACGGAATTAGATGATGCTTACCATTACCTATCAAATCATTACGCCCCATAGCATTTAAAGCATCTCGTAATAACGGCCAATTTTTAGAGTCATGGTAGCGTAAAAAAGCCTTATGCAAACGACGCTGTTTAATCGTCTTTGGTATAGGCATGTCCTCAGCTGCACGGCTAACTTTATGGAGGGTATCTTTGCCCGAATGATACATCGCTGTGGCAATAGACATTGGTGAGGGTAAAAATGCTTGTACCTGATCTGCTCTAAATCCATGCCGCTTTAGCCACAAGGCCAAGTTAAGCATATCGTTGTCGGTAGTTCCGGGATGAGCTGCTATAAAATAGGGTATCAGGTATTGTTCTTTGCCTGCTTCCTTGGAGTATTTATCAAACATTTGTTTAAATCGATCATATGTTCCTATTCCAGGCTTCATCATCTTCGATAAGGGCCCTTGCTCAGTATGTTCCGGAGCAATTTTAAGATAGCCGCCGACATGATGTGTTACCAACTCTTTAACATACTCGGGAGATTCAACCGCCAAATCATAACGCAGACCTGAAGCAATAAATATCTTTTTGATACCCGGCAAAGCCCTTGCTCTCCTGTAGAGTTTAATTAATGGCTTATGATCCGTATTAAGGTTTGGACAAATACCCGGATAAACGCAAGATGGTTTACGGCAAGCAGCTTCAATTTTTTCATCTTTACACGCTAAGCGATACATATTGGCTGTTGGACCTCCCAAATCAGAAATATGTCCGGTAAATGCAGGCGAGGTATCGCGGATAGCCTCTATTTCTCGAATAATAGAATCTTCAGAACGGCTTTGAATAATACGTCCTTCATGTTCAGTAATTGAACAAAAGGTACACCCACCAAAACAGCCACGCATAATATTGACAGAATGCTGAATCATTTCAAAGGCAGGCACGTTGGCGTTGCCATAAGCCTTATGTGGAACACGTGAGTAAGGCAAATCAAAAACCCCATCCATTTCTTTAGTTGTTAATGGAATGGGGGGGGGATTAATCCATAATTCACGTGAGCCGTGTGATTGTATTAAAGGCCTCGCATTACCCGGATTAGTTTCTCCATGCATAACACGAGACGCATGCGCATATAATATAGGATCATCTTTTACGAATTCATAAGAAGGTAGGCGAATAACGGTTTGCGATCGCTGATCTCTAATCAACTGCTTAAGCATTCCCACACTAGAGATAGGAATAGAAATATCTTTTTCATTAGGACTACTATTATCAGATTTTTTATCGCAAGCAGGTTCCTCTTGATAGGGATTTTGGATGGGACTTAAAACACCCGGCTTATCAATATCAGTTGAGTCTTTAACCACCCAACCCTCAGGTATTTGTTTAACAAAATGAACGGTACCACGAATACCTTTAAGCTCAGAAATTAGCTCACCCTGACCCAAGCGATGTGCAATTTCAACAATTTGCCGCTCTGCATTACCATAGACAAGGAGATCTGCTTTGGAATCCAGTAATACAGATTTACGCACCTTATCTGACCAATAATCATAATGCGCTATACGACGCAAACTGGCTTCTATGCCGCCGATAATAATTGGTACATCTTTATAAGCCTCCCTACAGCGGTGGGAATAAACATTAACAGCACGATCAGGACGCTTACCAGCCAGTCCATTGGCAGTGTAAGCATCATTTGAACGAATTTTTTTATCTGAAGTGTAGCGATTAACCATTGAATCCATGTTGCCGCCAGTCACCCCAAAAAATAAATTTGGGCGCCCCAACTTACTAAAATCAGCAGCACTAGTCCAATCAGGCTGAGAGATAATACCAACTCTAAATCCTTGAGCCTCTAGGAGACGACCAATCAATGCCATACCAAAACTAGGATGATCAATATAAGCATCACCCGTGACTAAAATAACATCACAACTATCCCATCCCAGCCCATCCATTTCCATCTGGCTCATCGGCAATACTGGCGATGTACCAAAACGGCTCGCCCAATATTTGCGATAATTAAAGAGGTTAGGTTCTGTCTTGAGAGAAGTGGACATCATGATTTAATCACTTGGCTAAAAGTACTGGCATTATGTTTTTTAAGATCTTTTAAAAAATTTGGAAATTCAATTTGATACTCTTGCTCAAGATCTAGTGCTATTGCTCTTAAATCTTTCAGAGAAAATATTGGCGAATAATCATTAAATGCAAAAGCAATAATATTGCCTCTATCTCGAACAGGCAAAAATAATGTTTGCCTGTCAAAAACTCGAGCTAACCATTGCGAGATCTGATAAAACTCTGGATTATTAGGTCCACCCCAAAGGTTAAGCACTAAAATACCGTCTTTTTTTAATATCACTCGGCAAGCATCAAAAAAAGCTTCGTTACAAATTGAAGATGCTATACCTTCATGATCAAATGCATCAATAAATAATAAACTGTAGTAATCCCGATAAGCTTCAGTGCGTTGGCATATATAAACACCACCATCATCAACTACGACTTTTAATCGCGAATCAAGCGGTAATCCAAAGTGGCTACGCGCAATTTTAACAACGCTTTTTCTGAACTCGATAACCTTCAAACGACAGCCTGGAAAACGCTGCAGTAAATGCTTAGTTAATGAACCACCACCTAAACCAACAATCAGGGCATCATCGAAAGTAGGTTTAAATAATAACCAGCTAGTCATAGCCCTTACATAGCTTAATTCAAGCTTACAAGGATCATTTAATAACATACTACTTTGCCGTGAATGAGAGCCAAAATGCAAAGATCTTACCCCCTTCGACTCGATTACTTCTAGAATACCCTCATCATCATGACTCTCATGAATAAGCAAACCTTCGTATTTATACATAAGAAAACAGCTAAGCTTCTAAACTACAAACATTTATTATACACAAGGATAAAGCATAACCTACCGTATCAGTCTCCATTTATTTATTAACCACTTAGGTTTTAACCATTTTCAAAATTACAATTCCGATTCAAGCCATCTCGATATTTAATTAACTACTCAAAACACCCGCTTACCAACTGAAAATACTATAGCCACTAGTTACAATTGAAAAGTCTTATAACTTATCAACAAACAAACACAAAAAAATCATTAAAGACGGCAATGAGTGCCATTTTGCAGGGGCTTATGATTCTATAGCGCCCAAAAACCAACTATCTAAACGCCATTTTTCAAACCATAATAATCTAGGGCTTTCTTTCAAAAATCAGTGCCATTAAATATCTTCCAATACAGATAAATCATAGCTTTCAGCCCTACTAATTAAGAATAATATAGAACCTCTAAATACCCCGCTTTTTGTTTATTAAATTAAATTAACCTTGATTTTTATAAAAAAAAGCGCTCCTTATTGTAATTTGTAGACATATAATGAATTAACTAGGCATTTAGCACTTAACTAGATTCAAAGCTTCTGGTATATTTAGATTACAAAATCTTAAATTGTTGAGCCGGCCCTGAGAAGACCTCAGGCTTAAGATACTAAAAATCGATTTTAAAATTTTATAAGGTGGAAGGTTTTATGACTGAAGGGCTATTTGTATTAACTATAATATTTGTTGCTTATATTGTTTATGTAACAATAAATGATAATAAAAAATCTTCCAAATCTGAGACACAAAAAGCAAAAGACATAACCCCAACAAAAACAATACCAGCCGAGTCCGCAAAAACTGCAGTGAAGCCAGCGGTAAAAACGGCTAAACCAACAATTAAAAAAGAACCTGTAATTGCTGAGCCTATCAAAGCAAAAAAAGCATCCCCAGTAGCAACCAAAGCAACTCCCAAGCCATCCGTAAAAACTGCTGCAAAACCCGTAGAAAAACCAAAACCGACAACCGTCGCAACCAAAGCAACGGCAACCCCGCCTGCTGAAAAAAAAGGCCTACTAAATCCTTTAACCGGAGAAGTAACCACCTCTTATAATAATTATCGCTTTACTAAACGCTGGATAAAAGATGCCTTAGTGGCAGAGGGATTGGTAAGTAAAGTGTATACAAATACCGAACTAAACGCAGATATTGAAACGACCATCAAAAATGCTTTAGTTAAACTTGAAGCCATAGACAAATATAAACCTTAACTATAAGTTAAACAGAAGCAATGCGCTAAAAAGCTTTAGTTTCAAACTGCTTTTTAGCGAAACTCCTTTTCAAGCACTTATACCAGCATTATCAATTTAAGATGGTATAACTTTTTTATCAAAAACTGTATTAGCAAATACAGTAACTCCTTAAAGCTAAAAATCTTATTTTGATAAGTAAAACGAATAGCAAACACTCCCTAATCTACGTTTTCATCAAAGAACCAACTCTCAAAAATACTGACTTAACTGTTTGACATATCAGTAAAAAAACTCACACTAGACGTCTACTTAATATTTACATTATTTCTATCAAAAAACATGAAAAATCAGCCATTCACGTTTGACCAGATTCATATTGAAGTAGCCCGTAACGCCACGGATGATTTTAATTTATTTCATGATAAGCATAAATGGTTACAAATTACCCACAACCCATTTAAAGGCCCCATCGTTTTGGGATATCAACTCAATACTCTCATTGAGCATCAAATTCGCTTATATAGAGAAACCCATCATGAAAACCAGATTATTGCAGAAAATAATTTACGCTTTAGTAATTATCAAATAACTTTTGTTAATGCTATTCGCCCTCGAATGCCGATTTATTTGGATATAAAAAAAACCCTTATTAAAACTTACCCAAACCTAACGCTAGGAAATCGGATAGCCATAAAGTCTGAGGGGCGCACTGTATTGCTAGGCTTTAAGAAAGAAACTCAAGCGCCTCTATTCTTAGCAGATACAAAATTTAACGCCCTACCTGATCTAAATGAAATACCAGACTGTACAACTGTTCCCAATACAGATTATTTTCTAAAACGAAAATTCATGAATAATGGTTCTGTTAAAAACTTTTTATCAGGATCTTTAGCCGAACAATCTGATTATTTTGATGAATTAACTCATGTAGCCCATTATCCAGAAATATTCCCCTGCAGCCTAACTTCAGGTGCTTTACTAGAAAAGGCACAATTAGAAAATCATAATTTCAAACTAAATCCTATGGTTTATACATCCCATGACATTTCGGTAGACCGACAATTTGTAAGTCAGCTTAAAAATCATGACAAACTACACATCTTAGTAAAGCAACTACCTGAATCTAAAGAAAATACGCTTAATAATACCTCGATTATGCTAAGAACATATCATTGCTATGGATTGCTCCAAAATAATGATGTTTTATTTAGAATTACAATGAACCTTGTACCTTTAGAAGAAATTCTTAAAAACCTAAAGTCATAATTTGCATATTTTATTTTTTCAAGTAGATCTCAATAAGAACGCAACATTTTGAAAATACTTTTTATTGTGATAATAAAGTAGCTTCAAATAAAGATTGATTGTAGCCTGCATAACGTTTTAGAATAATTTCATATTTTTAACTCATTACTTTTTCAAAGTGAATTATGCCAAGTCTTTTTACTAACCGCCAAAACCTACTTATCGTATCAACCTTAATACTCGCTGGATGCGCTTCAGAACCAGTAGCAGTATCTACACCTATGCTCTCAGGTGAGAAAATGCTAAGCGAAAGTAAAGACATTGCGAACCTAGGTGATAGATGGAAAAAAGGTAAACAATTAATTGACAACGGAAATATTCTAATCCGTGAAGGTCGGAATAAAATTGAAGAAGGCAATCAAATGGTGTCAGAAGGACAAAGAATACAATTAGAAAGTGAAGAAAGTTATAAGGAAATCAAATGAAATTTTTCGCCTCTTAACTTATTAAGTACTTCATTATAAGTTAGCTTTATTTTCTTTTAAAACCGACTCTTTTATAAAGAATGATATGACGATGCTCATCATCATAAAAACGACTAGACTAGAGAGCGCAAATTTAAAATCTGTAACCGATAAATTATCTAAATTGTCGACATTTTGATTGACCGAATGATACTCAAGAAGAAAGCCAACTAAAGATTGTGAAGTTGCACTCCCCGCATAAAAAATTGTACTTAATATACCAATAGATAAACCTGAAAAATTAGGATAAATATCTCTAGCAAGAGCATAAGAAACAATGTTTACACTGCTAAAAAAGCCCGTCAAAAATAAAGCAAGTTCAAAGATAGGAAGAGATAGATGATTAGTATAAAGCAATACCGAGAGACTCACGCATCCACCGAATGCAGCAAGAATCATAGGTTTTTTTCTACTCCTTATTTTGTCAGAAAACCAACCAAAGAAAAGACTCCCTAAAATAGCACCTATGAATAAAATCGAACCTATATTCACCGCATTCACGTTATCGACTTCGTAATACTTCATAATATAGCTAGAGCCCCATAACCCCCCAAATGCAACAAAAATTAAACTCATCCCTGTTGCGAACCCTGCATTTAATAGGACTTGCTTATTACGAAGCATTTTGAATACACCAACTTTCTGCTCGCTATTTCCTGATATATCATCAACTGTCTTTACATTTAAGTCAGGTTTAATTGAATCTTTAAGAACAATACAAACTAAAACAACCAACACTAGTTGTGCGAAGCCAATCATTTTCATGACTTTCTCCCATCCGACCACATTAACGGCTAAAGCAATGGGAGACCCGCATAAAGCACCCAGCATACCAGCAGTATTAGTCATTCCTGCTAATGTTGAAAATTTTGATGGGGGGAACCATTCTTGAACCAACTTAAGACATCCGAGAAATGAGAAAGCGGCTCCTGCCCCCATTATTAATCTCGCAATTAGAGCATTCATTGGATGATTGGTAACTGAAAAAAATAGAGCTCCAATTGCTGACCCTGTAATCGCTAGAATTAATGGTCTTTTTACATTAAATCGATCAATGATCATCCCAGCTGGGATCTGAAGAACTGCATATACATAGAAATAGGCCGCTGCAATACTGCTCAACATATTCTCGTTTGCAGAAAGAGAAGTCATAAGCTCTGTTGCAACCACATTCGGAAATATTTGCTGCATGTAATTGAATACAACAAATATAGCTGATAGAGCCCATATTACCCAGGGTAGAAGAGTCCTCACAAACTTAGTGACGAAAACCTGATCTCGGCTTATTGTTTTCTTCCGATGTAAAGCATTTATTAGTCAATTCTTGGACTGCTAACCTAATATCTGACATCAATAATGAAGCTAAATCTTGGCTCACACCCATCCGCACAAGAATTCGCTGAACAACTATACTTTCTTGATTAGGCGGCAGCGAATAGGCAGGTACTTGCCACCCCCTCATACTAAGTCGTTCCGCAAGATCATAAAGCGTGAAGCCTAACTTATATCCATCTTTTATCTTCCAACAAACACATGGGATACCATTTTCAGGGGACCCATCAAAAATTATTTCAAAGGACTCTAACAGAGAAATTTGCTTAGATAGAAATTCAGCTGTTCTGTAACAAGATTCATGAATCTTAGTATATCCTTCTCGGCCTAATCTAAGGAAATTATAATATTGAGCGATTACTTGGCCTCCAGGTCTGGAAAAGTTTAGGGAAAAGTTGGGCATATTGCCACCAAGATAATTTACATTAAATACCAACTCTTCAGGAAGATCTGTTTTATCACGCCATATAATCCAACCACATCCCAATGGAGTAAGTCCAAATTTATGACCAGATGCATTAATAGACTTAACTCGATTTAAACTGAAATCCCAAACAACATCTGGTGCACAAAAAGGTGCCAAGAATCCTCCACTCGCTCCATCAATATGAATAGGGATATCGAGACCGGTTTTTTCCTGAAATAAATCCAATGCCTTCGCAACTGCATATACAGGTTCATATTTGCCATTAAATGTAACGCCAAGAGTCGATACAACGCCAATAGTGTTTTCATCACAGCGCGCAATGACCTCTTCAGGGGTCATAAGAAGTCGATTGGCCTCCATTGGAATTTCTCGCAGCTCAATATCCCAGTATCTAGCAAACTTATGCCAACAAACCTGAACGGGGCCACAAACTAAATTGGGTTTTTCAATAGAAAGCCCTGCTGCTAGTCTTTTTTTGCGCCAACGCCTCTCCATTGCCATACCGCCGAGCATAGCGGCCTCACTTGATCCTGTAGTCGAGCACCCAATTGACTGAGTTTTATCGGGTGAGTGCCATAAGTCGGCAATCATGCTTACACAACGATTTTCAATTTCTGCTGTTTGTGGATATTCATCCTTATCGATAATATTTTTGCTAATACATTCATCAAGAAGCTTATGAACTTCCGGCTCAAGCCATGTCTGACAGAAAGTAGCTAAATTTTGTCTTGCGTTACCGTCAAGGAGGAGCTCATCATGAATTGCTTGATAAATTGCTCTAGGCTCATTTTGTTGAGACGGAAAACAAGATTTTTCCAAGGGAGTACTTAGCCATCCAAGTAATGAGATGTCGTTTTGCGCGTTTGATTTAGGCATCAAGTGAGAGTAATAAATAGAATAAAAAAACCTAACAATGGTGTATATATGATCTACAAAAACAATACCTGATTTTTTTCAGATCAAAGACAGACACGCATAATAACCGTAAAAAAGATAATAAAATCAACAATAGCGATGATTTTATTAAAGTATCCCACCTAAAATTCATTATCACAAGCAGGATTTTCTCTCTTTCAAAACTAATCGAAATTTAATACAACCCAAAAGTACAAAACGCAACGAGCTTCAGTAGCTCATCATTAATAATTAATTTTTGTTACCCATTTTTTTAATTGCAAAACTACCCAAAGACCATCATCAAGAGGCAGGTCATGCCCTGCCGAAGGGTGAGTATGAAGCTCCAAATTCCATTTTTTGCTTATTGCTTCTGAACAGACCGGTGCGACTAGACGATCACCCTGACTATTTAGTAATAAAACTAATTGAGTGGGTCTTATATTACCGGGTCGATAAGTTGCTGCTGCCCTTATCTGGCGCCAACTGTTTTTAAGACTGATCGGACGTTCATTTTGTATCTTTTCCCAGACCTGAGCCTTTTCTTCTTGATTATCTGTGGAGTTACTTACTAACTGCAAAATTCTTGACTCCCGTTCACGCACCTTACATGCCATCATTAACAACAAGAGTTCTTTATAATTTTGCCAACGTAATCTCTGATAAAAAGGACTTAAATCTGCAAAACTCGTATTTATAAGGATTACACTACTAATATCCTCAGGATAACTTCTCATCCATTCCCACGCAACCATCGCCCCAAGTGAAAGTGCCAAAATCGTAATCGGTTGTTGCATACAACCATTACTAAAAGCGTTCTGACGCAACTGCCTTGTTATCGCCTCAATGGAATTTGGGCTAGTGTACTGATATAAAAAACCAGTGCCCGGTAAATCTAGTGTAGATATTTTAGACTCGGGGAATGTCGACTGTAAAAGTGGAACAAATGTACCCCAATGCTCAGATTCTCTGGCTAAACCTCTGAGTAGAACCCAGTTGTGTCCAAGATTTTTATTCATACCACAAACCTAGGGCTTTTTTTTCATAGGCTATTTTCTCTTCTGGCTTAAGTTGCGTCCATTTTTCTGGATACAAAAGGCTCCTGTGTAAGAAATCAAACAGCATAAAATGTCGACGAAAAATTCGTTGCTGGCGATGTGGTAAGAGTGGATGAAACAATCCATGTCTTGAGAAAAGATGCATTGGACTTTTACGGAGCCAAAGCCAGGAGCCCATTTCTAAAGTCAGTGGTAGAAATAATCGATTTGTCTTAAACCGTTTAATAAACTCATCGAATAGATAATCCCATAAGTCACCATTTATCATATATTCTTGACAAGTCGGTTCAATTTTATATATATGGTGTTGGTAACAGCGATCGAAAAGCTCTTTCAAAGCAACTGTTTCAGCTATAAAAGAAAAAGGAGATTTACGTGAGGCATAGGGAAACCACAATCGATCTTGAATGCCAAATCCAGAATGCAAATCCAAAGCAATAGATAATGGCGAATTAAACAAATGTTGATTAACAACATGACATAAAGCTCTCGCTTCCTTTTCCATTTTAGCTTCATCCCCTCTATACCAAGGTAAATGAGGAGAAATACGATGGCCGCTGAATATGCTGGTAGCACCAACACCTTCCGCTGGGGAATTTCGCATGAGATCAACGCCATTACCATTACAGCGCGTACCCAGATAGACGCCCACTGGGTTAACAATAGGAACAAACACAAGACGAGATTTTTCAAGACGCCTCTGAAACTCTTCGTCCCAGTCAAGCAACTGACTAATAGTTTGCATATAAGAAAGAATTACTTCAGAACCAATTTTTTCCAGTCCATGGACACCGCCAAAAAAAGCGAGAACCGGCGCATCAACCTGAGTTGAACCTAGAGTAATACTATAAATGGGAAATTGATGACTTTTATATTCAATTCGATCTATCACTTCAGTTTCAGCACGCCCCCCAAATCCTTCGATAATACGTTCCAGTTGTTCTAGTTCAGAGAATTTAATGCTCGTCATATAAATGATAGGGTTATAACCGTGGTAAATTCGGGGCAATTAATGAATTCCGTTTTATCACGATCAACCAGAAGACTCAAATTAATATGGGGTATATTCAAAATGCGAGATAATTAAACTCTATTTTATTTTTCGATGAAGATTCAGAAATTTTTTCACATATCTTTTCTCTAGCTTCCATACTGACTGCATGACGATCCTTGCCTGAACTTTTAATTAAAGGCAAAAAACATAAACGTACTTCAATCTTATCCAAACACAACATCTTTATTAAATGTCGAACAAAATCCTCCTCACCAATAAAGGGGGCTTGTTCCTTGGCTGGACCTACATATTGAATAACCAAGGGCTGAATAACTGATTTGGTTAATAATGCAGGTTGAAATAAAGAAGCATGAAAGCCTAAAACCTCATTACCTGAGGTCGTTGTACCTTCAGGAAATGCAACAATATTACTGCGTTGTTTTAACACCCAGATCATTTTTTCAGTAGTCGCTTTAATCGATTTTTTGTTACCTCTACGAATGAAAATAGTACCGCCTTGTCTGGATAAATAACCAATAATAGGCCAACTTGAGATATCACTCTTAGCGACAAAATAAACTGGTAAATATTGTCCTATTACAATGATATCTAGCCAAGAAATGTGATTACTCACCAAAAGAGCAGAATCTATAGGCAACTCACCTTCTCTAATGATACTCAGATTCATAATAGCGCTGAATATTTTTAGCCAATGCGTTTTTAGTCCATCTTGTTTACTTTTAGCTTTGTTTATCGAACAGACTAAATGAAGTGCTGGGAAAATAACGCCAGCAATGATCAATCCATAGAAAAAAAGCAGAATAATGCAGGAAATTTTATACAATAGCCGCAGTTTCAATTTCATTGGTCGCCTGATAACCTCTCATATAATGTTTACTGTAACGATCCTTTAACTGATCCAACGGCAAAAGTATAAATAAATCCATACAATTAAAGTCTTCATCCCAATAAGGTTCGCCACAAACCAACGCACCGAAACGCAAATAAGCCTTTAATAAGGGTGGTATACCCGATTCATCTCGTTGACACCTTAATGAGTCGGGAACAGGAATGTTGGGTTTGACTTGATATGAAGCTGGGGCAATATTTTTAAGATCGATGTTTCGATACACGGCATCAACAGCAAACCCACTAGGACCAGGAGAAATACTGGCACAACCCAGTAAATAGTTATATTCACCGTCTACAGCGTATTGTACTAAAGCTGACCACAGCGTAGTTAATACTGCACTGCCACGGTAATCAGGATCCACACACGTCCTACCTATTTCCAAAAAACGTCCGGGCATTGCTAGAACTTGATTTAAATTAAACTCAGTCTGCGAATAAAATCGACCCAACAGTTTTGCCTGATATTGGTTAAGTAATCGGGTGTAGCCAACAATTTTTTTATTGCAGTTATCGTAAACAATCAAGTGCTCACAATAACTATCGACATCATCATAATCTAACCCTTCGGATTTTGTTTTAAGTTCAGCACCCATTTCCTGAGCAAAAACACGATAACGTAATACTTGTGCTTCTTTTATCAAGGTTTCTGAATTTGTTATAAAACATTCTAGTTTTTTAGAGGGTGGGATGAGGGTTTCTGCATACATATTCTTCATTGGTATAACCACACGACTTAGCAAAAGATAGGCATACCATAATCAACTAACATGTCAGTTTCGTGTCGAATTGATGACTATAAAATGACAGAACAATTAAACTTTGATGACATAGTGATAAAAGTGACAATTACTATAAAATATAATCATATTATCAATATGTTATATCTAAATTTACTAATAACTACGCTTACCTTTGATCACTATCATGACCATGCTTTCTTGAAAGCCAACCCATTATTACTGACAAAAATATACCAAATACTATGACAATAGTATTGATGGAAAATCCAGCATCTATCATTAGCGCATAAGCACCGAGCATCAATAAAATACTAAGGTTTTCATTGAAGTTTTGTACTGCAATAGAATGCCCCGAACCCATGAGTTGATGTCCTCGGTGCTGAAGTAAGGCATTCATTGGTATCAGAAAGCTTCCAGCAAAACTACCAATCAGCACTAGCAAAAACATTGCTAATTTCAAATCGGTAACGAATGCCATACCAATCACAACAATCCCCATAGCTATTCCCAAAGGCAATACTTTAACTGCATACTCTAAAGGTACTGCTTTGGCAGCTATCACAGAACCGATAGCAAGACCTACGGCAACAAGAGCTGTCAATTCTGTTGACTGTTCAAGATCAAGTTTTAGTGCTACAGCAGCCCATGTCAGAATAATGAACCGCAGACTAGTACCTGCACCCCAAAACAATGAAGTAACTGCGAGAGATGCTTGCCCTAGAGGATCTCTCCATAGCAATAAAAAGCTTCGCCAAAAATCTAGTAACAGAAACACTGGGGTTCGCTTGGTTAATGCATGCTCAATTGGTAACTTGGGGATAAAATAATTAAGAATTGCTGCCACTAAATAAAGACAAAAAGTGACAATAATTGCAAACTCAGGAGCGGTATCAATACCACCATTAAATTCAAGCCCACCAAGTTGCTGAACGACTTGCTCCTCAACACGATGACCAATCAGTAAACCTCCAAATATAGCACCCAAGATAATGGCTGCAACGGTTAAACCTTCCATCCATCCATTTGCCCAGACTAATCTGTGAGCTGGAAGGCACTCAGTCAGAATGCCATATTTTGCAGGCGAATATAAAGCTGCTCCAATACCGACAAATCCATAAGCAAACAATGGATGTAAGCCAAATAACATACCAGCGCAACCAATCATCTTGATACTGTTACTAATAAACATGACTCGTCCTTTCGGAATTGCGTCGGATAATGCACCTACAAAAGGCGCCAATACTATAAAAGAAAATACGAAAAATTGATGCAACACTGGGATTTGCCAAGCAGGGGCATCCATGTTTTTTAATAATGCAATGGCCGCAAACAGAAGCGCGTTATCTGCCAGTGATGAAAAAAACTGTGCAGCTAGAATAATATTGAAACTGCGATTCATAGGCTAATTTGTCCTGTGAAATTATACGGAACGCTGAATCTTTGCACTAAAAATGGGAGAGAGATTTGTTATTTATCTAATCACGTTAAAACCTGTTTTTTAGTTGGTAATATCAACATCTAGAGTTTCTATAGAAATTTGTACTGAACCGGTCTTTTGCCACTTTACAAGCTCCAATGCTCCACTAAAATGTTCAACTATTGCAGTGCAACTTTCTACAAAATCTCCGGTATTGATATACAAAAACCCATCCATCTCTTTTATTTCAGCATGGTGTATATGGCCACAGATAACGCCATCCAACTCCCGATCCTTAAGAGTGCTGACGATACTCTCTTCATAATCGGAAATAAATTGAACCACATTTTTGACTTTATATTTTACATAAGCAGATAAGGAGAAGTTTGACTGCATACCAATCAAATACCTAATTTTTCGTAAAATACGATTGACTGAAATAAGAAAGTCGTAACCTTCATTACCCAGTTTAGCAATCCACTTATGATATTTGGCAATCGTGTCATACTCATCACCATGAATCACCAAGAATTTCTTTCCGGAAGCTGAAACATGTATATCTGAGGTTTTAACAACAATATCACCAAATACATAATCAGCGTATTGCCGGACATTTTCATCATGGTTTCCAGGAACATAGATAACTTGGGTACCATGCCTAGCTTTACGTAAGACTTTCTGAATCACTGTATTATGATCAATAGGCCAATACATTTTCTTGGAAAGTGCCCAAAAATCGATAATATCGCCCACTAAGTAGAGTTTATCACTATCATTATGCTTTAGAAAATCTAGCAAGACGTCAGCTTGGCACTGAGTAGATCCGAGATGTAAATCAGAAATCCAAATGGTTCTATAGGTATTATTCATCAATAACTAATCCCGAAAGGCTGATAAAACAGAGGGGAAATTCACCCTAGGAATAAGACATCCCTGAAAGAATTTCTTTTTAAAATCCTACCAAAAGTAAATGAAGGTTTTGTTACAAGCGCACAAATAAAGCCATTCAATAAAATAGTAAATATCTCCTGATACTAAAAATTCATATCTTGCTATATTTTTATTTAGATCGTCATAACCCTGTCACAAGTTAATTCAATAATGAGGTCTGATTTGTATATTTCAGAGCTTGATATTATGTTGAATCAACATCAACAATCTCGTCGCAATTTCATCAAAACTACTGGTTTTGCATTCACTGCCAGCGTTATCGCATCAGAAAAAACCGTCAATAGTATTGCAACAACCTTGTCTTCGACACCACTATTAGCCCCTCCCCAGTTAGCCCATGGTATTCGTGTTGGCGATGTGCTATCAGATCGAGCTATCGTCTGGAGTCGAGCCAACTGCTCCGCTAAAATGATTGTCAAATATAGTTTTTATCCCGATTTCAAAGATTCAATCTTAATACAAGGGCCACTCGCTCTCAAAGAAAATGACTATACCACTCATATAGATATAACGGGATTACCTGCTGGTCGGGATATTTTTATTCAGGTTATTTTTCAAGATTTAAATAATAAGCAGAGCATAAGCAAAGCAAGTTCCGGACATTTTAGAACAGCTCCAAATGATGCAAGACCTGTTCGCTTTCTTTGGTCTGGAGATTCCTGCGGTCAAGGATGGGGGATTAATCCAGATATTGGCGGCATGAAAATTTATGAAACTATGCGGCTAACTGCCCCTGATTTCTTTATTCATTGTGGCGACAGTATTTACGCTGATTGCCCCATACATGAAACCCAAATAGCTCATGAAACAGGCCAAGTTTGGCGTAACCTTGTAACAGAAGAAGTCTCTAAAGTTGCTGAAACACTTGAGGAATATCGTGGTCGTTATAAATATAATTTAATGGACCATAATTTACGTAAATTTAATGCCCAAGTACCCACTGTTTGGTTATGGGATGATCACGAGATCACCAATAACTGGTCTCCTTCTAAAAATCTAGATGATGATAAGCGCTACACGGAAAAAAACATTACTACACTCGTAAAAAGGGGAACGACTGCAGCGCTTGAATATGCGCCTATTCGTTATAACAAAACGACTGCAGGTAAATCTATTTATCGTAACTTGCCTTATGGTCCTTTACTGGAATTATTTGTTCTGGATATGCGTTCCTATCGGGGACCTAATAACCATAATCGGCAGGAAAAATCAGGTGTTGATACTGCTTATCTTGGACACGATCAATTAAATTGGTTAAAAACCGGTTTAAAAAAGTCCACAGCCTTATGGAAAGTTATTGCTGCAGATATGCCTATTGGTTTAAGTTTAAAAGATGGAGTGGACAAACAAAATCGTACTCAATTTGAAAATCTAGCTAATGGAGATGGATCTGCTTTGGGGCGTGAACTGGAAATTGCTGAATTATTGGCTTTTGCCAAGCAAGAAGAAATTTCCAACATGGTCTGGTTTACAGCGGATGTTCATTATTGTGCTGCACACTATTATGATCCCGATAAAGCTCAGTTTAAAAACTTTGACCCCTTTTGGGAGTTTATTTCAGGCCCTTTGAATGCCAGTAGCTTTGGACCTCAGCAATTCGATAATACATTTGGTCCTCAATTGATTTTTCAAAAAGCATCGCCCAACTCCCATTTATCGCCTTTATCGGGATTACAATTTTTTGGACAAGTTGACATTGATAATCAAACTCTTAATATGACAGTTACGTTAAAAGATATTAAAGGTGACAGTCTGTTTACACAAATAATTAACCCAACCATAAATAAAATTTAACATGAGGTGCCCATAAAACAGCAAAAATAGCTGCAGATCTAAACTCAAAATGCTTACAAAGTCTTACCCGATTATTAACCGAATTAATTTAGGAGTGAATGTATGTCGAGAAAAACAGCCATAAAACCCTCTGATAAAGACATTATATATCGTAGAAGAGACAGTCGAAAAACCAGTAAGAATGATGATTTTTCTTTGCTAGACGTCGTTGACTTATGCATAGAAAGAAGAGTATTAGAACCCATCCAAGCACTTACAAAAGCGCAAGGTGCTTACATAACGGCTATTTTAGAAAATGTCATAACGTTTGGCATAGGACCTGCTGGAACCGGTAAAAGTTATGTTGTTGCTGGATTAGCAGCAGATATGCTCAGAGAAAAAAAGATTGATCGTATTATCCTTTCCAGACCAGGGGTTGAGGCGGGTGAAAAATTTGGCTTCATTCCTGGTGAATTGGAAGAAAAATATGCACCCTATATTGAACCCTTTAGAGATATCTTTAATGAGCGATTAGGTCGATCACAAGTCGACTATTTAATTAAGCATAAACGAATCTGTGCAATGCCTCTGGCTTTTATGCGTGGGCGGACCTTCAAAAACTGTTGGGCTATCTTAGATGAGGCACAAAATACAACACCAAGCCAAATGAAGTTATTTTTAACTCGCATTGGCGATAATTGTAAAGTGATAATCGATGGTGACATTGAACAAAAAGATATAACTACTCAATCAGGACTTTCTGATGCTGTTAACAAATTAAAAAATACAAGAAAAGTCGGTATTGTTGAATTTAGCGTTGAAGATGTCGTTCGTTCTGGTATTGTCAAAGATATCCTTAGAGCTTATTCGGCTTAATATCTACTCAATTTTTTGAGGATCGTTCTTTTTTATAACAGTCCCCTACATTAGATTTGATGTAGGGGACTTGATTATCGTAATTTGAGCTTGACTGTCACAATTTTGTCATAACAAGACTATAAATTATTACTTCATTTTTCTTCGGCCTAATGAGTAATACTTGAATAAAATTAGTATCAAATTGAGTTGGCGTTATTTCTCAGTTGTCATTGTGCTGATTGGAAATATTTTACTGATAAACTCAATCAACCTTTATGGTTCTGAATTGAGTCATTCAGAAAGCTACACACTAAAAAGATTATTTCCCAGTGAAATAAATCCTTCAATTACATTTGACTCAAGCATTATTGCTTCTCCTCTCATAGATTTATCACAAGGCAAACCATTAATCATAGTGCCTGCGTCAAATGGACACATTGCTGCTATGGATAGCGAAACAGGTATTTTAGTTTGGGAAATAAACGCACCTTTACCCAAAAATCAAGAAGCACAACTTATATCAACGCCTATCATATTCAACGATAAACTAGTGATCCTCTATCAGTGCCTTGAAAAAGGCGTAAGAATCAGTCACCGTATGGCAGTCATTGACCTCGTTAAGAAACAATTGGATGACGCCTTTCCCGTGTTAATTTTATCAGCCGAAAAGTCAACAACTGATGGCATAGGTAAAGTAAAGTTCAACCCATCGACTGCTTTTTCACATTCGGCACTTAAACATGGACAAAAACCTGGATCCAAATTAGGTTATCTGTATGCTGCTTTTGGAAACTCTGGAGATGAACAACCTTTTCATGGCTGGCTATTTGAAATTGATATGGATGCTTGGCAGAATGCAAAACAAAAAAATGGACAAACAAAGACAACCCCATCCCTAAGTAAAGTATTGGTAACGACGCCAGAAGCAGATTGCCCGGTAAAAACAGAACTGTATGGTACTCAGGAAATGATTTGTGGAGGCGGCATTTGGTCACCACCAGGACCTCAAATTTATTCACACGGCAATGAAGTCGAATTATTTGTCCCTACAGGAAACGGACAAATCGATCTTAATAGACATGATTATGCCAATACCATTATGCGGTTAAAACCCGGCCTGAAATTTGATGCAGGGTGCGATGCTAAGCTATGTGCGAATTTTAACCCAACCAATCCTGATACAGACTGTATATCCTCTTGTAAAAACTTGTTCATCCCTAGGTTGATGGCAAATGATGCTCCATTAAGACCTGCTAATGGTGAATGTGATGATAAATCATATTGGGAATGTTTGGCTTGGATGGATTATGATTTAGGTGCTAGCGCACCCGTTAAAATAGATATGAATAATGGATTATCTTTACTGGTGCAGCCCAGTAAAGATGGCAGTATCTACTTAATTAATGCAAATCATTTAGGCACTCAATATGATCGTCTACAAATAGTCGATGTTTGTGGAACTAAAGAGGATCAGTGTGTAAAAGGTTGGATGGGTATGATTGCCACTCAAGTTGTATCAACTTTTGTAGATGGTACTCCTGTTGTAGTAATTCCAACATTCGTCCCTGATAAAACTCATCCCGCTGGGTTAGTGGCGCTAAAAATTGTGTTACAAAATGACCTACCAAAATTCCAACGTTTTTGGCAGTTTCCTGATCCATCTAGTATTGAAGCTATTCAAACATTCAGGAATCATACATCCCTGCCTGTTATTACAGAAATAGGAGAAAATAGAGATCCAACTATTTTAGTGGTAGACATTAACCAAAATGGAACCGTTTACGGGGTTCGTATAAAAGATGGTCAACTCATAGTAAAGCAGACATTAAAGGGAACGGGGAGGCAAGATTCATTTCCATTGATTTACCATGATAATTTATACTTGGCTTCTATAATGCCGGGCACCAGCAATGCCATGATAGAGGCCTATCATATTGATACCATTAAAGATTATTAGCTTCTATCACTTGATCAGGTATTGCTACACAGATTTTAGTAATATTTTTTTGAATGATTCAAGAGTTCCATATCGACAACGCCTGAATAACAAACAATGAAAAAATTTAACGCTTTTTACTACCCACTACATCACTTTGAAGCATTAATTTTATATAGATCATAAGGTGCTATCACTGTATCAAATAACGATGAGAACGGCATATCAACCGTATAGATTATAGTCGCAACCCCCTTTAGCCAATCTGGATCCGAACTCTCACTGCTAAATAACTTCTCAGTCTCACTTACATCCAACTTAACACCTGGATAGATTGTCAATTTACTATAAGAAGCTTCTGATCTTGCTCTTAAACTTGAGCAACCTAACATAAGAAAACTCAAGAAAACAATCAGAATCCATTTTCTACTATCTAATTTCATATATTTTCCTTACTGTTAAAAAAATGATGGTTTTTAAGCTTTAAAGACGCCATCTAAAATCAATTAAAAACTTAAGAGACTAGCAAAATGGGTATCGCATAAAGGCTACTTATATTGAAGAAGTATCCTTATGATTTTTAACTTATCCACATTGCCATCAATAAATTGTAATTAAAACTACGTTATAAATAGTCAATATGACAAGGCTATTACGTCTATCAAGTAATACTTTAATCCTTAAACAATAAGCTGTTACTAAGTGAAGAAAAACAGATGGAAAGATTATTTTTACCCCTAGCCCTCTTAGTGATTTAAGAGTTCAAGGTAAAAAATATAGGGGGGCGATTTATTAAATTCTGCTGAACGTAAGCTAATCAGCTTTTGTAAAGGCATTATAAAAACGATCAATAATATACGATTTTTGCGCCAAAACAATGCTTAAATTGTTTCTATATTGGATACAATTTATTTATTAAAACTAGTATTGTTATGTGAGATAAGTCAGTTATAGTGAGACCATGTTTAAATTTATGAGGTCTCATACATGAAAACGTTACATAAAGATAGAATTCTGGCTGCATTAATTATATTCGCGATAGTCCTATTCATTTCTGGTAAATACACAATATCAACTGCATTATTTGCCATTCTAGTTATTTTCCTCAATATCAAAATCAGTCGCAATCGTTTTAAAGCAGAAGAGCTTTCGTGTGATTAAATCGACTAACTAATTATCTGTTTTGTAAATTCAATAGGTTCTAAAAATAGTGAGGTGTTGATATGCTAGAAGTATGTTTGTTTTTTTTAGTTATTGTTGGAATTATTTTACTTGAATTGGGAGCCGAAGTTAGCAAAGATCAATCACAAATCACAATCGCTGAAGACTTAAAGCTTCCAGATAATAAATTTCTAGCTCAGTTGCAACAAGAGGTAGAGAGTAATATTTTGCCTCGACCAAGTGATGCTACCTTAATGCGCCATTACCATACCTTACTTAAAGCCGAATTGGAGGCTCGCCTCTCTTCGATGCCAAGATCTTAAGATAGTCGGTTTTATTAAATTTATTTGCATTGGGGCAATTTAACTGCTTAGTTATCAAGCAAATCATCAAGAT
>CAIVQX010000060.1 GCA_903908165.1 uncultured Methylococcaceae bacterium | reverse complement strand
TTTCGCATTGACCCACTTAAGTGAGAGAGCCTAATATGTTGCTAGATATAATCAATGTGACCGTTCAATCTGATTTTGTTCTATTTCTTGATTTTGAAAATGGGGAGCGACGTGCCTTTAACATGGCGGCTTATTTAGATCAAAAACCTTGGGTTCGACTTAAGTCTGGAAATGTGTTCCAAGGCGCTTTTGTAGAAAATGGTACTGTAGCATGGCCCGGCAATATAGATATTGATCCTGAAACGCTATACGAGAGATCTGTGTTGATTGGAGCAACTCATAACCCGCAAATCGATAGGGTCAAAATAAAATAGCAATAACAATAAGTTACAGACCACTATTAATTAGCGCTCATTAATGCTAAAGACTGGCTATTTCCTTGAAGAATTGAAATGTCATGCTCTAATTAGTTATCCAAACGCTTCAGATCACGGTAGAAATTCTCATGAGGTCCAACGGTCAGAAGCTTGATGCTGCTTGCATCAAGTACCCGATAAGAGAGCAGACACAACTGATTGGCCATCCGAAATTTGTACACGCTAATCCCAACAAGATCACCTACCTTTGCCTCACCAATAGAAACATCGCAGGCCAATGCTTTTACTGCTACATCAAGATCGGCTTTCTGCTGTCCGTGTAACTTTTTAACCGTGCGCTCGAAAGTCGGGGTAACAAGAATACGCATCAGCCGAACTGATATTCACCAACAGGCGCTTCCTGATCCGCAATAAGAATGTCGCGAATCATAGCAAAAGGCAAATCTGGATTTTCTACAGCTATTTTACCGATTTGAGACCAATATTCGATCTGTTTAGGCACAGAACGATGCTCAATAGCAGCGTAGTGTTTGGCTTGGTCAACCAAGGTTTCTGATAATTTAACATTAATGGACATAACACTTCTCCTGTAAAGAATAATATTAGCCCTAAAAGGACCGTAAAGGAACTTTTATTTTACATGAAACATAAAACAACTGCACAACAAAAGGCACAACAAAAGGGGACAGTCCACTATTAGTTAGCGCTCATTAATGCTAAAGTCTAGCTATTTCCTTGAATAACAATAATAGGGGACTTACCATGGTTTAGTGGCCCATATCCGGTGTTGAATATAAGACAATTGTTAATATTCGCGAGTTATGTATAAGAGAAGGTGGCTTGCCTCGTCGAGCAACCAGTTGGTTCTTGATTGCGCGGAACTGTATCAAGCAGAATTGTTGGCTGCCAAGCTAATCAACATCCAAATCCGATTGATCCTTTAAAATAATAGGTAATCTGTAATGTATTGGGATGTATTAGAGGTGAAATATATTGCTGGGCGTGAGCTGGCTATTCGCTTTGCCGATGGTCTTTCTGGTATCTTGCATATTGATCGTTCTTTTTGTACAGGTGTTTTTGAACCCTTGCAAAACGATGACTTGGTAAGTTGCGCTGAAGTTGATAATGGTGTATTGGTTTGGCCAAATGGATTGGATCTAGCGCCAGATACTATGTACCATGAAATAAAACGTAATCCTTATCATCGTTATGAGTTGAAACGTAGAATCGATGCTGGCAAATAACTGAGAACACAACCAACATCAATGGATTCACAAATAGCTACAAAAAGCGATCTCTTGGAAATGGAGAATCGATTAATTAAATGGGGTTTAGCTTTAGCGCTTGGTCAGGTCGCTATTATTGCTGCACTGGTTAAGATGCTATAACCCTAAATGGCAATCAATGATCAATGGGTAGAGTAGAGAGCAGGCTTGTACCTGCACTCCCTCATGAAACCGTGCATGCGCTGTTTCAAGAAAAAAAATAAAGGGGTCAGAGTAAAGTAAAATTTCTGATATACGAATGCATATGTTTGCTGAGCCCAATGGCTCTGGCAAAAGCACCATCAAGGACATATTCAAGTCATTAATGTAACAAGCATAAGACTATTTTAACCTGAAGAAATTAAATGGGTATAAATTTTTGATGACAGATAGACAAATTTATACCGCTAACCAAAGCGGTTTTTTATGCCTGAATTATTGGCAGTTGTTGCGGTTGTTTATTTGATAGTGCGCCAAAAATGCGCCAAGAAAGTTTTTTGATGATTCTTCAGCACAATAAAAAATGGCCTAGAGAATCATAAAAACTCTCTAAGCCATTGGTTTCTTTGCACAACTCGGAAACCCATGTTTGGTACCGAGGGCCGGAATCGAACCGGCACGAAGTCACCATCACCGGATTTTGAATCCGGTATAATCAAATCACCATAACAATCTGTAATAAACAATAATAATAAAATCAGTAATTTAAGTTATTTTATTATTGTTGATGTTTGTCGTTTATCACTCTTTTTTATAGTTAATTGGGACAAAATTGGGACAAAGTATTATAATAAAAACATCAATTATATGGGGTCTAGAAGGTGTATTAGCATCGAACAATGCCCAACCATTGCTTTGCTTTTAATTAAGTAATGGCTAAAAGTATAATTTCAAAAATATGATTCTTATTCCATAGGAGTGATTATGGCACGCATTAAAACTCGTACCGCAGCAGACGGAACATTTCGTTTTACTGCAGAAGTTCGTTTAAAAGGCTATCCAGCCCAAGCAGCGACCTTTAAGCATCTCACCAAAGCTAAAAAATGGATTCAAGATACTGAGTCAGCAATAAGAGAAGGGCGGCACTTTAAAACAGCTGAAGCGAAAAAACATACCTTCTCAGATATGGTTGATAGGTATATCAAAGCTGTATTACCAAACTACAATCAAAAAGAACAAGCAGAGCGTAAAAGCAAACTTGAATGGTGGAATGATAGGTTAGGGGTTTATTCTTTAGCTGATATTTCACCGCCTTTGATAGTTGAGTGTAGAGATTCATTAGGTGAGGTTCGTGCACCTGCTACAGTGGTTCGATATATGGCAGCTTTATCCCATGTTTTCACTATTGCAGTTAATGAATGGGAATGGGTAGAAGAAAACCCTGCTAAAAAAGTTAAAAAGCCAACCGAACCGGATGGTCGAGTAAGATTCCTTGAAGATGATGAGAGACAAAGATTATTGATTGCTTGTAAGGAATCCTCAAGTGAATGGCTTTATATGTGTGTTATTTTGGCATTGTCTACAGGTATGCGGAAGGCTGAACTAATGCAGCTTAAGTGGCAAGATGTGAATCTTAAAGATGGTTATTTAGTATTGCACAAAACAAAAAATGGTACACGTAGGCGAGTTCCTTTATCAGGTCTCGGTTTATCTTTGTTACAGGAGCATTCCAAAATAAAACGAATAGATACTCTGCTATTATTTCCAAGTGTTATAAATTCAAAAAAACCGATAGATTTAAGAAGTGCATTTCAGTGCGCACTAGAGCGCGCAGAAATAAATGAATTTAAATGGCATGACCTTAGGCACTGTACTGCCTCTTATCTAGCAATGAATGGAGCTTCGTTAGCAGAAATTGCCGAAGTGCTAGGACATAAAACATTGAGCATGGTTAAGCGATATGCTCATCTTTCTGACGGCCATGTTAGTAATGTTGTTGCTAGTATGAACAAAAAAATATTTGGAACTATAAAATGAAAGACCCTGATAAAGTTGATGTAACCTGTTTATTAAAAACTCCTATTTTTAAATTATTAGATGAGTGTGAACTTATAGAAGAAATTGACCGGTATTTTTATTTATGGTGTTGGCTAGATATGCTAAAAACTATTTATGAGGAGGTAGGAATCAGTCAACAAATAAAGCTTTGCAATAAAATTGAGGAAGTCGACAACCTTTTAAAGTATGAAGAAACCTCACAAAATAGTTTTAATAAATATCCAAAAAAATTAATCCCGCTACAACGAGAAGTTAATGTTGCAATTTTGCTTCTTTATGAATTATTTAATAGGTACAACGTAAAATATAATGTTGACTTAAAAGGGATTAAGGCTTGGATTAAAATTGTATCCGGTGAATTCACCAGTGAATACATAAAAACTATTTCAGACACAAAGAAAAGCATCATACTAGATGGTGATGAAAAACTTGAAAGAGCAGATTTTTTAGAAAAATATCGCAAACGATTCAAATAAATAATCTAGCAAGCAATCTGTAGTTAATTGTTTTTATGCAAGAAACCAGCACTAACGGAAATAAGGGTACTAACACAAAATTCTAAAAATTGTGTGTATGATCAGCTCGTCACTAGCTATAAATGCTGGTGATCAATCCTAAATCATCACATGCCGGGAGGCACTATGAGCACAATTCAAAATGACACTATAAATACTGCTTGGTTATACTTGACCGTTCGGCAGTTTACCAACCGTTATCCAGCATTTACAACAGGCGGCTTACGTTCCCTCATCTTCAATGAAGAAAAAAATGGTCTAGCAAAGTCAGGAGCGATCGTAAGGATTGGCCGAAAAGTGCTTCTGTCTGAAGAGAAGTTTTTTTCGTGGGTTGAAGCTCAGAATTCAAAAGGAGTTTGATATGGAAGATTTATCAAACTCAGCTCAGTATGAAAAGTTAGATACCAATTATTCAACCCATTTTGTAACTAATTTACCTAATATCAAAAACACAAGCTCTTTCACTAATGTCACCTTGAAGGCTGCCTTAGACGAGATTAAATCTGATAAGTACAAGGTCAAAATAGAACCATTACGCTCTGCTTATATAAGGTCTATTGAACCCGATGTCACTAAAGTTGAAAAGAACGAGGCTAAGAGACTCTATACGAAAAATAAGCAACAACTACCTGCATATGCATTCAACGGCACCTTCAATAATAGTGTAGACAATAAAAGTTTTGCTGCCGCATCTGGAGTAGTAATAGTCGATATAGATCATTTGTCTGATAAAAAGCTAACACCAGAAAGAGTGATATCTTCTTTATCGGCAGATAAATCTATAGTTGCGACATGGACTTCTCCGAGTGGTGATGGAGTTAAGGTGCTTGTTGCATGTCCACCCGTATGCGATGAGGCAGATCACAAGAAGTTATTTGCTCAGTTGGTGGTCTACTTTAATAACGAACACAACTTACATGTCGATCAATCAGGTTCGGATATTAGACGACTCTGCTTTGTTAGTTATGACCCTGATATCTATATTAACTATGAGGCTAAAATTTTTAATGACGAAGTTTATCTACCTGCTACTAAACATTTAAGTAGTTCTAGCTCTTCTTCAAATGAAAAACCCTCTTCTAAGGAAAACATTGTTCGCGTTCAAGCGGCCTTGAAGTTCGTCTCAGACTATAGTTATGACGCTTGGTTTAAAGTGGCAGCGGCCATTAAGTTTAATTTTGATGAAGAAGGTTTTGAATGTTTTCATGAATGGTCAAAACTCGATGAAAAAGGGTACCAAGGTGAAGAAGATTGCAGAAAACATTATGATGGTTGTCGGCGTGAGAATGACGATTTAGTATCGTGTTCGAGTATCTTTTACTGGGCAAAAGATAATGGCTGGGATGGCTCAATTGACGTAGTTACTGCCCTCAAACATATCGATGATAGTGATAACCGGTCTGAAATAGTGACTCAGGTAGCGACACTTAGGCTTTTAGGGCTAAATAAGTCATACCTTACCAAACTTACTAAGGCCATAGCTGCTAGGGGTAAATTGGGACAGGTCAAAAGGAACACTTTTGTGAATGAAATCGAGGCTGAAAAAGCTCGATTGTTTGAAACACGCGAATTACCTAGTGTTACTAAAACATACTCACTGGATGAACTACTTCCTAAAAACATTTTCCCTGATTGTAGCTTACTCAGGACCGGTGTGAAAATTAAATCGACTTATAATAATTTACGCATCCTGCTCATTGCCTACGGAATTACTTGCAACTATGACGTACTTTTAAAAGATCAAGTTATTGTAATACCGGACATTAGTGGCTCTCCGACATTAGATGCCAATGCTAACTTTCTTTATGTTCAAAGCCTGCTGGCTTTAAACGATATTGATAAAAGTACCGCCGACTATTTACCCATTATCTTTCGTGATAATGCTACTAATCCAATTTTGGATTGGATTGCAGAAACACCGTGGGACGGAAATATTGATCGGTTATCACAATTTTACGCCACAGTATCAGTTCACCCAGAATATGAAGCGATAAAAAACCAAGTTTTATTACTTTGGATGCTTCAAGCAGTCGCGGCTTGTGATAATGGGAGAAATTCTCCGCGAGAGGATAAGTTCTTAAAATTCGAATACGTATTGACGCTGCAAGGTAATCAGGGTGTTAGCAAAACTACGTGGATAAGAAAATTGCTTCCAAAGACCTTGTCACCTTATATAAAAACTTCCGTGCTACTAGATGTTAAGAACAAAGACTCTATCAAGGCGGCAGTATCTTGTTGGATTTGTGAGTTAGGTGAACTCGATGCAACTTTTCGACGCTCAGATATCGCAGCTTTTAAGGCCTTTTCATCCAGCGAGGTTGATGAAATACGATTACCTTACGAACGAGTACCCAATAAATACGAACGTCGAACTAGTCTAATCGCATCGGTTAATCAAAGTGATTATCTCCATGATCCAACTGGAAGCAGACGATTTTGGACGCTGGGTATCACGGCATTAGATGCACAACATGATATCAACATGCAACAGCTATGGGCGCATGTTTACCAGCTATATTTGGATGGTAAGCAGTGGTGGCCCGATGCAGCAATGGATGACTTATTGGCTGGTATTAATGACTACCATACTGAAAGGTCACCGGTAGTTGATTTGTTAGAGTTAACCTTCGAATTTAACGATAGTTCAGAAGGGGAAAAATACTCGATGGCAGACATAAAGAATCAAATGTCTAAGAAACAAGTAGGGGGGTCAACAACTGCTATTGATCTCGGTAACCAAACTGTTTCGAGACAAATTAAATCATATTTGTCATCCAAGGGGGTTAGGGAAACCACTGCACGAAAATGGGGCTTAACTCTTAAGGCGGTTGATGCAAGTGTTAGTATTGGGCAACTAAAAACTCAGATTTTTAAGGATAATTTGAACCTAAAGGCTTTAGAGAAGAAAGAGCAAGCTGCCAAAGCGGCCTAATTTTTACAAGAGTACAAGAGTTTTACAACTTGTTTTTCTAACTTGTAACGCCTGAAAGTCACGTGTGACGTGGTCTACAAGGTTTTTATTACAAGATTACAAGAGTTTCAGACAACATAACCTATAGGGTAT
>CAIVQX010000059.1 GCA_903908165.1 uncultured Methylococcaceae bacterium | reverse complement strand
TAACAAAGACACAGCCACTGATAATCAACAAATATTAACCGATATCCTCCGCACCATTAATGGCTTGTATACCGTTTATAGTAATTTATTAATTTTCGACCATCATGGCCAAGTGTTGGCGCCGATTGAAAATTGACCATTTAGAGGGGTTTGTACCGATCGAATTTTGACCAGGTAATCCATGTATCCTGCTTAATTTTAAGCCGGAGTAAAACAAGAGTGTATTACATGTCTACGTTTGCAAAAGTTCGACGGTTATTTCATCGTGACCATCTTTCCATCAGTGAAATACAGCGACGGACAAGTCTGTCGCGTAACACCATCAAAGCATGGCTTAAGGAAACTAGCTCTGATGGCTATAAGTATCCTAAAAGACCTCAAGTTAATAGTAAGCTGACACCTTATATTCCAGCTTTGTTATTGGCGCTAGAGGTTGACTCGCGACGTCCAAAGCGGGATCGACGCACCGCCTTAATGTTGTTTGAGGCGATTAAGAAGGATGGTTACACGGGTGGTTATTCCATCTTGACGGATTATGTCCGCAATTGGCGTAATGGCTTGATTTCGGGATCAGGAAAATCTTCTTTTGTACCCCTTAAGTTTCAACTGGGCGAAGCCTTCCAATTTGATTGGAGCGAAGAGTCTCTGATGATCGGTGGTATTCATCGTAAAATCCAAGTGGCTCATACCAAGTTATGTGCCAGTCGTGCTTTCTATCTTTCTGCCTATCCAACGCAAACGCAAGAAATGTTGTATGACGCGCATACTAAAGCATTTACTGCATTAGGTGGCGTTACCAAGCGCGGCATCTACGACAATATGAAAACAGCTGTCGATAAGGTGACCAAAAGGAATGGTCGTGTCGTTAATGCGCGTTTTTTCGCGATGACTGCGCACTATCTATTTGAACCCGATTTCTGCAATGTGGCATCCGGCTGGGAGAAAGGCATTGTCGAAAAGAATGTGCAGGATTCCAGGCGTAGAGTCTGGATAGAAGCTAAAACCCAGGTTTTTAGTTCTTTTGCTGAACTGAATAGTTGGCTTGACGCACGTTGCCGAAGTCTCTGGCTCAAACTAGAGCATCCTGATTATAAAGGGGTTACCCTCGCTGATGCGCTTGAACAAGAGCAAATTTATTTGATGCCGATGCCAACACCTTTCGATGGTTACGTTGAAGTCATGGCGCGAGTATCGAGTACCTGTCTGGTAACGGTGGAACGTAACCAGTACTCAGTTCCTTGTCATTTAGCCAACAGTAGGGCGACTATACATCTTTATGCTGATAGGCTTGATATTTGTACCGAAAACACCTTCATTGCTCAGCATCAACGTTTGCTGAGTCGTGATCAAGTCAGCTACAACTGGCAACACTATATTCCGCTCATTGAAAGAAAACCTGGAGCCTTACGTAACGGAGCACCGTTTGCCGATATGCCGCTAGCTTTAGTTCAACTGCAATCGACTTTACGCCACCGAGAACGACAACAAGGTGATCGGATTATGGCTAAAGTGTTGGCAGCTGTACCGGCTCATGGTTTAGAGAAGGTTTTGCTGGCGGTCAAACAGGTCCTCGATTCCGGAGTAACCAGTGTCGAAAATGTACTCAACGTACTGTCTCGGCTAAATGAGTTGCCCATCCCGGAACAAGTGGAAACCTGTTTGATACTCAACGAAGAACCAGTAGCCAATACGGCTCGTTATGACAGTTTGACTGATCAGGAGGTATCTCATGTCTGACATTATGAGCCAATTTAAAGCACTCAAACTGCATGGTATGGCGGAATGCTATTCAGAAATACAGACCCATGACCCAGCAGGTGTTGCCGGATCAACTGGGTTGCTCAACCAATTGCTGGTCTCAGAAGCCACAGATCGAAGTATACGAGCTATACGTTACCAGATGAGTTCCGCTAAATTTCCAATCCATCGAGATTTGTTAGGTTTTGATTTTGGTCAATCTAAAGTCGATCAGCAATTGGTAACTACTCTGGCCACGATGAACTTTACCGACGCTGCACAGAACTTGGTCTTAGTTGGTGGTACTGGAACCGGCAAAACACATCTAGCCACTGCACTTGGCGTCTCTGGTATCCAGCATCACAGTAAACGGGTGCGTTTCTTTTCCACCGTTGAATTAGTCAATAGCTTAGAGCAGGAGAAAACGGCAGGCAAACAAGGCCGATTGGCGTTCAGTTTAATGCAGATGGATTTGGTTATCTTAGACGAATTAGGTTATCTACCCTTTTCACAGATCGGGGGCGCATTGTTATTTCATTTGCTCTCCAAGCTCTATGAACGAACCAGCGTTATTATTACGACCAATTTGACATTTTCAGAATGGAGTAGCGTTTTTATTGATGCCAAACTGACAACGGCACTATTGGATCGTCTAACGCATCATTGTCACATCATCGAAACAGGAAATGAATCATTCAGATTTAAGCAAAGCAGTGCAACGGCTAAAGAACGTATAAAATCCAGAGAATCGTCCTTAAGAACATCACTTATATCAGAAAATATAGAAAATAATATTTATGAATAAAAATGAAAAAAAGTAATTATAAAATCACAGTTCAATAAAAAGGGGGCTAAAACTTACTCAGTCTAGTCGACTATTCCAATGCTGTAGAGTAAGCTTTACAGCAATTAGCCCTGGTCAATTTTCAATCGGTACGGGTGGTCAATTTTCAATCGGCGCCAACAAAAGATCATTTATTGTTTTTATGGACGAGGCCTTATTTGCTGGAGACAGAAAATCTTCCGATGCGCTTAAATCTCTGGTCACGGAACCTTTAATTCT
>CAIVQX010000058.1 GCA_903908165.1 uncultured Methylococcaceae bacterium | reverse complement strand
CGTTTTCGAAGCCCCACTCGCTTGCCAGGTTTTAATGTGTTTTAGCTGTTGTTCGTGTAATGCCATACGATATCTCCTCAAAAAAATGAAGGATACCAATGCATATGGAATATTTTAAGATGGTGGCGCTACGCGCTTACAGAGTTTCAACACTTGGAGAATGTTTACCAAATGCTTGGGCATTTTCTAATCTTGCAACAGATGGAGCTTTAGTACCCATTCGCTCTGCAACTTGTGCCTGTGTTAATCCCTCAGCCTTTCTTGCAAACACTAACTAAAAAATCAAGCGCTCTATTGACCGCTAATGTTAGGGTAGCAGTTTTAAAAATAAAATATTTTTAGCGCCAGTTGTTTTTATTTAGACGGGGGTGTTTTCAGGAAGCAGTTTGTAAAATTACAGATTTGTTCCGGTGTGGCGGGGTATGGGGTCGAAGCTATGCCAGTAAATGCTAGGGAATTCAAAAGAAATAAAGATTAATAACCCACTAGACCAACACTAAGCCCAAAGCCTAAACAGACCGCGAGAATTGACGCTAGCTGAACGCTATTGTATCGAACAATAGTAGAGCAAGGGTTAATAATAAGGCTACCTAATATAATCAGGCATAAAAAACCAGCAGATGCCAGCATCAACATATAAGGGCAAGCGATAAAATTGGTATACCGAGAGGTATACCGAAACCCATAAATCAGTATATTTTCTTTTTACTACTGATTTTTTAAAACCTAACTTATTGATTCAATTGGTCGGGACGACAGGATTTGAACCTGCGACCCCTTGTCCCCCAGACAAGTGCGCTACCAAGCTGCGCTACGCCCCGAAATTGCAATATTTTTTTAAAACTGAAGAGATTATGAACACAAGCCCTAAATAACTGACACACCATTGTACTACACAAAACAAACCAGCTGGACGATTCTATTTAAGTAAATTTAGAATATCTTCAAGTTCCAACAGCATTTGATTCATTTGTTTTGTGCGACTTGACTGTTCTTTCGAACTACTCATTATGTGCGCTTTTGCACCTCCAATGGTATAGCCTTGTTCATACAGTAGCGATTTTATTTGTCGTATTATCAAAACTTCATGAATTTGATAATAACGACGATTACCTCGTCTTTTAACTGGACTCAGTTCGGTAAATTCTTGTTCCCAGTAACGAAGCACATGTGGCTTAACGCCACAAAGATCACTGACTTCACCTATCGTAAAATAGCGCTTATCAGGTATTGGCGGTAGTTCGTTATTATTACTCGGTTCCAACATAAGCTTCTACTCTAGCTTTAAGTTTCTGTCCTGAACGAAATGTAACTACACGCCTTGCAGTGATAGGGATTTCTTCACCTGTTTTTGGATTTCTACCTGGACGACTGGTTTTATCGCGAAGTTCAAACTTTCCAAATCCGGAAATCTTGACCTGATTACCCTGTTCCAAGGAATTTTTTATTTCTTCGAAAAAAATCTCTACTATTTCTTTTGCTTCTCGCTTATTTAATCCAAGCTCGTCAAATAAACCTTCAGCAAAATCTGCCTTTGTTAATGCCATATATTAATCTCTCAATTTTGCATTTTTTTCGTTAGCCAATAACAACAACAGTCTGCTAACAATCGCATCAATTTCAGAATCTGTTAGTGTTTGCGTATCATCTTGTATAACTAAACTTAAAGCCATACTTTTTTTACCTTCTTCTATACCTTTTCCACGATACACGTCGAAAATTATAACATCTTGTAAGACTGTCCCTGTACTTTTCTTAACACAATTAATTATTTCACTGGCAGTTATCGCTTCATCGACAATTAATGCCAAGTCTCGGCGTACTGATGGATATTTTGATAATGATTTAAATACAGAAATACGCTTATTTAGCATTAAGTTTTGATCCAACTCAAATAGAAAAACTTGGGTATCAAAGCCTAATTTTTTTTCCAAATTTGGATGTAACATACCCAGCCAACCAATTGTCTGTCCATTTGGAGTTACAATCTGTGCAGTCTGTCCTGGATGTAAACTAACATGAGTAGCGGAATGAAAATTAACTTCACAGCCGGCTAAAGCAAACATAGCTTGTATGTCTGCTTTAGCATCATAGAAATCTACTTTACGAGATTTTTCAGTCCACTGTTCACTGTAAGCGGTACCTAAAACTAAACCAGCTAACATCTTTTGTTGATGTGTTTCATCATGTTGTTTAACAAAACGCAAACCTGATTCAAACAATCTAACTCGGGCTTGTTGGCGATTAGTGTTATATAGCGCAGCTTTCAACAATCCACACCAAAGTGTAGTTCTCATGACTGCCATTTCAGAAGAAATCGGGTTTTTTAATCGAATCAATTCATCATTGGGTGTTACAGTTTTCTGAATATCTTCATCGACAAAACTATAAGTAATTGCTTCCTGATAACCTCTGTCTACCAACAAATCTTTAACACGATCTATATCAAGCAATGTTTCAGTTGCTGTAGTCAACTCTGATCGCATCAATAAACTACTACGAGGCAAGTTGTTATATCCATAAATACGAGCAATTTCTTCAATCAGATCCGCTTCAATTCCTATATCAAATCGAAAGCCGGGGGGCACAACTTGCCAACCTTCTGCTTCAGCTTGTATCGTCATACCTAATCGTTGAAAAAGATCAACGATATATTCATCGGTAAAATTAATACCTAATATTTTTTCAATTTTTTGTCGTCGCAACAAAACGGAACTTCGTTTTGGAATGTTTTCTTTAGTAGAAACTACAGTAATTGGACCTGCACTTCCCCCAGCAATATCAATAATTAATTGCGTAGCCCTATCAATTGCTCGATCCTGCAATGTCGCATCAACTCCACGTTCAAACCGATGCGAAGAATCAGTGTGTAATCCATATCTGCGGGCCTTACCGGCTATAGCCAATGGATTAAAAAATGCGCACTCTAAGAACAATGACTGTGTCACATCACTAACGGCAGAATCATTTCCGCCCATAACACCGGCAAGGGCTAACGCTTTTTGATCATCAGCAATAACTAAAGCTTCATTATCAAGTGTTACAACTTCATTATTCAATAAGAGCAAGCTTTCATCAGTTTTTGCACGACGAACGGTTATGTCACCGGATAACTTATTCGCATCAAATACATGTAAAGGCTGACCTAATTCTAAAAGAACGTAATTGGTGACATCAACCAAAGGACCAAGACTTCTTAAACCTGAACGACGTAAACGTTCTTGCATCCATAAAGGCGTTATCGCTTTTGCATTGACATCTTTAATTAGTCGACCCAAATAACGAGGACAAGCAGTTGTATCTTCAACTGTCACCTTTAATGTGTCTTGATGACCTATTACCGTCTTATTGACTTTTGTAATAGACCAATCCATTTTATTAAGCAAAGCAACTTCCCTCGCCAAACCTTCAACGCACAAACAATCAGCACGATTAGGCGTCAGATCAACTTCTATAATAGAATCATTCAATGACAAATAATCACGTATATCGATTCCAACAGGTGCATCACTCGATAATTCCATTAATCCATTAGCATCTGCAGCCAAACCCAGTTCTTTTTCTGAACAAAGCATACCCAATGATTCTACGCCCCGTAATTTTGATTTTTTAATGTTAAAATCACCCGGTAAAACTGCTCCACATAAGGCCGCAGGTGTTTTTAAACCGACTTTCACATTACTGGCACCACAGACAATTTGTAAAGACTCTTCCTGACCGACATCAACTTGACAAATACGCAAGCGATCAGCATCAGGATGCTGTTGAATACTTAATACTTCGCCTACGACAACCCCACTAAATATTGCAGCAGCGGGCTCTACTGATCCAACTTCCAGCCCTGCCATTGTCAATTGTTCAATCAATTTTTCTGAATTTATGGATGGATTGACATATGACCTTAACCAAGCTTCACTAATTTGCATGATTCAAATTTCCTGTGTATCGATGACTTAATTAAATTGCTCTAAAAACTTAAGATCATTTTCAAAAAACAATCGTAAATCATTAATGCCATATCGCAACATTGCGAGACGTTCAACACCCATACCAAAAGCAAATCCACTATATTCTTCACTATCGATATTAACTGACTTAAAAACCTCTGGGTGAATCATTCCACAACCCATTACTTCTAACCAACCAGTTTGACTACATACACGACAGCCTTCACCGTTACACATTACACATTCAATATCAACTTCGGCTGAAGGCTCAGTAAATGGGAAATAAGAAGGTCTAAAACGTACTTGAATATCTTTTTCGAAAAAAGCACGCAGAAACTCGTAAACAACACCTTTTAAGTCGGCGAAACTGACATCTTTATCTACCAAAAAACCTTCCACCTGATGAAACATGGGGGTATGTGTAATATCTGAATCGCAACGATATACTCGCCCTGGAGCTATTACTTTCAAGGGTGGTTTATTTGATTCCATCGTTCTAATCTGAACGGGAGAGGTATGTGTTCTTAAAACAGTATGGGCATCAAAATAAAAAGTATCATGCATAGCACGAGCCGGATGATGCGCTGGAATATTTAAGGCTTCAAAATTATGATAGTCATCTTCAATTTCAGGCCCTTCAACGACTGCAAAGCCGACGCTGGAAAATATCTTGGATATACGCCTCAGCGTTGTGGTTACAGGATGTAATCCCGCCACTGTTTGGCCTCGCCCTGGTAAAGTAACATCAATACTCTCAGTAGCCAGCCTTGCTGCTAATGCAATAGTTTCAAAATTTCTTTTTTTGGATTCAAGTTCTTGTTGGAGCTGATCTTTTGCAAGATTTATTACTTGACCAACAGATCTGCGTTGTTCAGGATCAAGAGCGCCAAGCTCTTTCATCTGCAAAGTAAATAAGCCTTTTTTTCCCAAATAATGAACTCGAATTTGTTCAAGTTGATTAAGATCATTGACTGTAGCAAGCTCTTCTAGTGCCTGCGCGAGAATCTTTTCAAGGATAGCCGACATTGCACTGCTCGCTTTAACTTAAAGAAGGGGGGGAATTGATTTCTTAAAACAGCTTTAGATTCACAAAGCAACCCAGCCCGTCTTTTAAGGCGGGCTGGGTTGTTACTTATGAAACTGGGCTTTGATTAGCTTTAGCTATTTCTGCTATTTTGCCAAAGGATTCAATATCACGCACAGCAATGTCAGCCAATACTTTACGATCTATTTTAACATTCGCTTTGGTTAAACCATTAATT
>CAIVQX010000057.1 GCA_903908165.1 uncultured Methylococcaceae bacterium | reverse complement strand
TTCGGAACATCGTGATTATGCAATTAAGCCGATGAACTGCCCATGCCATGTACAAATTTATAATCAAGGCATTAAAAGTTATCGTGACTTACCGATTCGTATAGCGGAGTTTGGGTCTTGTCATAGGAATGAGCCATCAGGCACTTTGCATGGCTTGATGAGAGTTAGAAATTTTGTGCAAGATGACGCGCATATTTTTTGTACAGAAAATCAAATACAAGAAGAAGTATCTGTCTTTATTGATATGTTGTTTTCCATTTATAAAGACTTTGGTTTTGAAGAAGTCATTATGAAGTTATCGACCCGTCCTGAAAATAGGGTAGGTGATGATTCGGTATGGGATAAGGCAGAGACAGCCTTGGAGTTAGCGCTGAATAACAAGGGCTTGAAATGGGATTTGCAACCTGGTGAAGGTGCATTTTATGGTCCAAAAATTGAATTCTCATTGAAAGACTGTATTGGACGAGTCTGGCAATGTGGCACAATTCAAGTTGATTTTTCAATGCCAGGCCGATTGGGAGCAACTTACATAGCGGAAGATGGATCTAAACAAGTACCGGTTATGTTGCATAGGGCAATATTAGGTTCACTCGAAAGGTTTCTTGGTATTTTAATTGAAGAGTATGCTGGAACATTCCCTGTTTGGTTATCTCCAGTGCAAGTGATGGTGATTAATATCGCTGATCGTCATGCTGATTATGCGTCTATAATCATGAGAGACTTAGAGCAACAAGGCGTAAGAGTAAAAATAGACTTGAGAAATGAGAAGATCGGGTTTAAAATTCGCGAGCATTCTATGCAAAGAGTACCGTATCTTGTCATTATTGGTGACAAAGAATTAGAAGAAAAAAATATTACGGTACGTACGCAAAAAGGTGAAGATTTAGGTAGTTTGTCAATCACTGATTTTACAGAGCTTGTAAAGCAAAAGATTGCTGACAGAAAATAATGGTATATTTGGAGGATTAGAGTATCGCTGCTAAAAAAGATGAAACGCGCCTGAATGATTCAATCACCGCAAGACGAGTGAGAGTGACAGGGGCAGAGGGTGAAGCATTAGGTATTATCTCGCTGGATGAGGCCAAACAGATTGCTTATGCGGCAGACTTAGATTTAGTAGAAATATCTCCAAACGCGGATCCCCCAGTTTGTAAGATAATGAACTATGGCAAATATCAGTTTGAACTTAATAAAAAACTGCAAATTGCAAAAAAGAAACAAAAACAAATTCAGGTTAAAGAAATAAAATTTAGACCTGGCACCGATGAGGGAGATTATCAGGTTAAGCTAAGAAGCTTAACTAAGTTCCTAAATGAAGGTGATAAAACAAAAGTGACAGTACGCTACCGTGGTCGTGAAATGGCTCATAGAGAAATTGGCATGGATTTACTGAAGCGTATTGAAAAAGATTTGGAAGAAATAGCTATAGTAGAGCAATTTCCGAAAATGGAAGGGCGGCAAATGATTATGGTGATGTCACCCAAAAAGAAGAAATAGTAAAAATGAATTTCATATCAAGTTTAATCTTGGGATGGGAATCGTAGAAACGTAATTTATTACTTTTCTACAAACAACAGCAAAGGATTTGCTGTTTAATGCATTACAGTTGTAATGCTGGTAATTTTTCAGGGCCATGCATTTTGCCTCGTTGGGTTATTTCTCAGGGATTTTTATTTTTATATTATTGGAGCAAAAAATGCCAAAGATAAAAACTAACCGTGGTGCTGCCAAGCGTTTTAGACGTACTGGCAATGGCGGTTTTAAGTGTGGACAGTCACATCGTCGTCATATTTTGACTAAAAAGTCTACCAAAAGAAAAAGACAGTTACGCTCACCAGCAACTATTCATCCATCAGATGTGCGCATGGCTGCACGTATGATGCCTTACAGTTAAAGAGGAATAGAGATGCCTAGAGTTAAACGTGGTGTAACAGCCAGAGCAAGACATAAGAAAATTTTAAAACAAGCAAAAGGATACTATGGCGCACGTAGCCGAGTTTATCGAGTTGCTAAACAAGCTGTAATTAAAGCAGGTCAGTACGCATACCGCGATCGTAAACAAAGAAAGCGTCAATTTCGTGCTTTGTGGATCGTTCGTATTAATGCCGCCTCACGTATGTACGGTATATCCTATAGTCGCTTAATTAATGGTTTAACCAAAGCGAATGTTAAAATAGATCGTAAAGTATTGGCTGACATTGCTGTGCGTGATATTGAATCCTTTGGCAAAATAGCAGAAATAGCTAAAGCTAATCAAAGCCAAGTTTCATAAGTAACAACCCAGCCCGCCTTAAAAGACGGGCTGGGTTGCTTTGTGAATATAAAGCTGTTTTAAGAAATCAATTCCCCCCCTTCTTTAAGTTAAAGCGAGCAGTGCAATGTCGGCTATCCTTGAAAAGATTCTCGCGCAGGCACTAGAAGAGCTTGCTACAGTCAATGATCTTAATCAACTTGAACAAAT
>CAIVQX010000056.1 GCA_903908165.1 uncultured Methylococcaceae bacterium | reverse complement strand
TCGTGTAATAGTCTAAAGACATAACCACTGCGTCTTCTGCATCGCGTCGCGTAATCACCGTACAATCAACGTCATTAACAACGTTATCCAGTACGGTTTTTAAGCTGTTTCTGGCATCAGTAAAGGAAATAATACGCATAAACTGTTTCTCATGTACTTTAAATGGTACAAGTGTAAGATATAAATAGTTAATGCCCTACTTATTTTTTCTCCTCTTTTAACCGTCCGCAATTATGCCCCGTACTTGAATTACCCATCCTAACCTTATTTCAGGCAAAAAAAAGGAGGGCTGTTACGCCCTCCTTTTTTCTCAGTTTCGTTTTTAAGCCGAGTGCTTAGAAACCAAAACCAATTTGACCGCCTGCTGTCAAACCATTGACATTTGTACCGTCTAATGAAGTAGTCGCTAAGTAATAACGCACGTCGGCACCGACATACAAGCTTTTCCAAAGGTTGTAGTCCATACCGCCACCAAAGTTCATACCAGGTTTTAGCTCAGTAATGGTGTTAACTCCTGATGGAGGACTGATAACTGACATAGTAAAACCGACTGGGATCACCCATGGTCTGAATTTACTGCCTTTCATGAATTTAATTTTGGGTGACGCACTGATTCTCAACATGGCTTGTGATGCAGTTTCAGTTGTTACATTATCACCAGTTGCCTCAGAGCCTACTAATGCAGTTGTACCAGCTTGGAAAGTACCTAAATCCACATAGTTCAAGTCTAATTCACCCAGTAATTCCGTTCCATTAAGTGCTGTACCAGAAAATATGCCGAACATATCATCCGTCAAACTCATGTCCATACCAGCACCAAAGTTCCAACCTCCAGAATGGCCTTCAGTGCCAACTGTATATGGAGTACCGTCAATACTTACAGTATTGGTTGTTGCATTCATAGATTCATCATTACCTGCATAACCGCCACGGAAGTACACCATGTTGTCTTTTGATTTCTTTTCAGCAGGTTTTGACTTTACATCAGCCATCCACGCATCCAATTCTTGAACTTTTTGTGAGTTAGCGTCTACTTTTTTAGCAGCAGTAGCTGCATCAACCGCTGCTCTTAAGCTGATAATTTCATCTTGCATTGCTTGCAATTGTGCTTCTAGCACTTTTTCTTTGTTAGCGTCCATTTGCGCCATACGGTCAGCATGGTGTCTTTCAGTTTCTTTTTTTGCTAATGCTTGCGGAGACACCATAATGGCTGCCATCGTAACTGTCGCTAAGGCAGTGCCCAATACTATTTTAGTTTTTTTCATAAATACCCCCTCATGGGTCGTTAATATACAAATATTTGCTTCGTTACAACAAATTTGATTTCACGGCGACATGTTACCAGCAAATACTGCCCTTAACAAGCTTTTAAATTAATTTATGTAAAATATTTATTCATTATTTATCAGCTAGTTATAATAACAATGCAATAAATTAGTACAAGTGTATGCTATAAACAACATTATTTTGGTGCAAAAATAAGTGAAATAATGAAATATCACCCTTCATCGATAACAGGGCAATAGAATTGGCACCGATTTAGCCATTCGTGGTTTAATAAGCGACCTAAGCCGTGTTTTTAATAGCCAACCTTTATTAACGAACGCTTGTATTTAAGTAGACGACACTGAGTTATAGCAAACTAATTTCTATAGCGCGCTAAGTCAACAGACTTGAACATTTTTGCATAACCTGACACAAAACCAAAAATCGGCTACAGCCCCACATATCCTGTATTCATGAATAAAACCCCAGACATTACCATTGTTGGCGGC
>CAIVQX010000055.1 GCA_903908165.1 uncultured Methylococcaceae bacterium | reverse complement strand
TAGGTTTACTATTCAATTTGAAGACAGATGCCTTCGAAGTAATTAACCGTCACTTACACAAAATATGGGACACCCTCATTCTCAACTACTCACAGCAAATACCCTTTTTAACTTCACTCGATCTTTTAACAAAAAAAAAACCTCGACCAAGATCAGTCGAGGTTTCGCAGCAAGAGCAATTACTATGCTTTATATGCGCAATATAAGTACCGGTGATTTGAACTAGTTATTTTAATGAAATTTTAACCAAATCATTTGCACTAAAAAATAATACGTTTATGCATATTTACGTTTACGTTGCAAAGAGACAAAACCTATCAGTCCAAGACCTAACAACGCTAATACTTCAGGCTCCGGCACCTGTGTATAACCTGCAGTGGCAGCTCCTGCAGTAATTGTTACAGTACAACTTCCACCTACTCCAGGGCCAATAGCTCCACAATTCGATGATACGTTATTACCTCCAAAAGCAGTTGCACTAGTCCCAATTGCCATGTAAAAAGGGTTCGGGGCAGTAAAGAACGTCCCTGCTCCTGGACTACTTCCATTGACATTAAAAGTTTCGTTTGCTGACAGTTGAAGGTTAAATGGACTACCACTGGCTAAACCTACCGTTCCATTAATAAGCCCACCTGATGCTAGTAAAATATCAGTCCCATTATTAAATATTGTGCTTCCATTGGCACTGAATGTGGTATCGCTTCCAGCATCACCAAACAACGAAAAATTAAGAGTAGAAATGGGCTGGTTAAATTGTAAAAAGGAATTCCCCGTGGTCGTTAGACTAAATGTATAGTAAAGACCCCATGTGTCCGAGAGACCGCTATTTAGTCCTGCAAGAGCAGAAGGTAATAGAGCATTACCCCCTAATGTCATTGACCTCACACTGAATATACCTTGCTCGGTTGTATCATAAACGCCTGCACTCGTCTGTGTTATGGTAATCAATGCATTATCAAAACCCTGCATCGTATCAGCCGTAATTGTACCTGTATTAGTTGTTAACCCTGGTTGTGACAGACTTGGCGTGAAAGTGAATGGTAAGTTAGCAGACCATGCCGATACTGTATAACCAACACTAATTGCCACCAGCAGTGTAATTTGTTTGATTTTTGTTTTCATTAGTAAATCCTTATTTGATAATTAACTATATGATTAAAAATCTGCACTACCCATCAGGTAGTGCATAATATTTAATGCATTCAGACCAAGAAAATTTCCTGACGAAATAGATAAAGCATGAAGTATGCCATTTTTTTAAAAAAAAATAACCAACTGTTAAATAACAATATTTTTAATAAAAATAAGTAATTAATAATATCGTTTATTAACAAATGTAAAAAATATTGACACCCCCCAAATTAACAAGAAACTCACAAAAAAATCGAGTAGAGTCTTGTTAAATTAATTTAGCTAACTCAATAGCCATAATTTTTTTCTCACCAATGATCACACCAATTAATTGCTAAAAAATCAATAGCAAAATCAACAGGTTCAGGCTTGTTTGATTTAGCCAGTAAGCGCGACTTCAAGGCATCATCGCTCGCCTCCACTGAACTCACCTTCGATTTAACCTCTTCACCCTAACTAATACAAACAGCCCAGCCCTATTGATTAAACAATTTTACGACCGCAGATTCCATTCAATTACCACTTTGCTGACTATTTATTAGGTATATTTTTCAGAATGTAAAAAATATTGACACTTGTTAGAAGAAACTCACAAAGCGAATGCTCCACAAAACAACCTACCTTAACTTAACCCTACAAGCTATTTTTTATGTCTAAGTTAAACCAAGCTTTAGAAAGTATTTTCTCGAATAAGACTCTATAAAGCGCGTGTTCTTAGCTATCGTTACCGGCAAATCAAACCAATATTTGCCCATCAATTTATAAAAATTGTTACGCCTATCTTACTTTTATATTTGAACTATATTTGGTTTATAGCGTGTCGGTTACTGATGCTCTTATGGTGATCCACCATAAATAAACCAAGGCATCAGCACCTCTATGCAAGAGCTGTTGTAAAAAGGAAAAAAACTTAAATTATTATTGGTACTACGGTGCTATCTATTTTTTTAGTTAAATTACATTTAATCTATTATTTAAGAAAACTGTATTTATGAAACCAACTACAAAAACTCGAAAATCTCCTTTCATTTTTGCTTATCTCGGTGTTGTTATGATGCTCTTTTCAATAACAGGCCATGCCTTGATGATAAATGCAACAACGAGTACAGGAACATTTACTTGGTCAGAAATCGTTAAAAGCTATACGTTAACAGGCAACGGATCGGTTACCGTTAGTGGGTTTAGCACCCATCAGCTCATATTGGACTTTATGCTAGACAACACCACAACGCCTTCAGGCGCTGATACAACTCTCTATGCATTCGGTTTTGGCATAGACCCCAATGCTAGCGGAGTAAGTTTCTTAGGCTCATCGTATAACATTAGCGGGGAAACACATACTGGTATGAGTGATGCGGGGATGGTTACCAAGGTTGGTAGCACTAATTTTACAGGTCATCCAATAGCCAATATTGAAGTCTGCGCCTTCAGCGCCAATAATTGTTCCGGCTTTGGCAAAGGAGTTGGCATTGCTGCAGGCACCTTTGATGCCTTTCGACTTATACTTGATGGGATAGGCACATGGGGCAACGAAGTCAATTTGAATCCTATTGCTGTGGAATATAAGGCTGGCAGTGTATTAGGCGTTGCTGCTACTTCTCCACCTGCGCCTTCCCCCCCTAAGCCCAATCCTGACCCTACCCCTGCAACTCCAGCACCTCCTGTGTCGGTATCTGAACCGAACAGTTTAATACTGTTAGCTTTGGGTCTAATCGTCAGTTTTTTTGCTTACAGACGCAATTCTCTTCAAAGCTCTAAGTTTTCAGCCTGACACTCCCCACCTATATTTTATTCCGGCGCATTATGATCTCTCTGCAATAGGGAGATCATAGTCAATTAATTATTCACTTAAATCGGACTGATTAATATGAAAAGCATGTAACATTCGATGCGTTAATGGAGCAAGAATAACACCCATGATGGCAATAAATATCAAACCGCTGAAAAGTGCATAGCCAGAAGCGAATAATTTTGCTGCTTCATTGGGGAGAACACTAACAGGCCCCATTCCACCCAGAATCATCGATGCTTCTAAAATAGAATTAATCCAATCAAAACCCGCCAGACAATGATAGCCCATGATGCCCATAAATAAAGCAACGGCAATCAAAAGGACAGCCATTACAACAGACCACACCATTCTAATAATGAACACGGATAAGGACGCT
>CAIVQX010000054.1 GCA_903908165.1 uncultured Methylococcaceae bacterium | reverse complement strand
GCGGCAGTCTGTTCGATCTTGGGAAAAATACCTACGTTTGAAGAATATATGTTCTACGCTGAACAAATCAGTGAATCCGCACAAGATACTTATCGGTACCTCAATTTCAACCACATCAAATCCTATCAAGAAAGCTTGAAATAGAACAGGGGCATTCAAATCGATAATATGATCAAAATAAAAGGTAAAATAAGTGCGTAACAATTATAGTTCCGCCGATGATATTGGCAAGCAATATTACGCAACACAATTAGGTATCTATGATGAAATGTATTCCACTGAAAAGAGAGTGTTGCCTTATTGGGAACGATTCATGGCAGCCATCGATACAATGGGTATTGATAAGCTCGAATTGCGTCGCAGAGAAGCTCAACGACTTTTACGTGAAAATGGGGTTACTTATAATGTTTATGGTGATTCTCAAAATCTTACACGTCCGTGGCAACTTGATCCTGTACCATTATTAATTAGTAGTGCAGAATGGTCTGCTATAGAAGCAGGTCTTAAGCAGCGTGCTGATCTTCTAGATTTGATATTAAAAGATATTTATGGCAAACAAAACCTCATAAAAAAAGGATTACTACCTGCTGAATTAATTTTCTCCCATGAAGGTTTTTTACACCCCTGCTCAGGGGCCATTCAAAAACAAAAAAGACATTTAACTATCTATTCAGCTAACCTTGCACGGGGGCCCAATGGACACATGTGGGTTTTGGATGATAGAACTCAAGCACCCTCAGGTTCAGGTTACGCACTGGAAAATCGTACCGTCATGACTCGAGTTTTACCTGATATTTTTCGTGAGACACAGGTCCATCGTTTGTCTGGTTTTTTTAAGTCTCTGCAAAAAGGTCTTATTGATATAGCTCCACATAATAAAGAAGATCCACGGATCGTTATTTTGACGCCTGGACCACTTAATGAAACCTATTTTGAACATGCTTATTTAGCCGCTTATCTTGGTTACACTCTTGTACAAGGGGGGGATCTAACCATTCGGGATGGCCGTGTTTGGCTCAAATCACTGACAGGACTGCAAATTGTTGACGTTATTTTACGACGAGTTGATGATTCTTTTTGTGACCCACTAGAAATGCTAATAGCATCAAAATTAGGTGTAGCCGGTTTATTGGAAGTTGTTAGACGAGGAAATGTTGCAATTGCCAATCCTTTAGGCAGTAGTGTACTTGAGAATCCAGGTTTACTGGCTTTTTTACCGAAACTGTCACGGCATTTTTTAAATCAAGATCTTAAATTACCTTCCATTGCCACCTGGTGGTGCGGGCAACGACGTGAACGTGATTTTGTATTGCAGAATATTGATAGCATGGTTATTAAACCTATCAATCGTGGCATTGGAAATCATGCCGTTTTTGGTGGCGAGTTAAGTAGTAAAGAAAAAGACTATTTACGGAACCAAATAATTGCTAAACCTCACTTGTTTATAGGACAAGAGCAAGTTTATTTCTCTACCCTACCTGCTTTTATTGACCACAAAATAGAGCCACGTAATGCAGTACTAAGAACCTTTGTCGTTGCTAGTGAGGATAGTTTTAAAGTTATGCCTGGAGGACTTACTCGGGTTGCACGTCAAAAAGATAACCTTATAGTTTCAAATCAAGCTGGCGGCATCAGTAAAGACACCTGGGTATTAGCAACTGAACCTGATAAATCAGTGAGTTTATGGACGCAGCCGACTCGTAATCAACAAATTGATGCCGTCATTGAGCCATTAACCAGTCGAGCTGCAGATAATCTTTTTTGGGTGGGCCGTCATCTCGAAAGAGCTGAGGCAGTTACAAGGCTTTTACGAACAGTATTGATTAAATTTAGAGAAACTTTGGAGTTTAAAGACTCAGTCGATAGTGATTGCCTACAAGTATTATTGCCTACATTGACTCAAATTACTGGCACTTATCCCGGTTTTGTTAAATGTGACATAGAACTTATGAAAAACCCAGAACCTGAGCTTATGTCATTAGTTAAGGATAGTCATCGAAACGGATCTCTCAGTTCAAATATTCATGCTTTTTTTCAAGCAGCTTTTAGTATTCGTGACTTTTGGTCGCAAGATACTTGGCGTAGTGTTGATAATATTTACAGACGATGGCAACAACGTGTCATCAATGCAGATTTAACTATTGAACTCTTACCTAATAATCTGGATGATTTAATTACCGGAATATTTGCTTTTACGGGTTTAACGAGTGAAAGCATGACTCGTGAAGCTGCTTGGTTAATGTTAGATAGTGGCAGAAGACTTGAACGTGCATTAGCCCTTATCGCTCTTTTACGCTCATCTTTAGCGTTACGACATGAAGATCCAGTACAGAACCAGATACTTGAGGCTGTTTTAATTTCAACAGATAGCTTAAGTATTTACCAACGTCGGTATCGATCTTATATTCAACTACCTCTGGTTTTAGAATTACTTTTATTGGATGAAAATCATCCTCGTTCTATTGCTTATCAATTAAAACAGCTATCCAACCATTTGAGTGCTTTACCTAAAGGAAAAAGTACAAATCATTTGAGTGAAGAAGAACGGTTAATCTTAGAAGCTTATACTGATTTACGCCTGTGTAATTTAGCTGTATTAACACAAGCAAATGGAGATGAAGGTGTCTATGCCGATTTTGAACAATTATTATCGTCTATATCTGTTCTTTTGTGGCGGCTTTCAGAGGTTATAGCCGAAACTTATTTTAGTCATTCTCAAATTTCACAACTAATAGTGATAAATACACAAGAGGACGATCTTTGAAATATCGTATTACTCATACTACGGTGTATGACTACAGTCAATCGGTAGGATTGTGTCAGAATGAAGCCAAATTACAGCCTCGGAATTTTTGGCGGCAGCAATGCCACAGTAGTTATTTTGATATTACGCCAGCCCCGATGGATTTTAGGGAGCGTATTGATTTTTTTGGTAATCGGGTAACTTATTTTGCAATCCAGCAACCACATTCCAAGCTGGTAGTTACTTCAATTAGTGATGTAACTATTTTTCCAAGACAAAATAACATGGATTTGTTTAATCAAATGACATGGGAACAAGTTCGTAATCTATTACAGGCAGGCCCACTACAAGGACAAGAACAGTCGCTAGATCAGCAAAGTCAAAGTCAAATACAATATCAAGAATACGCACTCGAAATTATCGAGGCTCGGCAATATCTTCTTGACTCCCCCATGGTTATCGTTACGCCTGATTTAGCAACTTATGCACAAAGCTCATTTCAGCCTAATAGAGCTTTAGTGGACGTGGTATACGATTTAATGAAACGTATCTACAGTGATTTTACCTATGATCCAACTTTTACAACTATTGCTACACCTTTATCGGAGGTAATACGTTTTCGGAGAGGAGTATGTCAAGATTTTGCACATTTAGCTATTGGTTGCTTACGTGCCTATGGAATAGCAGCGCGTTATATCAGTGGTTATGTTGAAACTTTACCGGAACCTGGTAAGTGTCGACTCGTTGGCTCTGATGCCTCCCATGCTTGGTTTTCAGTATATATTCCAGGTACTGGTTGGCTAGACTTTGATCCAACGAATAATACTGTGCCATTAGACCAACATATTACTTTGGCTTGGGGGCGGGACTTTTCCGACGTGACTCCACTTAAAGGCATTGCTCTGGGAGGTGGACAGCACACCCTATCAGTATCAGTTGATGTGTTGAGACTAGAATGATTAAAACCCATGCTTGTCAAAATATTAAGGTTTTCAAGTATTTATCAATTTTTATTTAATGGAGTATATATGGCTACTATTCACCTTATCGGTGGCGAAAAAGGCGGCGTAGGTAAATCAGTTGTGGCTCGTTTATTGGCGCAATATATGATTGATCATGATTTACCTTTTCTTGGGTTTGATACTGATAAATCTCATGGTTCGCTAATGAGATTTTATGCGGATTATGCATCTCCGTCCATTATCGATAATTACAATAGTCTTGATGCAATTATGGAGGCCGCCTCAGAGAACCCAGAACAGCGTATATTAGTCGATCTAGCCGCTCAAACTCATCATCCATTAGCACAATGGATCGAGGACTCAGGTGTTTTGGAATTGGCAAATGAATTAGGTATTTCTATTTATTACTGGAATGTAATGGATTCAGGCAAAGATTCAGTCAATTTACTTAATAAATTGCTGAGTCAATTTGGTTCCAAGTTAAATTATGTATTGGTACAAAACCAACTAAGAGATGATCATTTTAATATCTTAGAGTTTTCAGGCGTCAAAGAACGCGCCTTGGCTTTTGATGCCAAAGTTATGACCTTAAAACGTCTTCATGCTTCGGTGATGACTAAAATTGATAACAATAGTTATAGCTTTTGGGCAGCAAAAAATAAAGATTCTGAGAGTCGAGATGCTTTAGGTTTACTAGAAAGACAGCGAGTTAAAGTATGGCTAAATCATGCCTATAAAGAAATTGAATCTTTAGGTATTTGATATGAGTTATTGGTAAACCCTTTCTTACTTAGGCAGATATTAACAAAATGAAATTAAGGGTAAGTTGTAGTCTTCGTTTTAATATATTTGAATCGAGTGTTTTGATTTTAATGCTACGTCCATTCAGAGGTATTCAGCAATGGATAAACCGTGAAGTTTATATTATAAAGCCTGTTGTTCCAATGATCGAGACTACTGACAGTTTTGGAAACTCGTTACAACGCTTAATAATGCCTGCCGGTGACTTTTTAATATATACATCAAGTGATGTCATTGTTGCAGACAAAATTGATGTAGCAACAGGAAAATATTTTGTTGAAATTCAGTATCTCCCTAAAGAAGTATTAACTTTTTTACTGCCGAGTCGTTATTGTGAATCTGATCGTTTTGGTGATCTTGCAAGAGAGATAACAAGTGATGTATTGCCAGGCTATGATCAAGTAAGCAAAATTAATGCCTGGGTCCGGGATACGATTGTTTATAGCCCTGGCTCAAGTGAATTTCCTTTATCAGCTACCGAAATTCATCAGCGTGGTTATGGTGTATGCAAAGACCTTGCTCACATAGCCATAGCTTTGTGTCGCAGCATTAGCATCCCCACACGATTGGTAGTTGGTTATTTATACAATCTCCAGCCATTGGATCTACATGCTTGGTTTGAAGTCTATGTTGGCGATAGATGGTATAGCTTTGATCCTACACAAACTGATATCCAAGGAGGCAGAGTAATTGTTGCCTTCGGACGTGATGCGGCTGATGTTTCCATATTTCATCAATTCGGTTCTGGTTGTTTACTTAAGAGCATGGACGTTCGCGTTGATTTACTGGATAATTAACACATTATAATTTTTTACATGATTAAATATTTATGACTTATTGTATTGCAGCTTCTATAGATGAAGGCCTTATACTTGTTTCTGATTCAAGGACTAATGCTGGGATTGATAATGTCAGTACACATGGAAAAATGCATGCATTTGAAACCATAAATGATCGCAAGATAGTGTTGCTATGTGCTGGAAATCTTGCCACCACTCAAGCAGTACTAGAACAATTACATCGTGATAAACTAAAAAATTCTCCTATCAATTTAAATACCGTAGAAAGCCTATTTGAGGCTGCTGAATATTTGGGGCATGTTAGCGTAGAAAAACAAAAACAGCATAACAGTTCACAAGGGCAATCGGCTTTCAATCCAACAGCCAGTTTCATTCTAGCGGGTCAAATTGGCTCTGATCCACATGGTGCCTACATGGTTTATGCAGAAGGTAATAGTATAACTAGCTCAGCCAATACGCCATTTTTGCAAATTGGTGAAAGTAAATATGGTAAACCTATATTAGATCGTTTTCTTAAATTAAATACGTCTATTGATGAAGCGGCTCGTTGTTGCTTGGTATCAATGGATTCAACTATTCGAAGTAATGCTAGCGTCGGGGCTCCAGTTGAAATGTTGATTTATCGTAAAAACAGCTTTAGCCTTGATGAATACTACTGTTTTGATGATGATGATAATTATATGTTACAGTTAAGACGGAGCTGGGAAACTAAGCTACGTGAAGCAATAAGCGCCTTACCTTGTGTAGACAAGGAATCAAAAAAACCAATAAGAGTGGCTTTGTAACATAAAATTAGACGATTTTCAGGCAACCTATCTACATATTTTTTTATACAACAGTTGAAGAGTGATTGACTCTATCTATGTGGTCAAGAACCAATTATCAGCAATCTTATTGTGAAAATCACCTAGTTGAGTTTGTAATTCATCAAGAATACCTCTTAACTGTTCTTGAGAGGTATGAATTGTATCAATACCTTTTACATAAGCTTGTAGCTCAATAAGTATTTTAGGTAAATCATCATTATTGGGAAGCTTATTGATACAGTCTGACAACACTGAAATACAACAACCAACTGAGCTAGGTAAATTATCATCCCGTAATAAAAAATTAAGTACATCATCGCCATTAATTTTATTATGAAATTGTTGACGATACATCAGCAAAGCATTCAGCGCCTTTAATATATTCATCCATAATATGGCTTCATATTGACGCACTTCCTCACTTCGTGATTCTGAAAGTAATAACGATGCTAAATCAAGAATTCTACTGGTCATATCGGCACGCTCAATATTTCTTCCCAAACGAATAAATCGGTAGGGATGATTATGACTCATGTACCCTGACAACAACCCGGTAAAACGTTGGCAACTTCTAATTATTTCTTTAAGAAACAAGACGCGCTGCCTTCGATTGACCACTGTTTCTAGATTATTTTTAGCGAACAAATACATTTCATTGACTTGTTCCCAAGCTTCATCCGGTAATAACTCTCTAGACGTTCTTATATTTTCTCTGGCAGCACTGAGTGAAGATATCAACGATCCTGAAAAGGTGTAATCCGCTAGAAGAAAACGCGTTATATTACGTTCATTAGCAAGCGAGTATTTTTGAGAGAACTCTTCCTGGGAAGCATTAATCATAATTAATTGCTGCCAACCCATTTCAACACCTTTGGGTAAGTCCATTAACAAATTCATGTGGACATTTACCAATCTGGCTATATTTTCTGTCCGCTCCAAATATCGAGCTAACCAATAGAGACGTTCTGCTGAGCGAGATAACATTAGCTACCCTCCATATTGATAATCCAGGTGTCTTTACTACCCCCACCTTGTGATGAATTAACCACCAAAGAACCTTTCTTTAAAGCCACGCGTGTCAAACCACCAGCAGTTACAAATGTATTTTTTCCTTGTAAAATAAAAGGACGTAAATCAATATGGCGCGGTTCTAACTTGCCTTTGCACAGAGTTGGTGCGGTTGAAATTGACAGAGTGGGCTGGCCAATATAATTCCTTGGATCTTTCAAGATAATCTTTCTAAAATCTTCTACTTCTTTTGCGGTTGAATGGGGACCAACTAACATACCGTAACCACCTGATTCATTTGCCGGCTTTACAACCAGTTCTGAAAGATGCTCCAAAACGTATGCTAAATCATCAGGATTACTGCATAAATAAGTAGGGACATTCGGTAATATCGGCTCTTCATTTAAATAAAAACGAATCATTTCTGGCACATAGGCATAGACAACCTTGTCATCTGCGACTCCGGCGCCAGGAGCATTTGCTAGCGCTACGTTACCTGCTTTCCAGGCACGCATTAACCCTCTTACTCCCAGTGTTGAATCAGGCCGAAAAACTTCTGGATCTAAAAAATCATCATCAATACGACGATAAATTACATCAATTTTTTCTAAACCATTTATAGTCTTCATGTAGACACAATCGTCATCATTAACAATTAAGTCGTTACCTTCAACTAATTGCGCACCAATTTGTTGCGCTAAATAGGCATGCTCAAAATAAGCAGAATTATAAATACCAGGGGTCAAGACAGCATAAGTGCATTTATCAGATTGATTAGGTGCAATTGATGACAACATATCGAGTAAATGTGTAGGGTAATCATCTATAGGTAAAACATCGATATCTTGTAATAGTTCTGGAAAAACTCGCTTAGTAATAACTCTATTTTCTAACATGTAAGAAACACCTGATGGTACACGTAAGTTATCTTCCAAGACGTACATAACACCATCTTTATCACGCACCAAATCAGTACCACAAATATTAGCCCAGACATTATGTCGTGGTTTTACACCTATACATTCTTTTCGAAAATTTTTTGAACTACTAATGATCTCAGCAGGCATTTTTCCAGCCTTAATAAACTCTTGATCACCATAAACATCACTAATAAAGAGATTTAATGCAGTAAGTCTTTGCTTTAAACCCTTGTCAATTATTTTCCATTCTCTGGCATCAATGATTCGAGGTATGATGTCGAAGGGCCAAGCACGATCTATATTTCCCTCTTCACTATAAACAGTGAAGCTAATACCCATTTCAATGATCGCTAGTTCAGCAGCGACCTTTCTTTTATCAATATCCTCCTTTTTAAGAGAGTCTAGATATTGACATAATTGATGGCTAACAGCTCTTGACTGAAATTCAGAACACATCAACTCATCATATGCAGTATCAGTTCTATAGTTTTTCCAAATTGATTTCATGGCGATCACATTACATTTAATTTAATCTTATAAATATTCATGCACAAATAATGCCAATTCAATTATAGATTGATTTGAATAAACCAATATTAAGGGCTTTTGTCTATCCAAGTAGTAAGGCCTTGAGTTTCTTTTGTCGCCAATGATATTTCTCGTAAAAAACAGAATAAACCAAGGATTAGGCTTAACATTGCCACAATGAAAAGTATTGAAATGATCAATGAAAAATCGATATTGAATTCAACAGCAATAAAAAATGAAGCAATTGTTAGACAAACACATAAAATTGCGTAGGTACACAAACTTACCGAGCGTCTTATCCAAAGAATGCGCTTGGAAATAGTTTTAATTTCGTGCAGAGTACCTAATGACATTTCGTGAACTTTTAATTCACTTAACTTACGATAACGATCAATCGATCGTGCTAAACGATTTGTTAGAACACCTAAAATGGATCCTATACCTGTTATTAAAAATACAGGGGCAACTGCATCACGGATGGCATTTGTTACGTTAGGGATATCAGCAAGAGAAATCATTACACTTAAATTATTTGGCAAAAAATAGATTCATAAAAGCTGTGTTTATAGGTTGGTGTTTTGATAGTCCATTTCATCTAGAAAAATAGTTAATGGCTCCTAAAAGCGGAGTACGCGGATTCAATGAAAGCTTTATAGATACTTTATCAAGTAAGGTATTAAAGCGACCCTTAGCTTTAAAGGCATCAATAAACACACCATCTTGTAATGCCGTAACAATCTTCGGACAGATACCTCCACCAATGAAAACCCCACCGGTTGACAATGATTTTAATGTTAGATTACCGGTTTCAGCACCTAATATTTCGACAAAAAGTCTTAATGTTTCTACACAGGCTTTATCGGCACCCTCAATACCTAATTGAGAAATTATGGCGTTTCTATCGACGACATCGTTGGCCTGAGGAACAAATATAGAAGGTTCAGCAATTTTCATAGCACAAATAAAATCATACAAATGGCTAAAGCCATCACCAGAAAGTATGCGCTCATAACTGACATGATCTGGAAATATTGCTCTAAGGTAATCTAATAAAAAATCTTGATTCTTATTTACTGGTGCAAAATCGGTGTGACCTCCTTCAGTCGCAATCGGTTGATGAGTGTTGCCATCCCAAAATAATAGCGCTTGACCTAACCCAGTTCCTGGTGCAATAACCGCAATATTGCCTATTTCAGTTTCTCCATTAGGATTTAATTCAAGTAATTCATTCTCGGATAAATGCAACATGCCTAACGCCATTGCTTCCAAATCATTTAGTAATTTGACTTGCGCACCATGGAATTTCGTTTTTAAACTCTCAGCCTCAAGCAGCCAAGGTAAGTTAGTTGTTTGACAACGCTGATTTATTATGGGACCAGCAATGCCAAAACAGGCTGAATTTATTGAGTGATCCTTAGGTAAAAAAACATCCAGAACATCATTGAAAGCTAAAAACTGTTGACTAAGAAAAACTTGTTCTTTTAGACAGATCAAACGACCACTTTTGTCTTCTTCCAAAAGCGATAAAACGGTCTTTGTTCCGCCTATGTCACCCGCTAATATCACTATAATCTCCTTTATGATTGTCAGTATGATGTATTAACACATTAAAGAAAGCTCTAGCTACTTGTTGTGCTGACAACCTATAAAAACTTTGCTGGGCTAATGAAAGATTCTCTTTGTATGATACACAATTCGTACTGCTTGTTTGTTGCCCAATGAGATTTATTGCTCTATCAACAATATCATCTAAAGATATCACGTATTCTCTATACCCTAAACTACCCTCTATGAAAACAGAATCTAATACCTTTAATGCTTCCACAGTCAATTGTCGATGAACAGGTGATTGAATTTTATTCAGAAGATGACTAATATGCAATTTAAAGCTCTGTTCACCTGCAGTCATCTGGGATAAAATGTGCTCACTATTTATTATATTTTTTTTATTTGTTTCTGGACCTATGATTAACCCTTGGCAATGATGCAAAACATTCCAAATACTTGTAAAAAAAGCCTGATTTTCTCTACCAAAACTTCCTTGTAGCTCTCTCCATTCATACCAATCAACTGTTTTCAATTGATTATCACAAGAACTTTTATATTCAAAGCTATACGGTAGATCTAAAGAGTCTTGTAACAATCTATATTCTTCTAGAGAGGTCTTTAATTTTTGAGCTAGTTGATAGGGTGAAATAGACAGGATTTCATAGAATGCCTGCTCTAAAGTTACACAATTAGATTTGCGTTGTTGTTTAATAATAATTAATTCGAGGACCTGCCCGATTCGTATTGTATAGATATCGCCAAATAACTCAGGGTTAGACTTAATTAACATCCCTAAATATAAAATTAATTCTTGGATAAGAATAATCCGACTGGCATCTTGATTATTATAGGTTCTAATCAACTCTAATATTTCGAAAGAATCCGTGGGACGTGTTAATGTTGATTTTCTACTATAATATCCCCCTAATGATATAGCATGTTGACGCACTAAAAGTTCTGTAGCAGCCTGCTCAAGGTTAATATCATATTTACCTAACAAACCAGCGCAACGTCTAACGATCGGCCAAATATGCTGATCGCCTGCACGCTCATAGACTTCATCAAGCAAATTTCGTACGGTAGCCATACCTTCAACTGAGGCAGTTAATTGAGTATCATAATTAAGTCCATATCGATTATTTAGAAAGGTGAGTACTTCAAGTTGCGCATAAAGATTAGGATTGTTTTTTAATTGCTCGATGAGAGCTTCATCACTCATTACTGACCAAGCATCTACAGTCCAACTATCTAATGATCTAGAAGCCTTGTCACTATTGGCTAATACGTAAAGAAAGGGGCGATTAAACTCTTCCCAAGATGCTTTTGAAAACTTAAAATCATGAAGATAGTTAATTTTTTCATGGTTGGATGTATGTGAAAAATCCAAAATTGTCCCTATCTGCAGAGGGATACCGTGGAAATAACCTTGTTGTAATTCTTTAAGAAAGGCGATGATAATATCTCCATCTCGGCCATCCAACATATTCTTTTTTATATTTATTACAAATAACGGATTACCTTCCCTATCCCAATGTTTATAAATATAGGACAATTCGAGACGTAAACGTTCAACAAGCAATCGGTTATCCATCGCTAAATAGAAACCTTTTTGACTAAGACATTGCGGCAAGAAGAGTAAATGTTCGCCTGCCAATTTATAAATTTTTGAGGTCGCTAGGGTGCGTAATTGTCTTAACGGTCGGCCTGTTAGCCCTATACGATCATTTCGTCCAACATGCGTGTATGCCTCCGCTAATTCACTAGCTTCTCTTATCTGTATCGGTGCGATTTCAGCAAGCGTTTGCGTATCAATACCGTATTTTGTTAAGTTATCCTTAACCTCTTGATCTTGTGCAAGTAAATGAATCTGAAGCTTATAGTTTTGTTCCTTTTCGATAACTTTATGTCGACCCAATGGATCAATATCATCTATTAAAATTAGATTATCTTGAATCAAACAACCAAGCATAAAAAGACTTTGAGCCCAGACTAAAGGGATATTTTCATTGGGTAGTCTATTCTGACTATTTGGATTTTCCTTTTCGGCACTTATTAAATGTATTGGTACAGTATACAATTCTGGTAATAGATATTCCCCGTTTTGCTCAACCAACAAACTATCTAATTTTGTACGATAATCTAGCGCTAACTTTTCATTACCCATACACAAATTATTAAGAAATAAATAGGTAAAAAATAAGGGCCATTCACATTCAATATTCATGAACTGTTTCAGCTCTTGGGCATCATAATGTAGACGCTGACTATCTTCTATAGCAGTTTGATGACCATCTAAAAGAAAACGTTTACAACCATAACGACCCTCTAGTTTTTCTTGAATTAGTGCTTCTGTTTTTTTACGGATTATTGGGTCATTAACTGCAAACGCAGGAAAACCGATAATACTTAACGCAGCGGCATCTACTTCTTTAGAAATTGACTCTCTAGGCAATAAAGATTCCAGCGTAATCCTTGTTCTGGCAATATCATCACTAATAACGTGAATAATGGAGGCCTGATTACCATCTTTACCAAATAAATTAAACCCAGAAAGGCTTTCCAATGCTGCCTTTGCCATTCCAATAGAACTGGCATTTAATTCTGCAATACCATGGTTAATCTTGTGACCACGCTCCCATATACCATAATCGGGGGTACGGTAGGTTCGACTGATGTAATGGACTAAGTTTTGGACAAAATTAACCTCATCAATAGTAAATACAATCCTAAGACCAGAGGCTGTCATCTGACAAAGCATCAACAAAAATAAAGAAGTTGCATCTAATTGTAAATGCCCCCATTCATTATCCCCGACTACTATACCACCAGATGTTGTATTGTATTTGGCGTGCAAAGCATCAGATGGGTTTTGTGATAATTTAAATTTTTCAACTTTATCTGCTTGTTTCATCATTGCTGTTAACAAACCACGCATTACCTTAACGACACTTTGTTCTAAAAGATAAGTCCTTCCCTGGTTTTGATTATTACGTCGATAGGCTAACGCCAAACCCCATGCAGCAAGAATACTATAAACATTATCTCTTACCCAAGCATCCGTATAATTTCCATGACTATTAATGGCTGTACTTGCCGGTAAAAGACCAGTAACCCAATCCTGTCGACTAAGAATTATATTTTGAACTTGCTGATAATAAGTATCGAGTTTTGCAGAGAGATCATTTTGTTTCATCTAAAGCAATATACCGATTTCTGATAAACATATTAATTGTATAACTTTGTTTATGCAGAAAATGTGCCAAAGCAAATTAATTATTGTCTTTCTATTGAACTGACTGCTTTTTGATGATCGATAATATCTCAGAGGTGTTCTTATATATTTAAGTGCTATTAATAATAATTTTCTTACAAGTAATTATGAATAGTTGATGCACCAAATTGGTTATGGGTTCTCAATTTGCACTCAATAAGCGCAAGCTTTTAAATATACATTTATATGCAAGAGCGAATATAAACTTAAAAACCAACCTTGGCGTAATTCGGAAGAATGCCCTACGAGAGGAATTGATCATTGAATTACTTCTATCGTCAACTCTTTAGAAAGCTCCAAAAACTTATCAATACCCAATAATTTTGATTGTTTCGTTAGAAATTGTATGTAATTTAAAAATCGTAGTCTGCCTTTTTTTGTAATTACATCGGATGATGCAAGCGGACTATGTTCAGCCCATTCCAGTGAAAGTTTTTTTGATAAGACTACACCTCTGATGGGTAAAGTGCTGGCCAATAAATCTGCCTCAACCATCAACATACATAAATAATCAATTGGCTGTAGCGACGTAATATTTTGATTACTGAATTTAAGGAATAGTAATGGATAAGATTGTGGATCAGTAGCCAAAATAATGGGCTCTATTTTATTAATTAAATTTAATTTAAAACTTAGCTCTAAATTCTGTTTGTCCAAAAAAGTCTGAATTAATATAAGTGATTTTTTTTCTAACTGATGAGGGGTTTTATTAAAACTGCCGTCATGGCCATAATCATGACCTATCGCACAAAGTAGTAAAATCCAACTATCTTCTAGTTGATTAATCGATGTTGTAGCCTCTAAATCCTCAACCGTATAGAAATCAGCAGCACGCAGCAAGCTCAATGAAAAGCAAACATCAATAAAATGACTGATTGAATGATAAGCAGGTTGCTTTTCTAATTGCATATAAAAATATTCTATTTCCAATGCTAACTTAAGGCACAAATCTTTATAACAAGTATTTTGTTCAAAATCATCTTGCCAAATTTTGGATTCCATCAATAAAGCTATGAATTCCGAAAATCTAAAATTTTTCTCTTCAATTATTACAAAGAAATTCTCAAGTTCATTGACATCTAATTGCTTTTCACAATTTTCAAAAAAATGTTCTAAAAAATTTGCTGCTGACAATTTTTTTTTCATTGCTTAATTATTGCCTCAATTAACTGGAACTTCAGATTAAATTCATCCTGAATGAAAAAATTAGCTTTTTTAAAAATTAATTTTAATTTCAATCCTTAATCAACAAAATTTTTGAAAAGTTTATAGCATTTGAATTTTAAATTAAAAACCTGAAATAATGCATTGAAAACAATAAGCTCAATAGGGTTTAATACCCTCTAGAATATAAGCAGAAACAAGCTCACTTTTCCCTTTTACTTTAATTTCTTGTTTTTCCCCTACCAAAACCTTATCTTTAACCAAGCTATATGTTGCCTCAGAAATCATGCACTTACGGTCTGGGGCACTGCTTTCGAGACGTTGACCAATATTTACATTATCCCCAATCATTGCATACTCAAGTCGGTGACGCTCACTTCCTAAATTTCCTAAAATGACTCTCCCACTATTAATACCAATACGAATTTGGATTTCTTCAAAGGATTCCTTATTAAATTCAATAAGTTTTTCATGCATTCTCCAAGCTGCATAAACAGAATTTCTAGCATCAATAGCTGAATTACCTGAATCGAAACGAGCTACAATTGCATCCCCTATAAACTTATCAATAATCGCACCGTGTTCGAATAATATATCAACCATTAAATCGAAATAAGTATTAAGCAGTAGAACAATTTTACTAGCAGAATATTTCTCACATTTAAGAGAAAACGCACACATATCGGCAAACAAAACGGTAATAAATTTATCTTCTCCGTTTTTTAAATAACTACCATCTACCATATTATTGATCGATTTTAATGTATCAGAAGCGATGAATTTAGCTATTGTCTCTTGTTCTTTTTTTAACTTTGCGTTTCTCATTGCGACTTCTACAGCTTCTTTTAGTTGATCTTTTGAGAAAGGTTTAGTGAGATATGCAGACACCCCAAGTAAGTCACCTTTTTTTAAGTCTAAATCATTAGCTCTAGTCGTAATCATGATTATTGGAATATCCTTATACTTTTCATGATCTCTAACTTCAGAACAAAACTGCCAACCGTCAAGTACCGGCATATCATAATCTGATGTAATAATATCTGGATTAAAACTTTCGACTGCCTTATAACCTTCAAAGCCATTTTCAGCAGTTTCAACGTGATAATCTAATTCATTAAACATTGCTACAATCAAACTTCTAACAATTGGACTATCGTCAACAACCAGCGCTCTTAATCGTTTTCCTTTTGGTGGCAAAGGTAATAAATCTTGAATTTTTTTAAGATTAGTAGCAGATGAATACGGCGAAAGAATAATATCATTAACATTAGCTTTAATAATCGCCTCTATATCATTAACATTTCGACCAGTATAAGCGAGCATAAAGGGAATATTTTTTAATCGTTCGCTGTTCTTTTTTCTTTGATAAAACTCAAGACCATTCAGCCCAGATAAGAAATATTCTGCAATAATATAATCAGGGATTTCAGGACTGGTATCAGAAAGAACGTCTTCAGGACTTTCTGATAAAGACACGTTATAGCCCATCCTTTCTAATGCGATGGCAAAATCTTGTTTTGGATTATGTGTAAGAAATAGTATTTGCTTGGATAAAGCAAATGCACGCTTAAAGATGTTTAATAATTTGGCCTCAGTGAATGGTGCTTGTAAAAGGACATTACAACCCGCGGTTATACTAATATTTTCTTTAGGAAATTGACTCGGTGCATAGACAACAATAAATAAATCTTCTAATTGTTTATGTTGGCGAATTTGCTGAATTAATTTTTTATTAATACTCTCTAGATAACCATACTCAAGAAATAATACAGTAAATCGACCTTCAATCAATTCCTGAAGAATATAAGACTCTTGCTTATTTTTAGTGAGTAAAACTCCATAATTCTCGCAAATTTTACTGATATTATTCGCTATCGCTTCAATACTATAAGCTAAAAAAACACGCTCATTTAATTTCATAGAATGACTAATCAATCGATCTCACAACATGCGCCGTCCACTCTAATCCTCTATATTCACGATATCCTTTAGTTTTTGTTGAGCCAATTATGTATTTTTTTCCGTTGGCCAAAAACATTCCCGCTGTAGACTCGCCTTCTTTTAAGGTTAAATTAGCAGTGGGTATAGCAACCTGATTACCTGTAGTAAAGTACTCCTCATCGGTACTTGCAATAATTTGATGGTCAGTGTTAGTAAAAAATGAAGCTCCGCCTTCAACGATATTATTATCGATTCTTGGAACACAACCTTCTAAAATCGGATGCGCCAAAGCTTCCCAATCAAAGAAAATGCCCAAAACACCTAGGGCTTTTCCTACTCGTTGTCCGTTCTCTAAAATACCACCACTGTAAATTAAAGAAGTCTTTTCACTTTCTAAATCACTGTTGCAAACATCTTGAACACCAAACTGAACAGATTTAGATATTTGCATGCCTTGTCTAAACCAAGATTGATCTGAAACACTAACCCCTTTTAACTTGTCTCTATTCTCTAATTTAGAATTAGCAACAATACGTCCATTCGAATCAACAATAACTAAATCACGATACATTGAATAAGATGAATTAATAACAGCTAGCCGTTTAGACACAGCATCATAATTCTCAGTTTCAGTGTTTTTTAGAGCTTCGCAAAATACAAAATCACTCGACCACCAGCGTACGTCTGCTGCTCTTTCAAAAAGATTTCTATCAATTAATTCGATTGCTTGTTTACTTAGATTAACCAAAGCTTTCAAGGTTTGATTTAACATGTCAGATGACATTTCAGAAAGCAATAATTCCATTTTGCCAGTTGTCGAACTACCTGTTTTAGTAATTTGATCGAATATCGGCATAAAACTTTTACCTGACTTACCTAAGTCCGTAGCCAATACAATACCGTTAATTGAAATTAACTGAATATCTCCCTTATCAGTATTTCTCTGAATTTCTTGAAAAGTTTGTCTGTTAATTTCAGGAATCAAATGAGAATTCATTAACTCTTTAGGTGTGATACCAAATTCTTTATTCTCTATATGTCGTTCAAACATAGAAGCAACAGGTAAAACTAAATGACTAGTCCATTCAAGACCATCGTAATCATCGAAACCTTCACTTTTATGAGAAACAATTAAACAATTAATGCCACAAAAAACAGCGGTAGAAAATTTAAAATCCCCTTTATTCCTAAGTGTTCTATGGCTTTTGGGGACATGAGGCACTAAACCTGGCGGAATGAAATCCTGATCACTTGAACAAATTACTCTGCCTTGGTTATTGGTAAAAAAAGAAAACCAACCATCCAAAGTCTCACCATTTTTATCCTTAGGTAAAGAATCATTTAATACAATTTGACACTCGCCTTGGAAATCAAATAACACGCCCAATACACCAATGACCTCGCCTTTTTCATCACCCTTATCTCGAATTGCAGTGGAGTAAATCAATGATCCATTTTCTTCGAGTTTTGATTTAGAAAAATCTTGAACAAAATACTCTGTACCGTCTATAGTTTTTAAGGCTTCCTTAAACCAAACCTCTTCAGAAATATTAAAGCCCAGTAATTTTTCTCGTCTATCAATATTTGCTGTCGCTATTACTTTGCCACTCATATCAACAAGAACTAAATCTCTATATAAGGTATATGAACTGCGAATGTCTTCTAGTCGAGTACAAGCAATTGTGACCAGATTTGCTAACGAGGATTCAATTAATTTCTTATCTGAGTTTACAGCGCTGTCAGGAGTTATCTTAACTGTTGATTTTTTTGCTGCACCCGAATTCAATAAATTAGATATTTCTACACATTCCCAAAATGATTTTTCAAGAGCCCACCATCTAACATCACATGTTCTTTCCAGCAAATTTCGTTCTATCATATCAATAGTGATTTTTGCCATTGAATGAGCAATAGATTGAGAAGAGGATTCTTTAGCGCGATACAATTGATCAAAAAATACTTTAGTAATAGTGATGAGGCTGTCTGAAATGAACTCCACTTTTTCCATTAGATCATTTATCTGCTTTTGCTTTTGTGGATCATCTGTTACTTCAAGCGCCTTACATTTACCTTGGTTACAAATTGGAAAAATCTCATGAAGTTGACTTAAGACCATATCATAAGCAGCCCTATGCTCATAGGTGATCACAGGATTATAGATATTAAATTTAATTTCAGTCGATATTGTCATGATAAAAGATCTCTATCTTTATTTAAGTTAAGTATTTCAGCAGGCCTGAGGATAATGATAAAATCATCACCTTTACGTACTACAAATTTATAAAAGGGATGCGCCATATTTGCTGGTACAGCTTGAAGCTCGTCTATCTCAATGTTTATCACATTCTCAATATTATCAACATGTAATCCAATATTATCGGGAGATAGCTCACTATCAAGGCCCGTTCCGTCAGCTACTTTCAATTCAGAATTTTTTTTGAAAATATAGACCCTAGATTCTTCAGTTGTCTCAACCTTATTCCCACCAAAAGCCAAACCAGTATTGATAACAGTGACAACCTTACCTCTAAAGTTAATAAGTCCATCAATGACTTCTGGTGAACCACTAATGGAGTAAAACATTGATGGTCTAACTATTTCTAAAATAGTTGTGATAGGTACAGCCATTAATGTTTTATCAACGTGAAAAAGTGAATAAAGCATAGTAACTACTCCTCTATCAAAAATCTATTAACAGCTTTTAGAATAGTTTCTTTGTTTGTTTTTATCGCATAACCATCGAAACCAGCAGCAAGGGCTTTTTCATGATGTTCTGCTTCAGAAAAAGAAGTTAATGCCACAACAGGGATTTTCATTAATAACGAATTAATTTTCATATTCTTGACTAATTCATAACCATCCATAATCGGCATAACAATATCACTCACTACCAAATCGTATTTAGATGGTTTTTCAAGAAGCAACTCTAGAGCCTCTCTGCCATTTGATGCAAGTGTGACTTTAAATCCTACAGATTCAAAATATTTCTTTTCAAGATGCCGAAAGAAAGGCGTATCGTCAACGACTAGCAATTGATTTTTATTAGTTGATTTCCCAGAAAAGTCTATGGCTTTAAAGCTTTCAGGACTAACTTGTTCTGCAAGACTAAACAAATCTAAAATTAACGTGATTCTGTTATATAGTTTTGTTATACCTAAAATAATTTTTCCGCTAATAGGTGGGGTATCAAGCACTAAACGAGCGTGAAATGACTCTTCAATTGAGGAGGCAACAATACCCACCTCAAACCTATCAATTTTAGTAGTGATAACAAAAAAATATTTTGAATCACTTGGAAAAGGTTTCAAATCAAGATATTGATCTAAATAGATAAGTAATATATTTTTATCGCCTAAATTGATGAAATGCTTGTTGGCTATCTTATCAATTTGATCGACATCAATTCGTTCAATTTTAAAAACCAACGATAATGGAATCGCTAATTGTTCATCAGGACCGCAACGAAAAACCAATAAATCTTGTTTCTCTTGCATATCCATTAATTGCATATCTTCAAACGATTTATTATTTAGGAAAAGAGAATCTAATTCTTGCAAATGTAAACTTTGATTTTGAGAAATACCATTGGCACTTAAAACCATTGCTACATCACTATCACCTAAAATGGAACTACCCGCATAATAAGTCAGCTTATTCAAAATGCGTGGAAGCGGTTTAATAACTATTTCTTCAGTATGTTCAATTGAGTCAACAATTAAACCAAATTGATTTGTACCAGAATGGAGAACCAAAAAAACACTGTGATCACCTCCAATGCTATCTTGTGAAGGATCACCAGTAATTTCAGACATTTTCAGAATAGGTATAAGATTGCCTCGCAACCTATATACAGTGTGATCCATGATTTTTTCGATCTGTAACTCATCTCCTGGACGAATTAAAATCACTTCACGTAATTCAGAATGCGGTATAGCAAATCTATTATCGCCAATCCGGACAATAAGCGAAGACATAATAGCCAAAGTAGTCGGCAGATAAAAAGTTATCTTAGCTCCCAAGCCACTTTTCGTTTCAAGATCCAGCGCACCCCCTAATTTCTCTACCGTAGATTTCACAACATCCATACCGACTCCACGCCCTGATAAACTGGTAATGGCATCTGACGTCGATAGACCAGGATTGAATATTAAATTAGCTGCTTCAATATCACTCATCGATGCGGCTTGTACTGATGTAATTAAACCCGTTTTTAACGCTTTTAATTTAACTTTTTCTGTATCAATGCCAGCCCCATTATCTTCAATGGTGATTGAAACTTGTCCCCTTTCATTTTTGGCTTCTAACCAAATTGTGCCAGTGGGATCCTTGCCATTTGATATTCTTAATTGTGAACTTTCTATGCCATGGTCACAGCAGTTTCTAATGAGATGAGTAAGAGGGTCAGATAGCGACTCAATAATACTTCTATCTAATTCTGTCTCTTCCCCTTTGACAACGAGTTTTATTTGTTTGTTTACTTGCTTAGAAAGATCACGAACGATACGATTAAATTTTGTAAATGTTCCACCTATTGGTTGCATTCTGGTTTGCAAAACAACTTGCTGCAAATCAGAAATCAAATGAGCCATAGATGATAGGGCAATTTTATTATCTGAATCAGCAAATTGACGGAGTAATTGATTTCTTCCAACCACTATTTCACCAGTCAATTCCATTAATCTATTGAGCAAATCAACTTTGACTCTTATAGTTTCATTTTGTGGTTGATTTTTATCTAGGGAATTTTTTTGGATTGACTTTATCACTTCTTCTAAAGTGAAATCATTGTCGACTGAAACTGATTTTTCTAAATCTTTTTTTACTGGCTCTGATTCAATGCTTTTATCAACAGGCATGTGATTTATCTGAGCATTATGTAATTCTGCTTTAGGAAGATTTGAACCTTTATCTTGAGATTCTATTTCAACAGGCAATATTTTTTTGATTTGTTGCTCAGGCGATCCAAAAGTTTGACTACTTAGACTTCCACTTAATAAATCCGCACAAATCTCTTTAATATCATAACTATTGCCATAATCATCAGATTCGTGCATATCTTTTAATGCATCACATGCTGCAAAAAAAGTAGGTACCATTTTTACATCAAAAACTAAATCACCTTCTCTAATTTTCATTAAGATATCTTCAAAGAGGTGAGATAATTCAGTGATTTTAGTTAAACTAAAAAAACCACAACCTCCTTTTATAGTATGCACAGCTCGAAACAACTTATTGATTACATCAATACTAAATTCTTTCTCAAGATCTTGTAAGCCTTGCTCAAGATCAATCAAACGTTCTGCCATCTCAGCAAGAAAATTTTTAAACACCTCATCTTCAATATTCACTTGATTTAAGCACCATAATTTTTCTGCCGCACTGAATTAATGCATTTAACGTTTCGAGAAAACTGTTAAGTATCTTATTCGGTCAATGCTAATGACTATTACCAAAAAGATTTATCTAGCATGTGCTATGCCATATCTTTCAAAGCAATTAAATGCAAGTAATTCAGGTGCTTAATCTTTATCAATATATATTACCTTAGAATTAACGGTCTATCTTGGTGCAAAATAAATATTGTACCGCACCTTTATTGTGCTTTATTTGGTGATTATGTTATTTATTCGAATGGCATATTGTCATATTGTTCCGCTATGATGACTTGACTGTTATTATTTCGCAGTTGGACAGCTTTTTGCTTAAATTTAGAAAACTAAGCATTTTTAAACGCTAAAAAATAGCTTTACTGCTCAATGAATAACACCACAATAGATATTTTTTATACATTCTATAATTCACGTTATAGGATTTGTAATTAGCAATAGGTTTTAATTTTTATAAAAATACTTTTAACCTTTAATAGATATAGATAAAAAACAATGTCTCAATCTGAAAAATTTTTTAATGATTTTGGTAATTTTGCTTTGCATCATATCCAATTTAGTTTCCTACTTATTATATCGATAGTATTGACGATTTCATTGTGGCTTAAGTGCCCTCATGATCGTAAGACTGTTATTACCTCATTAATTTTGTATTTTGTAGCATTTGGCAGCCTTATGTTAAGTGGCCTACTAATTACATTGCATTTCGTATCGCTCGGTAATGGCTTACATGAAGCCAGTATATTATTTTGCGGATTTGCTGTAATCAGAATATTAGGTTTGTATTTGTTCCACCTAATATTACCTTTATGCCGTGTTAATCTTTTGAGTATCATTGGCGATCTATCTGTATTTGGGGCATATGCAGCCTGGCTAATGATTTATCTCCATGAGGCAGGTTTGAATTTATCAGAAATTGTCGTGACATCCTCTGTATTAACTGCTGTTTTAGCATTCTCAATGCAAGACACCTTAGGTAATATTCTTAGTGGATTATCTCTACAATTAGACAATTCAATTAAATTAGGGGATTGGGTAGAAATAGATAATGTCAAAGGTCGCGTATCTGAAGTCCGCTGGCGATATACCGCGATAGAAACTCGAAATTGGGAAATGGTGGTAATCCCAAATAGTTTATTGATGAAAACTAAGTTCACTATTCACGGAAGACGTAAAAATCAACCATTACAATGGCGAAGATGGGTCAGGTTTGATGTTGGGTATGATTTCTTATCTGGCCAGGTCATCGAAACTGTTCAAAACGCGATTATAAATGGTCATATCAAGAACGTAGCAGATACCCCTATTCCCAATTGTATTTTAATGGCTTTAAATCCAAGTGCTGCTAACTATGCGTTACGTTATTGGTTAACTGATATTGAAGCTGATGACTCTACAGATTCAGCAGTACGCTCAAGAATTTATGCCGCACTTCAAAGAGCAGGGATGGATTTAACCTGCCCTCAGCAAAATATACATTTGACTTATAAAGATGACACATATCAACAAAATAAACACATGCTTTTTTTTAAAGAACGAATGGAGGCCTTAAATCAACTTGAACTATTTAACGTTCTAAATGACAGTGAAATGACTGAAGTTGCAGAAAAGCTGGTTTACACTCCTTTTGCACATGGCGACACAATTATGCGTCAAGGTGAAATTGCCAATTGGCTTTTCATAATAAAAACAGGGACCGCAGATATATTTTTAGAAGCCCCAAATAGCGAACGAAGATTGATAAGCTCTACAAATGGTCGGTGTTTTTTAGGGGAAATGGGTTTAATGACAGGTGCCCCAAGAAGCGCAACAGTAATAGCCAAGACAGATGTTATAGCTTATCGATTAGATAAAGAATCATTTCAGGATATATTAACCAAACGCCCTGATCTTGCTAATGAGATCAGTAAATTGTTAGTTAGTCGCCTCTTCAGTATTAATAATTTACAGCAACAAATAGATAGTGAAACACGAGCCAAAATGATGTCAGAACAACAAAATAGTTTTCTTTTACAAATTAAAGGTTTTTTTGGCTTAGCTTAATAAACGCTCTCATTGTTCGAAAATTTATAGTACTTAGGCTTATTTAATCAACCCTAACAAACTAAACCACAATATTCAAAAAAACTAAAAATAATTATTTAAGCACAATAAATTCTCTTCAACCTTAATATCTAAAAAATTGGAATAGTTAATGAATAAAAATAATAACCTCTATACCCTCTTTAAGTTAACAATAGTAGCTACATCTATTTCTACTGTCAGCTGCTCTTCTAAACCATTAGATATAGATCCATCTGAGGTCAAAAATTTTTCAAATTACGAATTATGTGGGATTTTGGAAAAAGGACGTTACAGTGAATTAGCAAAAAATGCTGCCCTAAAAGAAATAGAAAAAAGAAATTACAACTGTGCTGAAGATTTTGAAGAACTTATTACCGATAATCCTAAAGGTATAAAAATGGGTAATTAAGTCGTTTTAGACATAAAAAATCCACATTACGTGGATTCCGTCTTCGTATTATTTTGTAAAAAGACGCCTGCCTAACTACTGGCTAGTTTTATTTATTATTGTTATTAGTGCTGTGATTTTTTTATTTTATCAGCATGTAAACTTTAACTATCTCAATACACGACCAAAAACAACCAAGCGCTCTCAACACAAAGTTGAATTAATGATAGCGATCAATCGATAAATAAATAATACAAAACTGTCTACGAATATACGACGGTTGTCATGCTCATAATATTAAGGTGGTATAGCTAAGGAATATTAAATATAAGCAAAAAAAACTCCCTCTGCTCTTTCAGCAAAGAGAGTTAAGAGTTAAGCAGATCTTGAATGAGGAGGAACTGCTTTGAGGTATAACACCAGGAGGTAGTTAACTGTTTGTATCTAGCTGTCTAAATTTACTCGTTTTACCATGTTGCTATAAATAGCCGCACCACAAAATAAAACTGCAGATATAATAAATTGTCCCGAAATGAAGCACCAAATACCAGCAATAAATATTGAAAAAATAATTATGTTTATATATAAGTTATTCATCATCTTAGCCTCTCTAAAAAAAATTTTAATTCAGCTGTTCGTTAGGGTTAACTATACAGAATTATTTATAGTAAACAATATCGCAAATAATAAATAAATTGTTTCTATTTAAAAAACAATACGCCTTATTAACAATTTTAAGTAGTAAAAGCGGTTGAATTTACGCACCCTCTTTTATTAAACAAATGTTTTACGAAATAAGGTATTTCAGATTAGTACAGATTTATGGAAAGGTAATATTATTAGCCACCCTCATTATAGAGCTGGCCCCAATTGTTTAAACAGACATTATCAATTTATAAGTGAATACCTGTCATTGTATTAAGCTGCTTTTTTTAATGGTGACAACAAACCATAATAGGCTTCATCGGGAGTCAGTCT
>CAIVQX010000053.1 GCA_903908165.1 uncultured Methylococcaceae bacterium | reverse complement strand
GGCTGCGTACTTAACGATGAAGATTTTAAAAAAGGCCGTTCAGAATTTGCGACCTCCAACACAGGAAAGCTTCTACCCTGCATACGTGAAACGACAATAAAACAAGCTATCAACTTGATTCCTGCAGGCTCTGTTGCTCAATTCTTAACTTTTCCCAAAGTTGTTACAGAAAATGAGCTAAATCATGCGCCTTATGTTTTAGATATCGCAGGCGAACACCTCATTGCTGGAGCTGGCGACAAGCTTTATGTCCGATCCATAATGCGCTCAGAAAACCCCTTATACAGTATTTATCGAGCAGGCGATGCCTATATCAGTCCAGATACTGGTGAAATACTAGGATACAATGCTCAATATATTGCTGATACCAAATTAGAAAACACAGGTGACCCAGCAAGGCTATTGATCATTAAGTCCAACAGTGAGATTCGCCGTGGCGATCGAGTACTACCAACGCATGAAAACAATATTACCGTAAATTATTTTCCAAGACCGCCTACAATAGCTATTAACGGAAGCATTATCAGCGTCCTGGGTGGCATTTCTCAAATAGGCCTTCACGATGTTGTGGTTCTAGATAAGGGCACTAAAGATGGCATCTTGACTGGCCATGAATTGACTATATACCAAAATGGTAAAATCACGACCGACCCATTCAGTAGTATAAAAAACGATATTATTAAACTCCCCGATGAAATTGCTGGGATACTAATGATTTTTCGTCCTTTTGAACGAGTCAGTTATGCTCTGGTTATGAAAGCCAACAAAGCCATTCACATTTTAGATAAAGTTAAAGCACTCTGAATATAATCACGCAATCTAACAATACTGACATGAAATACTGGCTTGCACTCTTACGAGCGCCTGGTGTGGGTTGTAGGACCTTTATTAGTTTGCTAGAAACGCATACTCCTGCACAGTTGTTTGAAGAGCCTTCATCAACACTTTCTAAACTAAACTTGAAAAGCGCTACTATCAACGCAATAAAAAATCCCGACTGGGATATAATCGATCAAGACCTTGCGTGGGTAAATCAAGAAAATAATCATGCTATTACTTTCAACGACGTAAATTATCCTTCTCAATTAAAAGAAATTGCAGACCCTCCGCCGGTTTTATTTATACGCGGCAACATAGATTTACTTTTATTGCCTCAAATTGCCATAGTGGGCAGCCGTAACCCTACCTCTTTAGGTGAAGAAACAGCTTTTAATTTTGCGAAAACGCTCAGTCGTCATGGCTATGTAATAACAAGTGGCTTAGCGTTGGGCATTGATGCAGCAAGTCATCGTGGCGCACTCAATGCGAAGGGTTATACTATTGCTGTAGCAGGTACAGGTTTGGATCGGGTTTATCCCGCCCAACATAGAGATTTAGCGACCGAAATTGTCAAAACTGGCGCTATGGTTTCAGAATTTCCACCCGGAACTACCGCAAAAGCTAATCACTTTCCACGGCGAAACCGTATAATCAGTGGTCTTTGTCAAGGCTTACTTGTCGTTGAAGCTGCCAAACAAAGCGGCTCATTAATTACTGCCAGAATGGCTTTAGAACAAAATCGAGAGGTTTTTGCTATTCCAGGCTCTATTCACAACCCCTTAGCGCGGGGTTGTAACGCTTTAATTCGTGATGGAGCCAAACTTGTCGAAACTACTCAAGATATTCTTGAAGAATTAAGTCAATACTATCAAGAAGATGAAGATTTACAGCCACTACAAATGGAATCAATGCTTGACCTGGAGCAACAAACATTATTGAATCACATTATGTTTAGCCCAACATCTATTGATGATATAGTTCAAAATACAGGACAATCTGTTGAGGTTATATCCTCAATGCTCTTAATTTTGGAACTACAAGGCTACTTAGAAACAACCGCTGGCGGTTGTTATATGAGAGTAAAATAATCACAATTAACAAACACCTTATGAAAGAAAATATTTTTGATGTCTTGATGTATTTATTTGAAAATTATATGGAAGATGAAGCTGAAATACTTCCAGACAGTGATGTTATCAGAACAGAATTATTAGAAGCAGGTTTTGAATCTTGCGAAGTCAGCAAAGCCTTTGATTGGTTAGACTCTCTTAATATAAAACGAACCATCAAACCAACAGTCACCTCAGCATTTCGTATTTTCTGTTCACAGGAAATAATAAAACTCAATCTGGAATGTCGTAACTTTATTTTATTTCTCGAACAAAATGGTATCCTCAATTCGGATAATCGGGAAGTCGTCATTGATCGGGTAATGGCTTTAGACATTGAAGACATCTCTATGGACAAGCTTAAATGGATCGTATTAATGGTATTGTTAAGTCAACCTGACGAAGAAATTGCTTTTTCCAGAATGGAAGATATTGTCTATGACCTGGTACCAACTTTTCTACATTAAGAAAAAACTTAATCTTTCATCCACAATCACAACAATAGAAACTTAAATCTTTAGAATTAAATGAGCAAAAATCTTGTCATTGTAGAATCACCTGCAAAAGCAAAAACCATAGAAAAATATTTAGGCAAGGACTTTCAGGTTTTAGCTTCTTATGGGCATGTCCGCGACCTTATTCCAAAAGAAGGTGCTGTTGATCCAAGTAATGATTTTGTTATGAAATATGAAGTTATTGATCGTAATCAACGTCATGTTCAAGCAATCAGCAAAGCCCTCAAATCAGCAGATACCTTATATCTTGCAACAGATCCAGATAGAGAAGGAGAGGCGATTTCTTGGCATTTACTTGAACTACTGAAAGAAAAAAAAATACTCAAAGACAAACCCGTTCATCGAGTTGTCTTTCATGAAATTACCAAGAAAGCGGTCACCGAAGCAATTGCGAATCCAGAGAAATTAGCGATTAACTTAGTCAATGCCCAGCAAGCCCGACGAGCCTTGGACTATTTAGTTGGCTTCAATCTTTCACCACTATTATGGAAAAAGATTCGCCGTGGACTGTCAGCAGGTCGCGTACAAAGCCCTGCATTGCGCATGATAGTTGAACGCGAATTAGAAATAGAAGCCTTCAAAACTCGTGAATACTGGACTATTGACGCAGCATTAACTGCCCATGACCAGATTTTTAAAGCTAAATTAACTCATTTTGATAATGAGAAGTTAACTCAATTTAGCATCACCGATGAGGCACTTGCCGAAAAAACAAAGCAGCTATTACTGAACGCCGCCGATGGTCAGTTACTGGTTACTAAACTGGAAAAGAAACAACAAAAACGTAATCCTGCACCGCCTTTCATAACATCAACACTACAACAAGAAGCTTCACGTAAATTGGGTTTTACTACCAAACGCACTATGATAGTTGCTCAACAACTTTATGAAGGGATTGATATCGGTGGAGAAACTGAAGGTCTGATAACCTATATGCGTACTGATTCTGTTAATTTATCAGTAGATGCTGTAGAAGAAGTGCGTACCCTAATAGCTGAAAAATATGGTATTAAGAATGTTCCTAAAGAACCTCGACTATTTAAAACCAAATCAAAGAACGCTCAGGAAGCACATGAAGCTATCCGCCCAACTTTCCCAAGACATTTACCAAACCAAATAAAAGACTACCTCAGCATTGAACAATACAAGCTGTATGATCTTATATGGAAACGGACAATAGCTTGTCAAATGCTTCACGCTACCCTCAACATGGTTGCAGTCGATTTAAGTTGTGATGATGGTAAACACATATTCAGGGCAACTGGTTCTACAATTGCAGATCCAGGATTTATGGCTGTCTATCTGGAAGGTAAAGATGACAGCAAAGAAAGCGATGATAAGGAAAGTTTTTTACCTCCTCTTGAAGAGGGGCGACCAGTCATTCTCAACGACATTACTGCAGACCAGCACTTTACAGAACCCCCACCCCGTTACGGTGAAGCCAGCTTGGTAAAAGCTTTAGAAGAACATGGTATAGGTCGTCCTTCAACCTATGCTTCTATTATCTCAACGCTCCAAAATCGTGAATATGTCACCTTAGACAATAAACGGTTTTATCCAACTGATGTCGGCAGAATTGTAAATAAATTTCTGACTGAACATTTCACTAAATACGTCGACTATGATTTTACCGCTAATCTGGAAGATGAACTGGATGCTGTTTCACGTGGTGAAAAAGACTGGATTCCATTGATGCACGAGTTTTGGAACCCCTTTCATTCAACAATACAAGAAAAAGAAGCCAGTGTTCAACGTAAAGATGTTACTCAAGAAGCCATTGATGAAAAATGTCCAGAATGTAGCAGCCCCCTATCAATACGCCTGGGCAGAAATGGTCGATTTATAGGTTGTACCAATTATCCTGATTGCTCCTACACTCGCAATTTAAATGATGACGCTAAGTCTACCGAGGAACCTGAAGTTATAGAGGGTCGTAACTGTCCCGAATGTGAATCACCATTAGTTTTCAAGACGGGACGCTATGGTAAATTTATCGGCTGTAGCGCTTATCCTAAATGTCGCCATATAGAGCCTTTAGAAAAACCCGCCGATACTGGCGTCGAATGTCCTCAATGTAAAAAGGGCACTATACTAAAACGAAAATCACGTAACAGTAAAATATTTTATTCTTGTTCAGGCTACCCTAAATGTGATTATGCATTATGGAATAACCCCATTAAAGAAAGTTGTCCTCAGTGCTCTTGGCCAATCTTAACGGTCAAAGAAACCAAAAGACGAGGCGTCGAAAAAGTGTGTCCTCAAAAAGACTGTAACTATGCAACCCCTTATGAGGGTGATCCTGCTGATGTAGAAGGACCCAAAGATACCACTAATTAACACTAACATTCTATAAAATATAGCTTCTTAAAAGGTATTCAAGGTTACAATGTTGCCATGAATACTCAACCTGCTCCTTATTCAACACTAACACCCGATATTATCCTACAGGCTATTGATAGTATTGGCCTTGTAACTGATGGACGACTACTTGCCCTTAACAGTTATGAGAACCGTGTTTACCAAATTGGTATTGAAAACTCAGCGCCAGTTGTAACAAAATTCTATAGACCTAACCGTTGGACAACCACAGCTATTCTCGAAGAACACGCTTTCATAGAGGAATTGGCCAGTAACGAAATACCTGTTGTTCCACCCTTAAAATGCAGAGAAAACAAAACCCTACATGAATTCGATGGCTTCCGATTCTCCGTATTTCCAAAACAAGGAGGGCGAGTACCTGACATTGAGGGGCGTGAGAAATTGGAATGGATGGGGCGTTTTATCGCTCGAATACATGCCGTTGGAGCATTAAAAAACTTTAAAGAAAGACCCGCTCTCAATATCGTCAACTTTGGCCATGAACCCAGTGATTATTTATTAGAGCATGATTTTATCCCCGCTGAACTACTTAATGCTTACCAGACTATCATTACTCTCGCACTAGATAGAGTAAAACGTTGCTTTGAACGCGCAGGTACTCTAAAAACACTGAGACTGCATGGCGACTGTTATCCAGGAAATATTCTATGGACTGATGACGGCCCTCATTTTGTTGATTTTGATGACAGCCGAATGGGACCTGCTATTCAAGATCTCTGGATGTTAACTTCAGGTGACCGTGCCGAAATGACATTGCAATTTAAACAATTAATGACTGGGTACAGAACTTTTTATGACTTCAATCCAAATGAATTGCATCTAGTAGAAGCCTTACGTACCTTGCGCCTGATTCATTATTCCGCTTGGATTGCCAAGCGCTGGGAGGATCCAGCTTTCCCTTTAGCATTCCCATGGTTCAATACAATCCGCTATTGGCAGGACCGAATTATTGAGTTACGGGAACAAATTGCATTGATGGATGAAGAACCTATTGTTGCCTACTAAGAAATTAACTCTTCTTACTGCTTTTGCAACAAAAGTGTTCTTAAAGGATTGAATGATTTTCTGTGTATCGGCAAAAAACCAAATTGCTCAATCTCTTTTAAATGCTGCTTTGTGCCATAGCCTTTATGCAAATGAAAGGCATAATCAGGATGT
>CAIVQX010000052.1 GCA_903908165.1 uncultured Methylococcaceae bacterium | reverse complement strand
ATTAGGCATAAAATGAAGAGTATAAAAATTGTCATTCAGCATGGAATTATTACCATGTTCTTCTGAAAAACAGCGATAAGATGTACCAGTATGAATTTTTATAAATTAATGGGCTCTAAATATGTACACTGAACTGGAAAGAAATAGATTCTGATTATTAGTCTCATATTAGATCAAAACTGAGTTAGATTATTGGATGAGGAAATGTTTTGCATTAATTAGGATGCATAATTATAGTTAGCTTCACGAAGTCAAAACTGAGAGAAAAGGAGAGAAGAAGTGTCAAGTCAAGAAAAGTGCCCGTTCCTACACACCGCCGGCGGCGGAACTCCAAACCAAGACTGGTGGCCGAATCAGTTGCGTGTTGACCTGTTGAATCATCATTCGAATAAATCTAACCCGTTGGGCGAGAAGTTCAATTATGCTGAAGAGTTCAAAAAGCTCGACTATAAGGCGCTTAAGGCCGACTTGGTCAAGCTTATGACCGACAGTCAGGAATGGTGGCCTGCCGACTTTGGTCACTACGGTCCACAGATGATCCGGATGGCATGGCATGCAGCCGGCACTTACCGTACCTTCGATGGGCGCGGCGGCGCCGGGCGTGGACAGCAACGCTTTGCCCCGCTTAATTCTTGGCCCGACAACGTCAACATAGATAAGACGCGTCGTCTGCTTTGGCCGATCAAGCAGAAGTACGGGCAGAAGATTTCTTGGGCCGACCTTTTTATCCTCGCCGGCAACGTTGCACTAGAGTCAATGGGCTTTCGTACCTTTGGCTTCGCCGGTGGCCGTGAAGACGTGTGGGAACCTGACTTAGATGTGAACTGGGGTGCCGAGACTAAGTGGTTGGCTGATGACAAACGGTTTCACGGTGATCGTGAGCTTGACCATAATTTAGCTGCAACACACATGGGCCTAATCTATGTGAATCCCGAAGGTCCGAATGCAAGCGGAGATTACTTGGCGGCCGCCAAAGATATCCGTGCTACCTTCGACCGTATGGCAATGAATGACGAGGAAATTGTCGCTCTGATCGCCGGCGGCCACACCTTCGGCAAGGCTCACGGTGCTGCGTCTGATTTGCATATAGGAGCCGAACCTGAAGGTGCACCCATCGAGGCGCAAGGCCTAGGCTGGATTAGTAACTATGGTAGTGGTCACGGTAAAGATACTATCTCTAGTGGCCTTGAAGTGACCTGGACCAAGACGCCCACACTGTGGAGCAACAACTTCTTCGAAAACCTGTTCAAGTACGAATGGGAACTCACCAAGTCGCCCGCCGGCGCCAAACAGTGGGTGGCTATAAACGCCGAGGAGATCGTTCCCGATGCGCATGTCAAAGGTAAGTTTCATCCTCCCACTATGCTGACGACAGATCTGACCTTGCGCTACGACCCAGAGTTCGGCAAGATCTCTAGACGCTTCTTAGAAGACCCGCAATCCTTTGCCGAGGCTTTCGCCCGTGCCTGGTTCAAATTGACTCACCGTGACATGGGTCCGAAAGCACGTTACCTTGGTCCCGAAGTGCCGAAGGAAGACTTGATCTGGCAAGACCCTCTGCCGGCAGCCACCCACATGCCGACAATGGAGGACATTGCCGATCTCAAGTACAAGATTGCAGCTTCGGGCTTGTCAGTGAGTGAGCTAGTCTCGGTAGCTTGGGCTTCCGCTTCCACCTTCCGTGGTGGTGACAAACGCGGCGGCGCCAACGGTGCCCTCTTGAACCTGTCGCCACAGAAGGACTGGGAGGTTAATAGGATTGCAGTCACAGCGCTGCCAAAGCTAGTCGAAATCCAGAAGGCCTCCGGCAAGGCTTCACTCGCCGACGTGATTGTGCTAGCCGGCAGTGTGGGTGTCGAGTTGGCTGCTAAAGCTGGTGGTGTTGTGGTAGAAGTTCCTTTCGCTACGGGCCGTGTCGATGCTCGGCAGGACCAGGCTGATGTCGAGTCCTTTTCTCTGCTAGAGCCGCTGGCTGATGGTTTTCGGAATTACACGAAGGGTAAGATTGGTGCTCCGACCGAAGCGCTATTGATTGACCGAGCCCAGTTGCTGACTCTGACCGGGCCGGAGCTGACTGTGTTGGTTGGTGGCCTGCGCATGTTAGGTGCTAACTACGACGGCAGCAAGCATGGTGTGTTCACCGATAAGGACAGTGTGCTGAGCAACGACTTCTTCGTCAACTTGCTCGACATGGGCACGGAGTGGAAGGCGGTGGACGGCGAGACTGAAGTGTTCGAAGGTCTTGATCGTAAAAGTGGCAGGGTGAAGTACACCGGTACCCGAAACGACTTGATCTTTGGTTCTAACTCAGTGCTGCGTGCTTATGCTGAGGTATACGCCAGCGCCGATGGCAGAGATAGGTTTATCAAGGACTTCGTAGCGAGCTGGGTCAAGGTAATGAATCTGGATCGTTTCGACTTGGCCTGATTGCAGAATAAATAACTTTTAAAATTATTACAAAATTTATCTATGAATTTTAAGGATTTTGTATTTTGGGACGAGAATACATAAATTGAAGTTAATTAGCGTCAAATATTTTCCAGTCTCTTTGGGTGAACAGCGTTCAGATTTACCAGTATGAGTTTTTATCCTATTGTTATTTTGGTTAATTTATAAATTTATAAGATGTCAATATTAAGGTTCACTTGGAAATAAATAGACGCTGATTAACACGTATAGGGTAATTAAAGTTAAACAGATATTTGTTAATAGAAGCAAAATTTCTTTTGTAAAAAAGAATAATGATCGGCAATATGAAATGTGTTCTTGATGCTAATATAGTAGTTTGTAAGTTCAGTTTCTGTCAATGCGCTGTCACCCTTTAATTGAGTGCGTCATTGTTGGATGGCTTGGTCCCCCACAGGTTTAAAGATAATTTTGAATTATTGTTAGTACTTGCTTTTAATCTAGCTTCAGTTATATCTTTAGTTGGAGAATAGTTTTACTGCAACAAAATTGATTGGGTTGGTATCTTAGTGAGGTCAATCCAATCAATTCCTAAGCTTAAATGTTGAAACAGATTAGTGAGAAATATGTTTAATATAAACGATAAAGAATCCAGAAAAAATATCATAACTACAATTTTGGTTGTTGCTTGCGTGGCTTTATGGTTATTTATTCAATTGTTTCCTGAATTTCCTATGAAAATGGATTAATTTATCTGTAGTGTACACAAGATAGAACAGTTTTTTGGAAGTGATTAGGTAGATTAATATTTCCGAAATAGTCGATTAGGAATGATTGATAAGATGATGCTGATTACTATAGAAGAAGTGATTGGAATAAATACTGACTTATTTTCATATTCGATGCGGATATCACCAGGCATTTTTCCAAGCCAGTTGACCAGCTATGGGGCATAGTTGATAACTAGTCCGAATATAATTAATAACTTCGCATATATCATTTGGTCTCCTAATACTGCTTAGGTAAGTTGAAAACTCTGGCTTGTGTCAATTACTGTATATTAATTTTTTTTACATCTCCATTATGCTGTTTTAGGCTAATTTAATTATTTTCTAGTGTGTTTAGTTTTGGATATTGAAGAGAAGTCTGAGGAATTAAAATACTGGTTATAAAAAAAGGGCTTCAAGCCAATCTCTAATTCACGATCTGCAGCTTATGATCCACCTTGGACACTGCTTTTTTTACGTCGCAATGAAGTCCATATTGATATTGAATAGTCATGAATAAGGAAAAAGCAGGATATGATTAAATTAAAAAAGACTTTAATGGTTGCATTACTGGCTATGAGCTTGACAGTTGCTGATGCTGCTGACGCTTTACCAGTTGATAAAGACCCATCATATTGCACACCTTACCAGTTAGGTGATACTGGACCTGGCGAGGGTAAGATTTTTTTTATAGATGACTCCCGCTGTCATGGTCTGGAAGCGAAAGCAACTGACGAGATCAATTCACTAAGTTGGAATGATGCTTTCATAGCGGCCAATAGTTATGGCTCTGGTTGGCATTTACCGACAAAGAATGAATTAAAAATGTTGTATGAACACAGAAGTCGGGTAGGGGGCTTTGTTAAAGATGACTATTGGAGTTCCACCGAGCTCGACATTAACAGTGCTTGGATCCAAGGCTTCGGTAATGACGACCAAGATCGTTACAATAAATACAGTAAGCTTAGGGTGCGTGCTGTTCGTGCTTTCTAATAACTGTATTTAACCCCCCCCCTTTTTTTTACACTAACTTCTGAGCTAACACTATATGGGATGGTGTTAGCACTATTGGTTTTTTCGTCTTCAGTTAGATGATTGCCACTGAAAAGGTTATTCATCTTTGCATTTTGAGTAACTATTTCAGCATGTAGAATTATTTTTTGTATTTTTAAGAGTCATTAGAATGAAGGTTGGCTAAAAAATCTATGTATATACTTTGTGTTTGTTTCAGTCATAGAGGAGGGCGGCTTGCTTGCGAAAAGACTCAACCATTGAATCGCAAAGCTGCTTGAATAAGCCACTTAACGCTACGTCCAGAAATTTATTAGAAAAGTCAAAGTCAAAATTCAAGGAAATAATACAATCTTGTTCTCCAAGCGGAGTAAAGCTCCAGATGCCCATAAGTGATTTGAAAGGACCATTTTCAAGACTCATTCTAATGGAACGGTTTTTTTCCATGGTATTAACCGTAGTAAATTCAAAGCCAATTTTACCTTTAGCTATTTTTATAGTTGCTCTTAATTTATGATCGAGTTCTTCATGGACTTCAGATGCAATACATAAAGGGATGTATGAGGAGTAGGCATTGATATCATTAATCAAATTGTACATTTGCTCGGCAGTGTAATGAACTGTTACTTGTTTATTAAAATTTGACATAATATCTTACTGGTTACGAAGTTTAAGGATCGTATCGGTTAACGTTTTTATTTGCTGCTGGGCTAGAATTTGCTCGGTTACATCGTACTGAACACCCAGAAAATAAATCAGTTGACCTTCATTATCAAAAAGAGGGGTAATGGACAGACGGTTATAAAACAACTCTCCATTTTTACGAAAATTTTTCAGAGTAACTTCAACAGGCCTGGCATTTTTGATGGCGTCACGAATTTGCTGTAACACTTCCTGATCTTTGTCTTGATCATGAAGAAAACGGCAATTGCGACCAGCCGTTTCTTCTTTACTGTAGCCAGTGATTTTTTCGAAGGCTTTGTTGGCATAAACTATGGGATTATCCTCCTGATCCGGATCGGAAAGCGTAATTCCATTGATAGAGCCATCGAGAATCTGGGTTAAAATTTGCGGAATAATACCGCTATCTTTTTCTACTTGAAAATTCATAATGGACTCCAGCTCCTTAGTTTCAATTATTTAATGTTTTTTTATTTATTAGGATGACTCTATTAAGTTTTTTAGATTCCTTGCCGTTCGTTTTGCACCTTCTTCGACAGCGATGCAAACGAGTTTTTCAAATGGCAACATAAACAGTTCAAGTTTGATTAGTTCAAAAGTAAATGTTAGCTTAGTGTTCGAAGAATTTATTGAGGCAAAGTCATAGCTGCAACGATAGGCGTTAGATACACCCTCAAAAACTAGTTTTTCAGAGACTTTGTAGACTGTTATTTTGAAAGTCGACTCACTGCGTTGTCCATTATCGACACGGACTTGCCTCACCAAGCTGTTAAGTTTTAATGGTGGAGGTGATAGTAACTCTAATTGTTTTACTTCCGGTGACCATTTTGGATAATTATCAAAAAAATCTACGGCAATAAAGTTAAATAATTTATCCGCTGGGCGGTTAATTATAATACTTGCTGTACCAGAAGCACCTTTATTTGAGGTTAAACCAAACATTATTTCCTCACTTAATTTAGATTTAAATTGAAATTTCTAAAAGTTTATTACGGTTCATAAATTTACAACTTAATGCAATTAATAATTTTGGGTTACTAAGGTCAGAGGATATAAGTATTGATACCTTTCAGTAATAAGTCATATTGTGCCTCAATAACTTCCTTTGCTGTAAACGCTGTTAAGCCGGTTATAATAGCTTTTTTATTACCTATCCACCCGACCGCATCGCTAGGACCCAAGCTGATCAAATAACCAATTTCCTGATGCATATATGGCAGGCAAAAACGCAGTATGCAGGCTTCTCTTAAAATATTATTTGCAGCCGCCTTACCTTTACGTAATGCAGACTGTGATGTCATTAGATTTGATCCAAAATCATCATAATATGAGCAATCTCCGGCTGTAAAAATATGCCTAAGAACTTTATGATCCAAAATAACCTGCCCAGAACTATTTGCATGCAGCAAGAGTTTAGGTTTTTTACCCAGCAGTAATAAAGTTAGGTCAGAGGCAAGCCTTGATTTATCGCCTGAGTGACTGTTTTCAAAGAGAATTTTATGATCCTGTTTGCCTTTGTAAAATTGGCTTTTAAGAACTGAGATTTGTTTTTCGAAAAGGCGCTTTTCGATATAATGACTTATAGCAACCGGGAAAGAACCCATTAAAGTGTCACTTCCCTCTATCAAATTAAGCCGATAGTCCCTATGACAAGTTAGAAGAACATGAGCTAATTCAAAGGCAAACTGAATTCCGGTTGGACCTGCACCGATTATATTGATGGTTTTTTCATGAGTTTCTGCGCTCGCTATAAATTGCTCCAGAATAGGCGCAAACCCTTGCTGACCAATAATATTCAGATCATAAACATCGGGCTCAATTATTGATTGAATGGGCAGTGAGCCTGTCGTTATTAGCAGATAATCGAATGATATACTTTCTTCATCAATCTGTATTACCTTAGACAACTCCCACTCTTTAATGAGATTCTCATCGAACTGAATGGCATGCTGTTTATGAATAAAATTAAAGCGTTTGGCTAATAAGCTATAAGGCACTCGAATGTTGTTCAGAGGACAATGCACTGTTTCATGCAGTCGTGTAATAATCAGGTGATCTGCTCGTGGGTCAATTAAAGTAATTTCAGCATCAGGTGCTTGTTTTCTTAAGGTAATTAGGGCAGATAAACCTGCATAGCCTCCACCAATGATGATCAGTTTAAAATAACCTCCCTTATTTCTTGTTACGACATTCATAATAGCCTAATATTTTTTGAATAATTGATTCTTTTAAAGTGGTTGCTGATAATTCGACGGTTTGGTCAAATATTGATACTTGTTTTATTGAAGCCACAGAAACTCTTTTAGTCGTAGGAATCATCATTTTATTAAATTGACGATTTTTAAACCAAACAGCAATACGAAAGCCCAGTAATAAAATAATAATTATCAAATAAAATAAAGGCTCAGCTAAGTTTCCTTTGAGTTGCCAATAATAATGAATAATCACGGCAATAGCTGCGATATAAATGAACTGATGAAGTTTTTTCCAGTTCTTACCCATTCGCTTTTTGCCCGATTTGGGAGATGAAACTGCGAGTAAAAGAATGATGAAATAAGCTATTAAGCCAAACCAAATATACGAGCTTTCAAGAATATCAATACCAATAAGCTGCCACATGAAGCCATGATCTACCGATAAATAGGTCATAACATGCAGGCTTGCATAAAAGAAGGCGTAAAGTCCTAACATTTGCCTATAAACCGCCATTCTTTGCCATTTTGTAAACGTTTGTACAGGAGTAATAACTAATGTCAGCCATAAAAAGCGCATTGACCAATCACCCAATCTGATATGCATTGCTTGAACGGGGTCTGCACCTAGCCGGTTAAAATTTATATCAAAAATCAACGCTAGCAAAGGTATCAGGCAAGCAAAATTAATGATTAACCACACATTATTTAGACGGAAGAACATCAGAAAAAATGCCGCAAATCCATGTCGTTATACAAGGAAGCTACTTGATGGGCATATCCATTAAATAGTTCAGTTTGTCTTCGGGGAGTAAAGAAACTACCACCTAATTGACGCTCGCTATTTTGACTCCAGCGAGGATGAGCTACAGTTGGATTAACATTAGAATAAAAGCCATAGTCATTTGGCGCAAATTTATTCCAAGTTGTTACCGGCGGTTTTTTTAGTAACTCAATTTTTACAATGGCTTTAATGCTTTTAAATCCATACTTCCAGGGCACGACTAATCTCAAAGGTGCACCATTTTGCTTGGGCATGGTTTCACCATACATACCCACCGCTAATATTGTTAAAGGATGCATCGCTTCATCAATTCGTAAACCTTCTTGATAGGGCCAATCCAGCATCGCATTATCACGTTGATTGGGCATTACTTGAGGACTATAAATGGAAGTAAACTGCACAAATCTTGCACTTGACAAGGGTTTAACTGTTTTTAATAAAGCTGATAAGGGAAAGCCAATCCAAGGTACGACCATAGACCAGGCTTCAACACAACGAAAACGGTAAATATATTCCTGAAGCGATTGATGGCTTAAAATATCTTCCAAATAATAAACACCTGGCGTCTCAACTTCGCCACTAATTTCTACAGACCAAGGATCAGTACGTAAATTTTGCGCAAGACTGGTTGTATCGGTTTTATTAAAAGTGAATTCATAGTAATTAGTGTAGTTTTTTACAATTTCAGCAGGGGTGACTGGTAAAGAATTTGTTAAGACGTTAGCTTTAGGTAATTTTATCCAGTCGATTTTGTCATTAGCAAATACTGACGAAATACCTGAGCCTATTAGCAATGACCCAGCCATTGCTTTAATTATCTGACGACGATTTTTAAAAATTAATGGGTCAGTTATTTCACTAGCAGGGATAATTTTATTTGATTTAATTATCATTAGTTAAATTAGACTCTTTAAATTAACTTGAAAAAGAGTTCAATTTTTTTTACCTTTTGGGATCCAACTTAATAATTTTTTAATTTTAATTTCGGTAATAAACGCCAAAGAAAAAAGCTGTATGAAATTATCAGCTTCAATTAAATCCAAACCTATATGTTCAGGTACTACTTCTTTTCGGGTTGCAAACAGACGATCCCATATCGAAAAAACAATGCCGTAGTTACTATCATGCTCGCTACGTTTTTTTGAATGGTGGGTACGATGTAGTGAAGGTGTGATAAATACGTTTGAAATTAAGTCTTCGTTAGGAACACGAATATTAGCGTGATGAAAGAGTATAAAAAACAACTCAAATATTTCAATAGAAAGCACTAAATATGCATTTACTCCAATGATAACAACGAATACACACTTATAAATTATTTCGATTAATAAATCGAAAACATGAAATCGAAAACCGGTGGAAACATTGAAGCCCTTATCACTATGATGAACTTTATGAAAGCGCCATAAATAGTCATTTTTATGACTGACAACATGCCAAAGATAAATGGCCAAATCAAATAACGCAAAAGCCAATATCCATTTAACAGGACCGTTATCTAAACCGCTTAACAAGCCATGTGAGGCAAATTCTTGGGCCACCAAGAAAAGAGAAGAGGCTCTAATAATGGTTAAAATTATATTGTTGACTAAAAATGCAGTAGTATTCGTGACAAAAGACTTTTTAAAAGTTTTTTGAGAAAATTGGCGATACGGATTTTTTTTCTCTAAAACAACTAAAAAGACAAAAGCAAATATGGCAAGACCAAATAAAGCTTCATTAAAAAAAATACCGCTATTATGTGATGTTTCTATTGTATTCATGTTTTAAACAATATTGATAATAAGGTAGTTGATTTTGTTCTATTTATGATTAACGGCATTCAAAAGATCAGTTAATTCTTTGATTTCATTGTTAGAGTTAACCTGATTGGTAATGTCATACTGGACGCCTAAATAGTAAATAATGCGCATTTTTTTATCGAACAAGGGTGTTATTTTCAATCGATTATGAAATAAACTACCATCTTTCTTATAATTTCGAAGTGTAACTTCAACACCTTCATGTTTTACCATTGCTTCAGCAATGATAAAACGTCCCGCTTGTTCTCGATCTTGACCTTGCAGGAACCGGCAATTGAAACCAATGATATCTTCTTGACTATAACCGGTTAAGCGCTCAAAGGCTTTGTTTGCATAAACGATGGGGGCGTCTTCCAAATCAGGGTCTGCCAAAGTTACTCCATTAACACATTCATCTAAAATAGCGGAAAGCACCTGAGGTATAAGGCCACTATCTTTTTCAACAATAAAAGACATTTTTAAAACTCCATAGTTTTACGTTATTGTTAATCAAAAATATTGATTAATGTGCGTTAGCAATGATTAGATTTTTTATATTGTTAACCGTGTTTTCTGCACCATCTTCAATTGAAGCTCGTATTAACTTTTGAAACGGTCTCATAAAAACCTCAATATCTAATAATTCAAATCTAAAAGTTAAACGTGTAGATTGCACTTCATCGTTTCTTTCTAAAATATAACTGTGGCTATAAGGTTGATCTAAGCCTTTGAAGACAAGTTTTACAACCGGTTCATAATTAGTTATTTCAAATATTGACTCATTAGAGAGCTGGCGCCGAAAATTTGAACAAAGCTATAAGTGAAAATCTGTTACCTTTTAAAGTCCGCGAGGACATAAGAATGGACCAGAAAAATGAAAAGAAGAGCAAGAAGAAATCACTCACCAGCATTTAAAGCAAAAGT
>CAIVQX010000051.1 GCA_903908165.1 uncultured Methylococcaceae bacterium | reverse complement strand
TATTATCCTTGTATTGAATTTTTAACTATGCATGGAGTGATATTATTTCTAATAAAGTGAAGAATTTAACATTCTATTATGGTAATGAGAGGGATTTGCGGTATGAAAATATTAGTTATTATTCTATTTTTTTATTCTCTGATTAGTGGGTGTGGAAGTCTAGTAACAGTTCCAATTGATCAAAAGTTATTATCACAAGATAAGGCAACTATGATTGTCTATCATGATCAAGGCTTCTCAGATGATTTTAGAGTTTTTATTGATCATCAATTTATTGGACAGGTTACTTCAGAAAAACCTCTCAAAATAACGGTTGAACCAGGGCAACATGATTTGTATGTTGAATTACTTATGGCAATTGATAGAGTTACAACACAAACATTCGAAAAAGGTAAAGCTTATTATATGAAAATTTGGATTGATATGGGACTGTGGGTCTCCTCAGTAAGAATTGATCCATCAAATAAGATTGATACCTATACAGTAAGGAGTTTTAAGTAATCAAGTAAGCTTGATATTATATTAAAATTGAAGTCTTGTAGGCTAAGTGATATTAATTTTGTATCTGATTTAACTTTGAAAGAATAGTTTGCTTGAGTTATTGAAGGGGTATTTTATAAATTGTTATGACTTTTTATTTTTCAACTCATATTCTAATCGGTTTTTACCATAGAACTAACCATGTATAAATTTAATGTTTAGATCAAGTTGGGAGTGGTTGTTATTAATCTTGGGCTTTTTCTATTGGGCTACTGTTGGATTACTAGTAACATTTTTAGGTATAACATTAAGTTTTTTATTGTCGCGACAAAACGCGCTCAAATCCGGACGATTTTTGTTATCAAAGGCTTTTAAGTTTTTTATTAGTTTTTTACGTATCACAGGCTTATTGATCTTAGATGATAGTGAATTAAAAAAAATAGCAACTATAGAAGGGGCTGTGATTATTGCACCGAACCATATTGCGTTGTGGGATGCGGTTTTTATTATCGCGTCTCTCCCTGAAGTAGTCTGCATTATTAAAGGAGAAATTTTGCGTAATCCATTTTTAGGTGGAGGCGCTCAATTAGCGGGTTATATCCCTGATGATTCAATTTCTATTATGTTTAAGCAAGCTATAAAATGTTTAAAAGGGCAAGAAAAAATATTGCTATTTTCTGAAGGTACGCGAACAAAAAACGATGCAAAATGGATTAATCCTATTAAGGGTGGGGTAGCTTTATTAGCTAGAAAAGCACAGGTTCCTGTTGTGCCAGTATTTATTCGCAGTAACACCCGTTTTTTTGAAAAAGGATGGCCATTATATAAAAAGCCTGTTTTTCCATTACATATTAGCTTTACAGTTGGTGATTGCGTTTACATTAAGGCGGATGAGTCGACGCGAGCTTTTAATATTCGTCTGGAAAATATGTATATAAACGAGTTATCGCGTCCTCACGCATTAATTAGAATCTAGCACAAGCTAAAAAAATGGACGAAATATTAGAGCTATCTAAGACTCATCTAGTTATTATCCCAAGCTATAACACTGGAATTTTGTTAAAAAAAACCGTTGCAGAAGCTTTACAACAATGGGCACCTGTTTGGGTGGTTATTGATGGAAGTGATGATGGAAGTGAAAAATTATTATCGGCTATGGAGGCAGACCATCTCAATAAATTAAGGATAATCCAGTCTAGTCAAAACAGTGGCAAAGGTGCTGCTCTTCTAAAAGGAGTTAGCCAGGCTCAAGCTGATGGATTTACACATGTTTTAACTATGGATGCTGATTATCAACACCCAGCAAATTACATAAAGCAATATATGAAGCTTTCACTTCAACATCCTAAAGCTATGATTTTAGGTGAGCCAATTTTTGAGGCATCTGCACCAAGCTTAAGGGTCAAAGGGCGCCGGATTTCAAATTGGTGGGCAAAGTTAGAGACGTTAGGCTGGGGTATTCATGACTCGTTATTTGGAATGCGAGTTTATCCTATAGACTCTTTTTTAAAAACTATGCAATCAACTAGGTGGGCAAGACGATTTGATTTTGATCCTGAGATTGCGGTTAGAATGGCATGGCTGGGCGTTCCTGTTGTAAATTTACCTACACCAGTCCGCTACATCCTAAAGGAGGATGGCGGTGTGAGCCAATTTAAATATGTGCGCGACAATGTATTGCTAACATGGATGCATGCTCGCCTGTTTTTTGAATTTTTAATACGATTTCCTCAGCTTTTGCTAAGAACTGGATCAGTTGAGTAAATATAAAGTAAAATATACACAACTTTAAGGTTTTTGTTTAAAGTAAAGCCATGTTGGTTTTACCTTAGATTTCATCAATGAGTTGTTATTGATGATTTTCCATATATTTGTTTAGTTAGGGTAAATATGTCTGATGTACTACTTAGTGAAATAACAGCTTTAATCATTGAAGGTTTGCAGTTAGAGGATATAACAGCAGATGAAATTGATATTAAAGCGCCACTATTTGGCGATGGTTTGGGTTTGGATTCAATTGATGCGTTAGAAATCGCAGTATTGTTAGAGCGTAAATATGGAATCAAAATCACATCTGATGATGTAGGTAACAAAGATATTTTTGCTTCTATTAGTTCTTTGGTTGATTTTGTTGCAAAAAACCGCCTTAAATAATTGTACATGCGTAAAGTGTTATGGAAGATAATAATCACTACGTTAATTTTACTTTACCCCTATTTGGCTTATAAAGGGATTCAGCAAGGTTTAGTTTGGTTTGCGCCTACCGTTATTGCTAGCTTGTATTTCTTTCAAGCGATTAAAGCAAAGACCATACAGATTCGTAGTCAAAAAATAGTAATCCTATTATTGTTATTAGTAGGGACTGTTTATTATCAGAATCTGATGGCAAAACTGATACCGGTTATTATTCAATTAAATTTAATGTTGTTTTTTGGTAAGACTCTGTTAAGTGGCAAAGGGCCATCACTGATAGAGAGGTTTGCCCAATTAGATTTTCCACAAATACCCCCCCTGTTAAGTCAATATTGCCGTTATTTAACTATTATTTGGACTATCTTTTTTGCTATTAATTCACTTACCTGTATTTTGCTGGCACTCTATGCGCCGGTTGAGTGGTGGATGCTTTACACTGGGGTTATTATTCTTATGTTAACTGGCTTGTTAATTGTAATTGAATATATCTGGCGGCATTTTTATTTCCGGACTATCAGCTTACCTGAAAAGCTTATTCCTAATGTCAAAGAATCAATTAAAAGTATGGCGATTAATGGTCGTAAAATATGGGAAGACGTTAATGCAAGTTAAAACTCTTTTTAAACTAGTAGTGACTGGAATATTACTAATTTATGTCGGACAAAGCTTTGCCCAAGATACTTTAGAAAATATTTTGGCGCGGATGAAGCCAAAAGACGTTGTACAGATCCATTATATAGAAACGCGCCATATAGGCATGCTTTCTAGCACTTGGCATGGAAGTGGATATTTATACTCTGCTGCTCCAGATACTTTTTTAAAGTATCAGAAAGAGCCTGAGGAAGAGATAATGGCTGTTGAAGGTATGCAGTTATATTATTTTAAACCGGCTACTAAAAGTCATCATCAAATGCGAATTGATGAAAATGACAATATGACATCTAGTCTTGCAGCTTTAAAAGCAATGATGACAGGTGACTTAAGTTATTTGCGAAAACTATATGATTTGCAACTTACCTCTACCGATCGCGGCTGGCGTTTACATTTGATCGCCAAGGAGCCAGAATCTAACAACAATGCTGTACAGGTTACTCTGCAAGGTTCGAGTGAAGAAGCAGTGCATCAAATGGAAGTATTATTGCCTGATGGTGATCGTAGTGTATATGTCTTCGATCCTATGGAAATAGGATTAGTAAGTATTAAAAATAAGATAACTGAGTTATTGGGGCAGCTAAAAGCAGAATGATTATGAGATCTCCTCTGCCTACCTTATTTTTTATTTGCTTGCCGCTACTGATATTTTTAGCCATATTTACCACACATTTAAAAACTGATATTTCTGCGTTTTTTATTGCTGGTAACAACACTGAAGAGATTTTATTAGCCAGTGAAATACAATCGGGAACTTTATCTAGGCAGTATATTTTATCGATTGATGCGGGTGAGGGTGAGCAGGTTGAAACTTCTTTTACAAGTGCATGGTTAACGCAATTAAAATCAATTTCTGGTGTAGTCGATGTTTGGGCAGTTGATGAGAAGAAGGGTGCGATTAATGCTTTATCAACCATTTATGCTAAGCATGCAGCGCAAACTTTTAGCCTTAATCCTGAGGGAGAATTAGCGACATTATTCAATTACACAGCACTTGCCGCCAGAGTTTTAGGGTTGAAACAGGCATTATTATCGCCGGAAGGAGAGTTAATTAAGAAAGTCGTCGTTAACGATCCATTATTGTTATCTTTAAGTGCATTTAAGGATTTAGCCTATCAACTAAAAAATAAAACTTCTAATACTCGTTATGCAAATTTTATTTTAGAAACGACTATGTCTGGCATGAATGCGCCGGCTCAACATAATATACAAGAGAAAATTCAAGCCACATTTAACAGACAAACTCAAACTGATTTTAGCCAAAAACAAAAGGCTTCTACCCTAGAGTATCAGTTGGATATGACTGGTATTCCAATGTTTGCTGTCGCTACACAATCTATGATTGCGAGTGATATTAAATTTATTACTGTACTGTCATCGGTAACATTATCCCTATTGTTTTTATTTGTCTTTCGCTCATTTCGGTTGATGTTTTGGGTCTTTTCTTTATTGATTAGCGTAATTACGATTGCAGTTTTGGTAACAAATTTTATTTTTGGATCATTACATGGCATGACTTTAGCCATTGGTTCAACTTTAATTGGTATTTGCATAGATTATCCAATTCACGGCTTAGTTCTCACTCAGGGATTTGGATTGGAACAGCGATTTACCCTATTAAAGAAAATATCTCCTAGTTTGCTTATGGGTGCACTGACTACTTTAATTGGTTATATCGCTTTAGGTTTTTCAGGATATCCTGGATTCCAGCAAGTAGCTGTTTTTACTGGCACTGGCATAATGATATCTTTATTGCTAACACGTTATTTGTTTCCTTATATAGAGACAGAATATGCTCTGCCTATTGAACCTTACAAATGGATTTCCAAGTGGATTAATTTTTGTATCCGTTTTCGTTCGGCTTTATTGTTCTTAGTATTATTTCTTTCTTTAGCTAGTGTAGTGCAGTTAGATCGTTTGCAATGGTTACAGGATTTACAACAATTAACACCGGAATTAGATTATTTGAAAGCTAATGATAAAATAATTCGTGATCGTATGAGTAGTATAGAGCCAGGACGTTTTGTACTAATCAGTGATAAAACAGCAGAACTGGCGATACAAAGAGCTGAGGGGGTCTACAAGCGTTTAGATGACTTAAAAAAGACAGGTAATTTAAAAGATTATTTTGGTCTATACCCTTGGTTAATATCAGAACATCAGCAGTTAACTAATCAAGAGCAATTACTACAAGCGTTAACACCTGAAACGCGCCAGCGTTGGCAAAATGCTTTAGATGCACAAGGTTTGTCCGTAGAGCGTTTGGGACTATTAAACTACGACGAGCAACCACCCTTGAGCAAAGATCAAGTATTAAAATCTTCGGTAGGACATCTAGTCAGTAATCAATTATTGATGACTAAGCAACATGCATTAGTTCTTATTTGGCTTGCAGCACATGACCCTGTTGAAGTTCAAAAGGCGCTTTCTGATTTAAAGCATGTGCAATACTTTAGTCAACGCGATGTCCTGAATCGTATTACTCAGGATTATCAGCAGCGTGCGGAATGGGCTTTATTTATAGGATTATGCATTATTGTAATAATTTTAGCTTGGCGATATAAAAGCCTCTGTATGACATTGCAAACATTAGCACCTGCTTTTTTGGCAGCTTTACTTATTTTGGGTTTGTGGGCTTGGACCGGAGAAAAAATAAGCTTTTTACATTTAATTGGATTTTTATTAGCTGTGGCTATTTGTGTAGATTACGGAATTTTTTATCAGGAAAATCGCAGTGGTGACTTATCTTTAACTTATCATGCAGTAGCGGTTTCTATGATGACAAGTGCTCTAGTATTTAGCTGTTTATTTTTTGCTCAAACATCGACGTTACAAATATTAGCTAAAGTAGTTAGTTGTGGAGTGTTATTGGGGTTTTTATTATGTCCTCTTATGATTATATCTAAGCAAGAGTAGTTATTCGTATATGTTCTGAATAAATTCTATTGACTAACTATGAACAACAATCAAGCTTTAATTCCGCCTGTAGCAGTTATTGCATATTCTGCTTTGAGTGCTTGTGGGCAAGGCAATAAAGCTTTACATCAAGCATTATCAGAAAATAAATCAGGCTTAGCTCCATTGGAGTTTCTAAATGTACCTTTTAAAACTTATGTTGGTGCAATTACTCAACAATTACAAAGCCTTCATCCCGAATTAATTGATTATGATAGTCGTAATTCTCGGGTGGCATTGACGGCATTAAATGATACAGATGCAGGTGTTCGAGTTGCAATTGAGGAGCTTAAGAGTAAGTATGGTTCGCAGCGTATAGGTGTGGTGATCGGAACCAGTACATCGGGATTGTACGAAACTGAAGAGGCTTATTCAGAATTATTAAGAACTAATAAAATGCCAACTAATTTTCATTTTGTAAAACAGCATGCTTATCAAGCAACAGCGCGTTTTTTACAAGTGGAATTAGGTTTATGTGGTATTTGTTATGCTGTTTCGACAGCTTGTTCATCGGGTGCAAAAGCTATAGCGGCTGGACAACGTCTTATTGCCAGTAATGTTTGTGATGCTGTATTAGTTGGAGGTGTCGACACTCTTTGTCGACTAACCTTGAGGGGATTTCATAGTCTTGATTTAGTCTCAGAAAATCCCTGTACACCTATGGATAGAAATCGACAAGGACTTAGCATTGGAGAAGCCGCTGGTCTATTAGTACTTGAAAAATGTTGTTCAAGTAACACTAATAACATGAAATTATTGGCAGTAGGTGAATCTGCTGATGCTTATCATATGAGCACACCCCATCCAGAAGGTATAGGGGCTATGTCTGCAATGAAAAACTCTTTGCGTATGGCTGGAATATCAGTTGATAAGCTTGATTATCTTAATTTACATGCTACTGCGACAAAGATTAATGATAGAGTCGAAAGTACGGCTGTTTATAGTATATTTGCTGATAATGTAAAGTGCAGTGGGACTAAGGGATTGACTGGTCATACACTGGGAGCCTCTGGGGCTTTGGAAACTATTATTAGTTTGATAGCATTAAAATATCAATTTATCCCAGGCACACATGGATTAGAGGAGCTTGAGATTGATTGTAAATGTCAGGTTGTCAAAACACCTTTGCATGATCAAAAGCTACACATTGCAATGAGTAATTCTTTTGGTTTTGGTGGGAATAATGCAAGCGTGCTAGTGGGTTTATGAATAAAATTTTTTTTATAAAATCTTTTTCAGTTTGCTGTCCTGATGTTAAGCTGCTAGGAAATATTCAGTTACAAGCTTCCGATATTGATAAAACTCTCATTCCTGTTGATATGCGAAGGAGAACAAGCATGGCAACTCGAATGGCAATTACAGCAGCTAAAAATGCCTGTGAAAATGCCGCGGTCGAGACACACAACTTGCCTTCAATATTTGCATCATTAGGTGGTGAAATTCAAGTTACAGACAGCTTATGCCGTTCTTTGGATGATGATGCGACACTTTCACCGACACAGTTTCTAAATTCTGTACACAATGCCACTGCAGGCTATTGGGGCATTTTAAATCATAATCAGGCTGCAACTACTGCTTTATCCGCTGCTGATGATACGTTTGCGATGGGGTTATTAGAAGTGTGTGTTCAATTGCAGTCACAGGGAGGAAATTGTTTATTAGTTTGTTATGACGAATTATGGCCACAATATTTAACTCCCCCTAGTGGTAGTTTTGCATTCGCATGCGGCTTGGTTATTAGTTTGGAAGCCACTGGGGCGTTAGGAAGTATTAGCATGCCACAGATAAATGTTAATTCACCAGTTACTGTTTCTAAGGAACAGGTGTTATTGGCACAATCTGCTCCTGCTGGAGCTGCAATACCATTATTGTTGGCTCTACAGAATAAAAATTCATCTTGGGTGCCATTGAATACAAACTCTCCTATATGGAGTAGTGAGCTTACTGTTTTTCAATAATTTTTTAACATTAGAATCTCCGTTAATCAACAATTTTGCTCACTTTTCCATTTTCAAAATTTACTTTGAATCTATTAAAGCGAGAGGTCCAGTATACCCACTGATTGCTAACTTGGCTGAATGTTTCAGTAATCGGAGGATAACCAATTGCAATAATTACAGCTTCTTTTCGCATGCCGTTCGCCACTGTACCGCTTTCAATATGGTTTATTTCAAGTGGTGTAAATTTTGAAAGATTAACTTTTTTCTTTGCAAATAACTTATTAAAAGCATGATAGATATCATCTCCGGTATGTTTCTCGATATTTTTTACTATTAATTGTTGACTTGTATTTGCCAATGTAACGGTTATTGTTTTACTGGTGATACTCAATAAGTTAATAGGAGTATTAACAGGTATAGCAAAGCCCCGCTGGTAATTAGTTGTTGGGTAAGCTCCCTTGTCGTCATGTATCACTATCTGAGTGTAATAGGCTCCTCCTAATACAATGAAAGACGGTAACTCTTCTTGTTTTATAGCTTCGCTACAAGAGATTAGTGAAAAAGTCATAAAAAACAGAAATAGTGCACGAGTGATATAATGCATAATAATTACCTCTAATTTTGTCTTGATATGCAGGACTAATTCGATGCTTAATTGAAAAGTATTCAATAAGGGCTAGAGTCTGATGTTAGCCCATTAGGATTAAGACATAAAAGGCTTTTCTTTCATAGTTATATGATGCTCGCCATTATAAATGAGCTATGCAGCATATTTTGTTAGACATTAACAGTGTTGATCTTGTTAGTAAATTATAAAAAAATCTAATTATCAATAAATTATAAATTTAATTGATTAAATCACATAATGCCTGTGTTTTCAATGAAGTTGCATGTGCTCAATATAGTTAGATTTTCTAATGACAGATTAATGAATATACTAGGTGGCACTAAACCATTCATTTTGTATCTATATTGATAGAAGATTTACTAATTTTTTGAATAAAAAATAATTATAAATATGGATACAGAGATACCAAAACAATGCACTGTATTGATTATCGGTGGTGGTCCCGCAGGAAGTAGCGCGGCAACTCATCTGGTTAAACATGGGGTTGAAGTTGTGCTTTTTGAGAAGGAGGTGTTTCCTAGGAATCAGGTAGGAGAAAGTTTAATTCCACATATTTGGAAATATACTGATCAATTAGGAGTTTCCGAAAAAATAGAGCAGCAGAATTTTATAAAAAAATCAGGTGGTATTACAGTCTGGAATAACAAGATTCATCAAATTTTATTTGCTAAATATGGATATGCCCGATCAGGTCTTCATGTCGAGCGAGATGTATTTGATCAAGTTTTATTGACTCATGCACAAGAGCAAAATGCATTAGTATTTCATAAAGTTGTTGTTAAAAAAGTTGATTTTTCTAAGGATAACCCTGTTATTACTTATATCGATAAACGCGATAGTATTAATTATGAGGGGAAGATAAATTGTCGGTATGTAATTGATGCTAGTGGACATAGTTCGTTATTAGCACATCAATTTGACGTGCGTGAAACTGTGGTATCTGAATTAAAGTTTTTATCTTTATGGGGCTATTTTAATAATTCTCGTTATGTGGGTATTGATCGTCAAAGCCATACTATATCTGAGCTAAGTATTGTTGCGCCCGTAACATTCGTTATGTCATATAAAGATGGTTGGCTCTGGCATATTGTTTTGAGAGAGAAGACTAGTGTCGGTTTGGTTATACATACGGATAAATTAAAAGGGTTAGATAAAGTTCAACGTGCAGCCTTCTTTAAACAAAGTTGTTTAAAATTGCCATATTTGAGAGAGTTGTTACGTGATGCTCAATTTATCGAAGATTCTTTACAATTTCGTCCTGACTATTCCTATTACATTCGAAAAACTTGTGATAAAAAATATTATTGTATAGGTGATGCGGCTGGATTTGTTGACCCTATTTTTTCTCATGGCGTACAAAATGCTTTTTATAATGCTGCTATAGCAAGCTTGGCGGTCATGCAAGCATTAAAAACACCTGAAAAAAGTACTCGTATTGCGAGTCTATGTGAAAATCGTATGCAACAGTTTTATAGCTTCTCGAGAAGCTTATCATTAGGTGATTATGGTAGTAATGGGGTGAATCCTGAATTAGTTAAGTCATTGATAAAGTCGATGCCAATATTAGAATTGGAATTAATTTTGGTTGCTTCTGAGATGACCAATAGGTCCGAGAATTTTAAAAAAATTGCACACCAAGCGGGAGTTTGGGAGCGTCTCTCAGAACAATATTATAATAATAAGAACGGTTGCATAAGTGATCTAAATTTATAAGTTACTTCTTTTTAAAGTTTATTATGATTGGTAACCAACTAGGAGTATGGTTTTTATAATTTAGCCAAGCTGCGCCAAAGTTTTTTTCCATCCAAGGTTCTTCATGCAGTTTCACTCTAAAGTAAAACATGGTCATTAAGGTTATAGTAAAGGCGCAAATATAAATTGATGCGCTAACGATCATCCAACCCATAAGTATAAAAAATACGCTGATATACATAGGGTTTCTTAAATATTTATATAATCCTTTTGTAACGATCAGCTTTGGTGGGTCCCATGGAGCTAAAGTGCCTTTACCAGCGATATAAAAGTCTTTGACGCACCATAGCAAGAGATATAATCCTAGTGCAAGAAAAATCAGTCCATATAAACTTCCATTGCTTTTGTATGGGTCGTATTGATAAAGTATAAAAGGAATGATCCCTGTAACTATTACAGGTAGCATTAAGAAAGCAAAAATGGCACGGATTAACATAAGTTAGACATTTGTTGGGTATTGAACATAAATTTTCAGCGACTTTTGAACCCATCGCCCGTTCCAACTAAAGCGGCAATGATGTTTTTTTGAATTTCTGAAGAGCCTGAGAATAATCGACTTGCAAGGGCATCATGGACGAGCGTCGATATAATATTGTTCCTAATCAACCCATTCGAGCCCATGATGTGAACAGCGTCTAAACTGGATTGTAAAAAGGCTTCACTGGCAAATAGTTTGGTTTGTGCGCTAACAAGGCTAATGCGTTTATTCTCATCTCTCAAGCGTGCGCATTCATTTACCCAAAGTATGCAGCTATCCAAACGGAGTTTCATTTCGGCTATTTTGTGACTAATGGCTTGATTACTACCTAAATGAATGCCATGCGTTTTCCGCTCACGGCTGTACTGTATCACCTGATCTAATTGCCATTGCATAATGCCGTTAATGCCTGCAAAGATGAATGCACGCTCTAATTCTAGAGCACTTTGAATCATCATCGTACCTGCGCCTATTTTTCCTAATAGGCGACCTGATGGAATAAAACAGTCCTGTAAAATTACATCACCCATAGTTGCTGTGCTGCATCCATTGACTTGAGGTGCATCTGTAAAAATAGCCCCAGGATCGGTCCGTTCGATAATAAAGGCGCTGAGTTTATTGTCTAATTGTGCGTAGATTAATAACGCATTTGCAATTGGAGTATTAGTGATAAAACGTTTATGCCCATTAACAATAAACCCTACTGGAGTTTCTATGGCTTTTGTACTGATAGCACTTATATCTGAACCTGCTTGAGGCTCAGTAATCGCATGCCCGCCTATTATGTCACCTGCGAGTAAACCAGGAAGCCAATATTGTTGTTGCGCTGTGTTCCCATATCGTATTAATGGAAAAATTAAGCCCCATAAGTGTGCATTAATAGATAAGATTAAGCCAGTATCTTGAGATTGTTCTCCCAAGCTTTGATGTTCTTTAACTAGGCATTGAAAACTATTGTTTAGACCACCAAAAGAGCTTTGAATGGCATGTTTAAATATATTTTGTTGCGCACAATAGCGGAGTCGTTGTTTTGCAGAAAACTCGTCATCAATAAGGGGGAGTTGATGATATTTCATGAGTTAAATAATGCTTGTATGGCTTGATAATCAATTTTCCCATTAGACAATGCTGGCATTTTATCAAGTACTTTAAATTTACAGGGTTGCATGTATGTTGGCAATTGCTTTCTCAGAGGTTTGATGACTTCAGCTAGATCAATATCTCTTTCTAAAACTACAACAGCTGCAGGACGCTGTCCACTAGCGATATCATTTATCCCAATCACTGCGCAGTTTTGTATGCCAACTAGTTGACTAATGTACTGTTCTATTTCTGCAGGCTCTACTCTATAACCTGAGCATTTAAGCATTCTATCTAAGCGACCATGATAACAATATTCTCCATATTGATTGAGAGACACTTTATCACCAGTAGCATAATTATCTGAATCAATTGGCTCCAATTTACCTTGTATCCAATAGCCTGAAAAATTATTTATACTATTAACAATTAGCTCACCTGTGTCCGAATTAATAGTGAGTTTAGCTTGGCATGCTGAGTGGCCAATAGGGATATTTTCTTGCGGATTTAGTCGCTCACGATCAATTTTCCAGTAGCAAGACACATTAGTTTCTGTTGGACCATATAAATTATAGAAAATAACATCTGGTAGTAAATTAGTGAGTTTAATTAAATGTACTGTTGGAAATACCTCGCCAGCAAATATGATTTGATTTAGGTGAGGGAGAGATTTTTTTTCTAACGAACCCTTCAACCCAATAAAACTTAATAAAGAGGGGACGGTGTACCAGCAGCTAATTTGATGTTCATCTAGCCAATCTGTTAAGCGGCTTGGCATTAATGTTAGATGGGTTGGCATAAAATAAACACTAGCGCCAGAGGATAAGCTAGTGAATAAATCGAATATAGATAAATCAAAGTGAAATGGAGTAAGACTGGCGATACGTTCTTTTTGATTAATCGAGAATGTTTTTTGTGCCCATGAAGAAAAATTGGATAAAGCTTGATGGCTGAGAGCCACCCCATTAGGCTTACCCGTCGAGCCTGAGGTATAAAGTATTGCAGCTAGCGCGGTGGGAGTTTTTTCAAGAGGTGTTAAGTGACTATGTGTAGTGGGTATCTGTGAATAGTCGAGCCATTTATCAGTCTCTATTAGCCATTCTGGAGATGGTCCGAAGCCAATAACAAAGCGTGGCTGAGCATCTTCAATAATAACTTTTAAACGAGGTGCAGGGTTTTTAATATCCAGTGGTAAGTAGATAGCGCCTGCCGCTAGAATGCCATAGATACAACACGCGGCATGAATACCTCTATCTAGGGCAATTGCTATACATTGGTTTTGTATATTGTGGTTCTGAAAATATGTAGCTATTCTGAGAATAATTTCTTTTAACTCACTGTAGCTTAATTGGTTTTCGGCTTCAAAAAAGGCAATATGATTTGGAGTTCTTGTGCATTGCTGAAAAAAAGGAGTAACAATATTCATATGCTAACAAGTATATAGAGTCGAGTGATTAATGGCTGTATTTTTAAGTTTATTTAGCTTTTAATCCAAATGGCTTCATTTACTTAAGTCGTGTTAGTGAGTAATTCTTCTACCATGATTTTATGTAGGGCCGTAATCCATTCAGGTGTAAATAAAGGTTCAATAAAGTTATAGCTAAAAGATAATTGTTGATTAAGTTGGCAACTTAAAAAAGCAAGTGCGGGAGGACTTGTGATCTGGCATAAATGCAATACTTTGTTAATTGAACTGCCGAGTAACTGATTGTTAGGTAATTCAACTGATCCAATATCTGAAAACCAGAAAGAGCTGCGTTCTGAGTTTGTTCCCATGGATTTTCTTAGCTCATTACCGTATCGTTCTAATGATAACCAACTGGCAGCCTTCATTGCTGGTAAAAAAGCATAATCAAGTTTTTCTCGGATAGCATTACTATTCTGTTGCTTTAAATGTTGGAACAATGCGCTACGTTGAGTGACTAATGATTTAGGTGCTTGAGCAAACAAAGGAGCAACATGATTGCCTAGTATTGGGTTAAGTGCTTTGTTCTTTCGTAAATTAAATACATAGGGTGTGCAATATGCATCACCAATTTGATTTGAATCCATTGCATGGAGGGCTCGCATGAAACAGCCAAGATAATAAAGACTAGTGCCTGTTAGTCCAACATATTGACGTGCAAGGATTTTTATTTTTTGAGTTTGTTCTAAAGTTAAAGTATATGTTTGAAAATTTAACTTTTGTGGTTTTAGTGTTATGTCTGCGTGAATAATACTCCGTAACTGATCTATTTGGCTGATATATCGTTTCGCTTTAATGAATAAACTTATTTTTTGCCACCATGGATATTTCGCCATTTGTTGATCAACTAAGGATTCCATCTCTAGTGGATCAAAACTAAGGCGTTTTTTGATATCATCTGTGCACAAATACTTTAAAATCAAATCTGCACCTCGAGCATCACAAAAAGGGTGCATCCAACGCATTAAAAAAGTAGTTTTAGTTGCACTTTGAATTAAGTGAAAGGTAATAGGAGGTTGTTCATCTCGGGGTTGTTTGGTATTGAGCAACTGTAGGATACAGTCTTTATGATAAGTGTTTTGATCAATTAAGTTTTCACTGATGTGTTCAAAATATATTGGGAGATTGAAAGAATTCTCGGACCAAAAGAAACGTTTTCCATGTTGTGTTAAAGTTGTATTTACAAGCGGAAAGCGCTCACCAAATTCTGCAATACGTTGCTTAAGAGTTACGATACTAGGCAATTTTTCTAACTCTAGCGCAAAACCACATAGGCTGCCAGGCATATTTTCATTACGTATTTCTTCATCCATAGCTAATGTAAAGTAGTCCGCTGGATTAAGTGGATGTGTGTTTAACATTATGCTTTGTGCAGCAATATCCATTTTTCTAAGGTATTGATAGATTTAATGTTATCGGGATCAATTTCTGAATCGGGAAGTGTGACACTAAATTGTTCTTCAAGAAACATAATTAAACGCATGATGCCCATGCTGTCGAGCCCTGAATCAATTAAATTATCATCATCAGAAAATTTTGTCGGTTCCGCGACAAAAATAAGCTCATTAAAAATAAAGTTGCGGATTTCTTGTTTCATTGAAAGTTATTTAGTGATGATACTTTGTGAGTTAAAAACTTGCTGAACATCTTTATAGGTCTTATGTATAAAACAGAACGAAGTTGGTAAGATTGAAAAAAAAGAGCTCTACATGAATTAATTGATGTGCTCTTAGACTTATTCCAACGTATTTATAGGTAGAAAATAACTTCTACTTTGATTTATAGCCAAATAGCATTTTATCAATTACTGGGTTCATCTTGCTTTCAGTGCTTGCCCATTTTGAAAAATCGAAGCCACCACCACCAATGAGATGATATTGGGCATAAGCAACTTGTTGCCCTTTTTGGTTATTGAGCCATAATTCTGCATCAGACATAAAAAGCACAAAATCCCAATGCTGAGTTGCTGTGTAAGTTAAAGTTATGTTACAAGAGTTTGGTGGTTTTTTTGGGTAAACCTCTGATTCTATGCCATGTCGAGTTAATCCTGAGCGGACAATGTCAAGAAAATCTGAAACAATTACTTTTTCATTTTGTTCAATACATATTTTTGACACAGATAATGAAGGTTCAAGGGGGGAAACTTGGACGGAGGTACAACCAGTGATTAGAGTGATTGATAGGGCTAGTATTAAATATTTCATTATATTTTTATTCCTGATGGCCGCTTTAGCCAATTTTCTGTCTCAATAAAATTCGTCAGTTGATTCAAATAATGATTACGATATTGAAAAAAAATTACCCGCCCTACAAATCCCAACAATGCCAACCATTATCCAGAAAAGATTTAATAATATGTAAGCGGAATCTTTCTTGAGGATAGAGCACCATGACAGCATAACAGCATCGAATGTATTAAAGCTCCATACGAACATAAATGGGCTTTCTGGACCAAGCCAGCTAACAAGTGAAAAGCTGAATATTCGCATTAGTACTCCCATCATCTCGATAAATTTAATATGTTTTAAAATGAATAAATTTAAACTATTTGTAAGCATTTAGCAGAAACATCCCCTTTAATATTTAGATTATAATAACATAATTTTTTTAGGCTTTTTTATTAACACCTTGGTTATTTTTAACTCCGCATCTTTGATTTCTTTAAATAAAGTACTTGAAAGTACCATTGATAGTGCTTTTTGCATTTCTAATCAATCAAGCATTTCAAGAGCTACGTTTTTAGCGCACGCAATGTCCTTGAGTCATAAATTACCTGACCAATACTACGCTATAAATCTTTGTAAAGATCGTTACTTATTTAGCGTTGCTTTTTTAGCGGTTTTTATTCGTGAGCAAGTGTCTTTGCTTCCGCCAAACCAAGCAAATAGGACGATCTTTACAATTAAGGAAAACTATCCTGACAATTATGTACTAAGCGATAATAAAAATAGTGCAGATTTTTATATTAGTTTTGAAATGTTAGAGTCTGGTGTTGATAAGTTTCCCTTAATAAATATAGATAGCCCATTATCTATTTCATTTACTTCTGGGAGTACAGGTGCGCCCAAGGAAACACTAAAAACATGGCGTGAATTTCATGCATCAGCTTTATTAGCAATTAAGGAGCTTAGACTAATACATCAAAATATTGTATTAGTTTCTACAACGCCTATGCAGCATATGTATGGCTTGGAAACTATGTTTTTTTGGGTGCTTTTTTCAAATATGATATTACACAACAGTCATCCGTTTTATCCGGAAGACATAAAGAATTCTCTCCAACAAATTTCGGGTGAAAAAATTCTTATTTCTACACCCAAGCATTTGAATAGTTGTATCCAAAATGAATGTGATTGGACAGATTTGAAGTTTATTTTATCATCAACAGCGCCAATGGATAAAGTTCTTGCTGAGAGCATCGAGAAGATAACAAAGTCAAAAGTTTTTGAAATTTTTGGTAGTACAGAGACCCTATCATTCGCCTCGCGGCAACCAACTAAAAACCGAAATTGGAAGCCCTATAAAGGCATCTCTTTAAGTCGCATTAACGATCAGATAGCTCTTCAAGGAGGGCATATAAAAAGGTCGGTTATTTTAGACGACGAGTTTAATATCGATGATGATGGGAATTTTACTTTACTTGGTCGCAACACTGATTTAATTAAAATAGCAGGAAAAAGAGCTTCTCTTTGTGATTTAAATAATCATTTAATTGGTATTTCTGGCATTGATGATGGTGTTTTTTTTACAGGAATAAATGAACGCATGAATATTCTTATAGTAAGTCGTTTATCTAAAGAAGTCATTATTGAGCATTTACGGCATTGTATGGATGCAGTTTTTTTACCTCGAAGAATATATTATGTAAATTCTTTACCAAGAAATTGCTTAGGTAAAATAATCAAAGCAGATCTTGAACAACTTATTTTAGATCAAAATAAATGTTAATTAATCAAAAGAGTTACCGAATTTTAGAAAGTCATCCTTGTTTTGCAGGACATTTTCCTGACAATCCAATTGTTCCAGGTGTGGTTATTTTAGAATACGTGCAAAAACAACTCTTAAATATAATGGACGGATATAGGATTTCGACTTTAGCTCAAGCTAAATTTATTAGGCCAATAAGACCAGGTGATGACTTTTCAATTACACTGACGCAAACGACAAAAGGCACAATTAAGTTTTTGTGTACAAATAATGCAGGCGATGTGATTACAGGTTACTTTGTCGTTGAAAGCATTAACACTAGTAAATCATAATACTTTATGGGTAACAACTGGTCAGTTATTAGAGAAAAAAGCACTCCAACAGCACTCTTAAGTATACGTTGGATAGCCTTGCATATAGGTCGACCCATTGCTCGTAGTCTTTTATACCCGATTACAGCTTATTATTACTTTTTTGCTAAACAACAGCGACAGGCTTCCTATAAATATTTAACTCGGATATTTAAAAGACCAGCCACATGGTATGAAACAGCTATACATATTCACACATTCGCTTCGACTATATTAGATCGTGTGTATTTATTGTCTGGACAGTTTTCAAAACTAAGTATTAGCTATCCTGAAGAAAATTTACCTAAAAAATATAGCAAGAATGGAAGAGGTTGTCTGTTATTGGGTAGTCATATTGGGAGTTTTGAAGCCTTGCGAAGTTATGCAGTAGAAAACTCTTCAATACCGATAAAAATACTAATGGACGAAGACCATGCATCGATGATTATGCAAGTGTTTAATGCCTTAAATTCAGATGTGGCAAATACTCTTATTCCTTTAGATGGTTCGCCGAGTGGCTTATTAAAAGTTAAAGAAATTATTTATAACAACACAATAGTAGGTTTATTAGGTGATCGAATTCTCGATAATAGTAGTGAGAAAATACTTCAATGTACTTTGTTAGGGGAAGCTATAAGTATCTCTAGTGCTCCAATTGTTATGGCAGCAATCCTTAAAGTTCCAGTTATTGTTTTTTTTGGTATTTACTTAGGAGGAAATCGTTATAAAATTCATTTTGATCTGCTTGCTGAAGGAATAATACTAAATCGTAGTACCAGGCATCAAGATATTCAGTATTGGACGCAAAAATATGTGGATTTGCTCGAGCAGCAAATGTTAACCCATCCCTTTAATTGGTTTAATTTTTATAATTACTGGGAAAAAGACGATGAATAAATTTATATTATCCAACATGATATTGTTCTTTTGTTTATAAGGGTGAAATTGGTCACTAGTAGTATGTTTTTTATCATAGAGTATTTAACATAAGAATATGATGCACAGACCTTTACCCATCGAAAAAATACATTTTCAGGATTTAATTCCTCATGAAGGGTCAATGGTGTTAATTGATCAAGTTGACGATTGGGATCTTAACAAAATATCTTGCAGTAGTCGTTCTCACTTATTAAGTAATAATCCATTAATGATGAACAATAGTTTATCAGCTATTCATCTTATTGAATACGGTGCGCAAGCTATGGCAATTCATAGAGGCTTATTAACAGGGGAGCCTTTGCAAGGATTTCTTGCTGCAGTTCGTGATGCTAATTTTTTTATTGATAATTTAGATAATATACATGGAGCATTGCATATAGAAGCCAACTTTGAACTCAAAATAAACAATAATGTTGTTTACAGTCTCAATATTTTAGATGAGCATGGTACTCCATTACTGAAGGCACGTACTAGTGTAGTTCAGGTATAATTGTTTCCATGCATACACATCATAAACGATTGATTTCAGTAAGTTAGAAATGTCTTAAGGTTTAGCGATAGTGTTTCTTGTAGCTACTGTTTTTTTTGCTGTAATAGAGCAGTATTTATGAGAGATATATTTGCTTATTGACTCTTAATTATGGAAAATTACATGCTAATTTTAACGCATAAGGAGTTTTTAATGCGATTTACCAGCTTGATAGTTTTTACAGCTATTCTTTCGGGTTGTACAGCTACTTACAAACAAGAAGCATTGATACAGCCAAGCATAAATTTAGTTCGCGGCAAGTCAGTCGCCATAGCCACCCCCAATAACGGATTCTATGAGACCGAAGAATACCATTCGTCTGGAAAGATGACGTCACTTGCTGTTAAATCGGCTTTTGCACGTTTTTCAAGCACTATAACAGTGATGGCTGAATGTAAGAATCTTATGTGTCTAAAAGACTCTAATCATTACTATTACGTAATTCCAGAAATATTACATTGGGAGGAACGGGCCACAGAATGGTCTGGTAAACCAGACAAGATCGAAGTAAAAATTTCGGTTTATGACAATCTGAATTTGAAAGAATTAGCTTCAACAATTATTTCAGGTACAAGCAAATGGGCTACGTTTGGTGGTGATCATCCTCAAGATCTTCTCGATGAGCCGATCAATAGGTATGTGCAATCACTATATTGATATTGTTTTTGATAATATATTAAGAATAATAGTGTTAACAGTTTTCCCTCTAAGAATTAAGATTTATGGCTTCTTATTTTGTAACTTGTTATTTTTCGGACGGATCAATACTTACATCACTTGCAAATGGAATGATTCTACAGACCAGCTTCGTGTAATAAACCTTACCAACTTCAAATGTAATTACTGTGACCCGCCTTATTATATGCCCTAATAACATAGGCAACTCTATTTACATCTCGTGGCTTCCTGGCTGAAAGTGAGCCTTAAAGAAGAGCCTCTAAGACCCTTAGAGAATTTTGACCTGCAGACTTACATTGACCAAGGCGGCTTTGGGTTTGGTCAGATTGCCCAGCCTATTAAGCTGACTGCACTCTTTAAGAATGGGGCAGGGCATCATCTTATTGAAACCCCGTTAGCGAAAGACCAGCAGATTGAGCGACTCGATCTACAAACACTTAAAATCACAGCAGAAGTGCTGGATACACCCCAATTACAACGGTGGCTCAGTAGCTTTGGTCCTGATATTGAGATCCTCTCACCTTTAGTCCTTCGTGAACTTATAGCAACTCGTCATCAGCAAGCCGCACAGCTTTATAAGTAACATTTACTCTCTTAACAGTTCTGCTGTTATTGCAGAGGTACTATTTCTTTTGACCTTATTTTCTTACCAATAATCGCTTCAGCGGCATCGCTTAATAAATCCCGATGCATCCGTTGAGCATCATTGAAGAAATAAGTGCCTATATCAGCATCAACAAGATGAGTTCCTAGTAAACGCAACGCTTTTTCTTCATCAAAGACATTTTCACCGTATATCAGTCGAAAGCTATTATCTTTACTACTGCCTTCTTCTTCAAAT
>CAIVQX010000050.1 GCA_903908165.1 uncultured Methylococcaceae bacterium | reverse complement strand
TGCAATCAGAATTGACGGATGGTGAACACTTAGCGTAAAAATACACCCAACCCAATGCGTGAATAAAGTAGGTGTTCACGATGATAAGAATGGGGGTTCATGATCGTAAGAATACGCAGCCACAATTGAACTTCAAGATACGAATGGGAAAAGGCTTGACGATCAAAGTGCTCTGAAGTACATGGATGTTTTTCTGAAGCCGGATTTGAGAAAAAAAGTTTGAGGTGGTTAACCTTTTGTGGCTCTCGTTGTTTACGATTTAACCGTTAGCGCTTAACCAGTTTATTTTTTAGATAAAGGCTTGTGTACCGCTTAGCATAACGTAAAAACATATCGAAACCTATGCTATTAATTTATCAGCGCTTTATTGCGTGTTCATCGAGCAATAAATGATAAATTGCTGTGACGCTAGTCTCTAAATATCTATGATCTGCAGATCGCTGGTTCGTTGAGGGTTTTGGACCAGTTGGGTTATTTGAGTTGCAACATCAGACACTTTGATTCGATCAAGACAATCCCAATAAGCACAAGCTATACCTATACATTTTTCGCAGGTTGGAACGTCAGGACGTAAAAGTACACCGAGTCCTAAAGGTTGCCATCGTATAGGCAGTGAGCTTCGTCTTGGATCAAATAGGCTGACAGTAAGGGTGTCCAGTGCAGCGGCTAAATGGGCAGGTCCGGTGGAGCCGGAAACAAGGACTTGGCCGGTTGCAATGACAGCCATTAAGTTTCGAATTGAGAGTTGTCCCATTAAGTTAGTAATGTCAGGCGAGGTTGTTTTATCAATTAAGGTCTCTTGCGCAAAATCAATGCGCTCTTGTTCGCTCCCCGTAAAGATTACACTATAGCCTTTATCAACCAAGTTTAAAGCGAGGTTTAAATAATGGGTGGGCTGCCAGTGCCGAGTAGAAATACCGCCCGGATGGATAATGATTCGTGTCTTGTCTGTGGATTTCCATAACTGTTGGCCTGCATTAAGTTCGCTTGCAGTCATTACTAGTTTGGGAGGGACGAATTGAGCAGGTGTTATACCAAGTCCTTTTATTAAGCTTAAATTATATTCGGCTTCATGTTTTTTACAATCACTACGATGTTCATAGATACGGCGATTGGCCAGTAAACTTCTCAAGCGATAACCCGTAGCGATACGGATAGGGGTTCGTGCAAGAAAAGCCGCCCACATAAGTTCTTTAAAAGGCTTAAGGAAAATTGTGGCATCGATATCTTTTGAGAAGGCTTCTATACGTTCTTTTAGTGGCGTAGTAAGCTTTATCGTTTTAATGAAGTCGATATCAGGATGGTTTTCTAAAACGGGTGCTACAGTTGGATTCACTAAAAAACCAATTTGGGCATTAGGCATAAGCTGACGAATCTGCATCGCTAACGGAAGGGATGCGACTAAATCACCAATTCCATCAGGACGCACGATGAGTATTTTCATAAAAACGTTGGGAGTGGTTTATATTAAGATGGTTTATGGTGTTTGCCATTACCCATCTTAATAAGCGTTGTTACAAAATTAAATTGCTTTCTTGATGCGTTCTAAAGCATTTTGCAAATTAGCCATGCTGGTGGCTATAGAGATCCTAATATGACCTTCGGAACCAAATGCAGAGCCAGGAACTAAGGCAACGCCGGCTTTTTCGATTAAATAATCCGAAAACTCCAAATCATTATTAATGCCCTCTAAGCGGGCAATCAGTTTTTCAACGTTGGGGAATACATAAAAAGTGCCGTCAGTTTCGAGACATTCAATACCTTCAATATTATTGAGTTCAGCAACAACATAGTCATGACGTTTTTTAAACTCTATGCACATATCATTTATAAAACTTTGATCGCCTGTTAAAGCGGCTTCAGCGGCATATTGTGAAATAGAGGTAGGATTAGACGTGCTCTGTGATTGAATGGTACACATTGCTTCAATTAAGTCAGCAGGGCCTGCAGCATAACCAATACGCCAACCAGTCATAGAATAAGCTTTGGAGACACCATTCATAACTACAGTACGGTCATAAAACTCTGGGTGTGCATTTAAAATATTAACAAATGAACCTTGATTCCAAAGAATATGTTCGTACATATCATCGGTAGCGATAATAATATTGGGAAAATCGGCCAGCACATCACCTAAGGCTTTTAGTTCTTCTAAGGTATAAGCAACGCCAGAGGGATTAGATGGGCTATTGATAAAAATTAAACGGGTTTTATCAGTAATGGCAGCGCGTAATTGTTCAGGTGAGATTTTGAAGTGTTGTGCTTGTGTGGTTTCAATAATAATGGGCACACCATCAGCCAATAGCACCATATCTGGATAGGAAACCCAAAATGGCGCAGGAATAATGACCTCATCGCCTGGGTTAATCATAGCTTGAGTCAGGTTATATGAGCTTTGTTTGCCACCACAGGAAACTAAAATTTGTTTGGGCTGATAGTCAAGGTTATTGTCATTTTTAAACTTGGCGATAATCGCTTTTTTTAGACTTGCTGTGCCATCAACTGCAGTATATTTTGTAAAGCCATTATCCATTGCTTTAACCGCTGCGGCTTTAATATGATCGGGTGTATCGAAGTCCGGTTCACCGGCACCAAGACCAATAATGTCTTTGCCTGCAGCACGCATTTGAGCCGCTCTGGCAGTAATAGCCAAGGTAGGAGAAGGTTTAACCGCTTTGACTCTGTTTGAAAGTGTGATGCTCATGATCCGCCGTGTAAAATGAATGTCATAAATGATAGTAATTATACGCTATGTATAATGCCTTGCTAATAACCCAATGATAAAAAAGCTTGTTAATTGAGATGTTAAGTGAAAAAACAATTTAAAATTCATAGTCGTTTTACCCCCGCTGGTGATCAACCTACTGCTATCAGGGCATTAGTTGAAGGATTAAATGATGGAGAGGTTCATCAAACCTTACTGGGTGTAACGGGCTCTGGAAAAACCTTTACTATAGCAAATGTCATCAATGAAGTGCAGCGTCCTGCAATGATTATGGCACCCAATAAAACACTGGCTGCTCAATTATATGGGGAAATGAAAGAGTTTTTCCCAGAAAACAGTGTTGAGTATTTTGTGTCGTATTATGATTATTATCAGCCAGAAGCCTATGTGCCGGCATCGGATACCTTCATTGATAAAGATGCTGCCATCAATGAACACATTGAGCAAATGCGTTTGTCAGCGACCAAGGCATTAATAGAAAGAGGCGATACCATTATAGTAGCGACTGTTTCAGCAATTTATGGTTTGGGTGAGCCTGAATCCTACTTTCAAATGGTATTACATTTGGTTAAGGGCGACCTCATTAAGCAGCGTGATATTCTGCGACGTTTGGCAGAAATGCAATACACTCGCAATGATATTGAATTACGACGGGCAACCTATCGTGTGCGTGGTGAAGTCATTGATATTTTTCCTGCCGAGTCGGATAGCGAAGCCTTACGAGTAGAATTATTTGATGATGAAGTTGAGCGTTTATCATTATTTGATCCGTTAACTGGTGAAATAATTCGCCGATTAGCTCGTTATACTGTTTATCCAAAAAGTCATTACGTAACACCTCGTGAGCAATTATTGACAGCGGTTGAATCTATCAAGATCGAGCTCAAAGAGCGTCTTAAACAATTACGCTCTTTAAATAAGTTGGTAGAAGCTCAGAGGCTTGAGCAACGTACCTTGTTTGACATTGAAATGATTTTGGAAGTCGGCTATTGCTCGGGTATTGAAAATTATTCTCGTTATTTGTCGGGTCGAGCTGCAGGTGAATCTCCCCCTACCATGTTTGATTATTTACCCGATAATGCCTTGGTTATCGTTGATGAAAGCCATGTGACCGTTCCGCAAATCGGTGCGATGTATAAAGGCGATCGATCTCGTAAGGAAACGCTTGTTGAATATGGCTTTAGGTTACCGTCCGCATTGGATAATCGACCTTTGATGTTTGCAGAATTTGAGACTAAATCGCCCCAACGAATTTATGTATCAGCGACACCAGGCCCTTATGAGAGAGAGCACTCAGGTGTATTTGCAGAGCAAGTCGTCAGACCCACTGGCTTACTTGATCCGGTTGTAGAGGTGCGTCCGGCGATTTCTCAGGTTGATGATTTATTATCAGAAATCAATTTGCGTGTTAGCGTAAAAGAACGTGTTTTAGTGACGACTTTAACAAAAAAAATGTCGGAAGATTTAACCGAATATTTAACAGAACATGGTGTACGTGTTCGTTATTTGCATTCAGATATTGATACCGTTGAACGTGTAGAAATTATTCGTGATTTGAGGTTAGGACAATTTGATGTCTTGGTGGGGATCAATCTGCTACGAGAGGGCTTAGATATTCCAGAAGTATCTTTGGTTGCGATACTGGATGCTGATAAAGAAGGATTTTTACGTTCAGTTGTGTCATTGGTTCAAACGATAGGCCGAGCTGCTAGAAATAGCAATGGGAAGGCAATATTATATGGCGACAAAATTACTCGCTCAATGCAACAGGCTATAGAAGAAACTGAGCGTCGTCGGGAAAAACAGCATCAGTTTAATATTCAACATGACATAAAACCAGCAACTATTCTTAAATCTATAACGGATATTCTTCAGGTAGCGATTCCTGGCTCTGGGGTATCATCGGTTAAAGCATTTGATAAAGTAGCTGAATCTACAGTGGGCTATAAAACCATGACACCTAAACAATTGGGGAAAAAGCTTAAACAATTGGAAGATGAAATGTATCGCTATTCTAAAAACCTAGAATTTGAGCAGGCGGCAAGACTCCGTGACGAAATTAAGCTGCTGCAAGAGCAGTTGTTAAGTTAGTAGAGCAAAATATAAGTCACGTAATGTCGATTATGAAACTATTTTTATCCCCAACAATCATACTTAGAGCTTGTTTATTAAATCAGTAAAAAACGTAAAAAAGTATTTAATTCGTTATGATAAATAGTTGTTTTCTAGAACCCTCTCTGTGGATAGCTGATTCCACAGGAGGGTAAAATGGTTACTTCAAATCTGGGCAATCAACATAATTCGGATGAGCAGTGCTGATCGATACTGTGCGATGGCTTTGGTCGGGTGTGTTGTCGGGTCCTTCCGCTTTACCCAAGGCAGTAATGCGAAGCTGTTCAGGCTTGGCACCTTTTGTTATTAGCATTTGGCTGATGGTGGCGCCTCTTCTTTCTGATAAATTTTGGTTACTACTTGAACTGCCAACAGTATCTGTATAAGCGATAACATCTGCGATTGCATCGGGGTGAGATTCCAAATACTTGCCTAAGGTTGTAATATTTTCATCATTCGTTTTATAGGGTATGGCGCTTCCAGTCTTGAAATATGCGGCAGCTTGCTGGGCAGTTTCGCTTTGGTGATGATTATGGCTATGCACTGACGTTAACCATTGGCATAATTCTTTTTCTGAAGCCTGTCGGTGAGTGCTTGCTAACTGTGTGGCTTCCATTGCTTTTTTGCGTTCATCAATATTCCAATATTTATCTTTTTTCCAGTGACTAAGAACATGATTAGCTTTCTCTAAATTTTCTTGCGCTAATTCCTCATGATAAATTGATTGGCCATAATGACCACTATTTGCTGCATCAATTCCTGAAGTTAATCCAGGAATGTCTTTTTCTGGCGGTGTACAAGCCACAACGGTTGTGATTAACGCCACAATTGGTAAAGAAATATACTGTTTTTTCATAATTTTATCCTCTTAATGCAAACTATCCACGATTTTGTGGTGGATAAATAAAACGTTTATTTAATGGAAGCGTTTTTATTTACCATCATCTAAGGGGCCGTAAGTGGTCCAAAAGCCGGGTATATGAAGGCCAAAATAACGTGTGTCTTCGCTAAAACGATCCCAAGCATAGGGAGGTGAAATAAAATCATCTGTAGGAATAGGGGAGGTAATTAATTCTGTGGCTCCAACTACAGTTCGGCTAACAGAATGCATAATTCCGCGAATTACGCCCCATGTTAAACCAACAAAAATATTTTCATCATGACTAATGTTGATTATATTTTTTGGTAACTCAATAAACCCAGTTGTAGTATTAAAAAATCCTTGGTTTAGTTTAGAGGTTAGGCAGGAAAGGTAGTCATGCTCCTTAGCATTGACATAAGCAGATGACAATAAAGCACTACAAAATACGCAGGCAATAAAGAGGTTTTTTTTGTTCATTTTAATTCCTCTCAAAATATGTAAGTTATCAGAATTTATAAGACCAATCGTTTTTTTGATATAACTACGAGTAAAAGTTGGAGTTAGAGAAATTAATAATGAAATTTCTCTAAAACAAAAATAGTTGATATTTTGAAAATATCTATCTACTAGATGTAATTAATTTACCTTTGATTTGAGATTCAAGACGTTTGGAGCGGGGGCGCCAGGAATTGAAAATCGTCAGGTACAAGAAATACAAGCGGTTTTTATTCTTGAGTTATCAATATGATTTGAAGGATATCGTTGGTGATTTTATTTTTTAAAGCGATAAGTTAGAAGGTAAATAAGGAAGGTGGGTAAGTTAATTATTTGCTTAGTAGTTGAAAGTATAAAATTAATTATTTTGAAGTGCTTCAGTTTTAAGATTCATTTTTTTGATCACGCGCTAAAAGATTTTGTAAGGCAGTTAGTGGAGCTAGGTCTTCATATATGACTTTATAGGTTTGTTCTGTAATGGGCATTTCTACACCATATCTTTTGGCTAGTAAAAAAGTTTCTTTTGCAGCGGATATACCTTCAATTTCTTGACCGATCTCTTTTATGGCTGTTGTTATATTCTTACCTAGCCCAAGTGCCAAGCCAAAGCGACGATTTCTTGATTGGTTATCGGTACATGTTAAAATAAGGTCTCCAAGTCCAGCTAACCCCATAAATGTTTCTTGCTTTCCTCCTAGCATGATACCCAATCGAATTATTTCATTAAGGCCACGGGTGATCAATGCGGCTCTGGTATTAGCACCAAAACCTAAGCCATCGATTATGCCAGCAGCAATCGCTAGAACATTTTTAACAGCTCCTCCGACTTCAACCCCAATCATGTCAGAACTTGTATATATCCTGAACGTGCTACTATGTAAAATAGTACTCAATTCTTTGGAAAAAATAGGTTGAGCTGATGCGATGGTGATCGCAGTAGGTAAGTTAGCTGCAACTTCATGTGCAAAAGTAGGGCCTGATAAGATTGCAGATGGGGTTTCTGGGCTAAAGATTTCGGCAACTATTTCATGAAGTAATGAGCCATCGTCAGGATTAAAACCTTTGCTTGCCCAAGCAATTTTTAGATTACTGGATACATGAGGTTTAAGTTCAGACAAGGTGTTTTTAAAAGCATGGCTGGGCACGCAAACAAGCACTAGGTTGCTAAAGGCTGCTACCTCAGACAAGTTGGATGAAACAGTTAGATTTGTAGGAAAGAGATATCCAGATAAGTAGCGTTTATTTTGCCGGTCTTCAGCAAGGGTATTTATATGTTCTGCGTTATGACCCCATAATAAAGTTTGACAGCCATTTTTAGCGGCCAAAAGAGCGAGTGCTGTACCCCAAGAGCCCGCTCCCAAGATGGATATTTTGTTGGCCATGAACTTGATCAGTTGATGCTGTCAGGGCCAGGAACTTGCTGTTGAACTGTTTGAATATGCTGTGCGTATAGGGCATCAAAATTCACTGGTGCTAGAAGTAGTTGGGGGAAACCACCTTTTGCAACAATATCAGATACCGCTTCTCTGGCATAAGGAAAAAGGATGTTAGGGCAAAAACTTCCAACCATAGGTCCCATTTCTTGATCTGAAAAACCACTCAAAGAAAAGATGCCTGCCTGATTAACTTCAACTAAGTAGGCTGTCTTGTCTTCATTTCTAACGGTAATAGTAATTGTTAATGCTACTTCGTATAGTGGCCCCTCTATTGGTTCAACGTGAGAAACCAGATTGAAGTCAACAGAAGGCTCCCATTTCTCAGTAAATACTTTAGGGGAGTTAGGTGTTTCAAAAGACATATCCTTTGTATAAATTTTTTGTATAGAAAATTGTTTTTCTGTTGATGTTTGGTCTTCAGTCATAATAAATGGTTTTTATCTTGATGTTTCAGAGTTTATCAAAGTAATTTTGTAAAATCATTCACTTGGAGCTACTTTGGTTTTTTGTTTACTCGTTATTTTTACGGGTAAATTATAGTCTTTTTCCCATGCTTGTATGCCACCGATAATGACGAAAACATTTTCAAACCCTGATTTAGCTAATTGTTTGGCCGCGGAGGCAGAGCGAGTGCCTGTTTGACAGGAAATAAGCACCGGTTTTTTTTTGTGAGTTTCTATTTTTTGAATTTCTTCTGCTAATTTACTTAAAGGCATATTAATAGCTTGTTCTATATGACTGGTAATAAACTCATGTGGTTCACGTACGTCAATTACGAGCGTATTGCTGTCATTCATTTTAGTAACAGCAATCAAAGGTGAAATAGATTCAAATTTCTTGAAGGCTACATCGAAAAGCTCTTGAATCAGTAAGTAGGTAACTACAGCCAGTGCAAGCGATAAAATATAGTGGTTTAAAATGAATTCTAGGTAACGGTCCATTGAGTATGCTTTAGGTTAAGTGGATTGAATTAGTGATTTGAACAGAAAAGGTCGCTTATGCATTTTAATGTAACATGCTATTTTTTATATTATAAATCATGCAATAGAAGCGGTTATCCCCTTTTCTGGAGTTGATAATATTGATGAGGTACGACTTAAAAAAAATCACTGCGTACTACCATGATACGTTGATCTTTAGTGATCCTAGTTTTCTTTTATACGGCTTGCTTTATCATGGTTTGTTATAAATAAAAAACAAGACAAATTATTTATACACAACTGCTAGTAACGTGTATTAATATATTGACAATGTTTCTTGTTTGCAAAAACATATAAATCTAACAAAATGATACCTCATTTTCAATCATTTTAGGTAATTGATAATGCATCTTTATTGTTGAGTTAGCTTTATATACATTCAGGAGCCACAGTTTTGTTTTTAGTATGCGGAGTAAATAAAAAGATGTTGAATAGACCTAAGCCACTAGTTTTGTTGATTATTGATGGGTTTGGTTACTCATTAGAAACGGCAAATAATGCAATTGCGATGGCTAATACGCCCTGTTGGGATAGTTTACAAAAAGATTACCCGATGACTTTTTTAGAATGTTCAGGTCGCTCGGTTGGATTACCGGATGATCAAATGGGTAATTCAGAAGTCGGACATGTTCATATAGGTACCGGTCGATATGTCCCGCAGGACTTTTCTAAGGTTAATGATGCGATTGAAGACGGTAGTTTTTTTACTAATCCTGTTCTTTGTCGTGCAGTTGATTTAGCGAAAGAAAAAGACAAGGCATTGCATATTATGGGGTTATTGTCTCCTGGTGGTGTGCATAGTCATGAAGAACAGATCGCTGCAATGATTGAATTGGCTGCTAAACGGGGGTTAAGTAAGATTTATGTACATGCGTTTCTGGATGGACGTGATGTACCACCTAAAAGTGCCGCAACCTCTATCAAATTGTTGGAAGAAAAAATTGCTGAGGAAGGTGTTGGTCGAATTGTTTCATTAGTTGGTCGATTCTATGCAATGGATAGGGATAATCGATGGGACCGCGTAAAATTAGCTTATGATTTGATTGCCAAAGGTTCTGCGCAACTCACAGCGGATTCAGCTCTCCACGGCTTGGAAGAGGCTTATGATAGAGGTGAGACGGATGAGTTTGTTTTACCAACAGCTATTTTGGATAATCAGAATCAAACAGTTGTCCTTGATCCTGAAGATTCAGTTGTGTTCATGAATTTTCGGGCAGATCGCGCACGTGAAATTTCTCAAGCATTAACATTAACTAATTTTGATTTCTTTGATAGGGAGCGCAAGGGGCATCTTGGTTATTTTTGTACATTAACTGAATACAGTCAGGATTTTAGTTATGATGTTGCTTTTCCTTCGATTGATATTAAAAACAGTTTAGGGGAATACTTGTCTGTTTTAGGTATGAAGCAACTAAGATTGGCAGAAACTGAGAAATATGCTCATGTTACTTTTTTTCTTAATGGTGGTATTGATACACCTTTCCCAGGTGAAGATCGTATTTTAGTCCCATCACCTAAGGTTAGGACATATGATTTACAGCCTGAAATGAATGCTGGACAAGTTACAGACCATTTGGTCGAAGCAATTACGGGTGGAGAATATGACGTTATAATTTGCAATTATGCTAATTGTGACATGGTAGGGCACACAGGAATAATTCCTGCTGCAATACTTGCAGTAGAAACCATAGATAATTGCCTGCAACGTGTGGTTGATGCTTTAAAGTTAGTTGGAGGACGTCTTCTTTTGACAGCTGATCACGGTAACATCGAGCAAATGGTTGATAAAGATACGGCTCAGCCACATACTGCCCATACTACTAATAAGGTCCCTTTAGTTTATGTGTGTGGAGATAAACCATTACTGTCTGGTGGAGGATTGTCTGATTTGGCGCCAACTATGCTGGCTATTTTAGGTGTTTCACAGCCCCTAGAAATGACGGGTAGATCACTAATTAATAATGATTAATGAGAAAAAAGCTGTTTTTATTTCTTGTACTAGTAGCTAGAGTAACTTATGGTTATACGGAGGAGTTGCAAAGTGGTAATGATCTCAGCTTAGTTGAATCAAACATTGATACTGTTAAGCATTCGATCGCACAGCTTTCAGAACAGAAAAATAGTATGCAGAGTTTGTTATCTGAAATTGATAAAAATTATGGTGAAAGGGCTGCAATATTAAAAAAATTACAAGTTACTATTGAACAGAAAAGACAGAGTCTGGATATCATCCATAGGGATATGGATGTTCATCGTAGTGAGATTGAAAGTTTGAATAACGAGTTGGCTAATCAAGTAAGGCTAGCATACGCTCTAGGACAGAAAGAAAAATTAAAGTTACTGCTCAATCAGCAAGATTCTGTGAAATCAGGTCGAATGATGGTTTATTTTAAATTTTTTAATCAGAATCGTCTTAAGAAACTGCAAGATTTGGAAGCAGCAGTCAAAGATCTTGACCAGTTAGATAAAGAAAGACAAGTTGAAACCGAGGTGTTACAGCAAGACTTAGAACGAAAACAAGCAGAGCAGACTAGTCTTAATGATGCCAGAAAACAAAGAAATGAATTGCTGACAAGAATAGATAGTGATTTTATTTCAAATGAGCAGCGATTAGCTCAATTGCAGGAAAGTGAAAGCAGATTAAGAGGGTTGATGACTTCATTGTCGGATACCGAAAAAGCGCTTTCAGTAAATGCTGAGCAGGATAAGGAGTTGTCAACATCGTTGGCAAATGTTTCTAAGACCAATACAGATTTTCTGAGTCTTAAGGGGAAGCTTCCTTGGCCAGTTGTCGGCAAATTGTCTCATAAATTTGGAAGTGCTCGAACAGAGGTCGCTTGGGATGGTGTGTTGATTGATGCCAAAGAAGGATTGGAAGTTCAAGCCGTCACTCGAGGAAAAGTGGTTTTTGCGGAGTGGTTTCGTAGCTTTGGCTTAATGATTATTATTGATCATGGACAAGGCTATTTGACATTATATGGCTATAATCAAAGCCTCTATAAGAAAACGGGTGATGCCGTAGAGGCTGGAGATATTATAGCATCCGTTGGGCAGAGTGGTGGTCGAAATAAGGCTGGATTGTATTTTGGAATTCGTAATAAAGGGGTGCCGATTGATCCGCTTGAATGGTGCAGGCAATAAGTTGGATGCAAATAAACAATCATTAAGATTTTAATAAAGTGAGAAACTGAGGGTTTGGGGTTCTAAGTAAGATGCTAAAAAAGAAAGTTATTTTTATTTTGTCCTTAGGGATTATGCTGGGAGTCTTTATAGGGCTTAGTGGTAGTGTATTTGCTGAGCGGGGTAATAGTGAAATTGCTAATGATGCTGAGCCTCTTCCCTATGAGGATTTACGAACATTTACAGAAATTTTTGGACGGATAAAAAGGGATTATGTAGAACCTGTTTCGGATAAAAAATTATTGGAAGATGCTGTTCGAGGTATGTTGAGTGGACTTGATCCTCATTCAGCTTATTTGGTCGCTGAAGAGTATCAGGAATTAAAAGAGGGTACTACCGGGCAGTTTGGCGGTTTGGGTATAGAAGTGACTATGGAAAACGGTTTTATAAAAGTCGTTTCACCAATTGATGATACTCCAGCTCAAAAAGCCGGCATTAAATCTGGAGATCTTTTTATCAAGCTTGATGATAAACCGGTAAAAGGAATGTCTTTGACTGATGCCGTTAAAATGATGCGAGGTGAGCCCGGTAGTAAAATTGTTCTCACTATTGTTCGTGAAGGCTTGGAAACGCCATTGAAAATGACTTTGGCTCGGGATATTATTAAAGTTAAAAGCGTAAAGAGTAGGCTATTAGAAAAAGGTTACGGCTATGTTCGTATTAGTAGCTTTCAATCAGGCACAGGTGATGCGTTAAAGGAATCTCTAGCTACGTTGATAAAAGAAAATGGA
>CAIVQX010000049.1 GCA_903908165.1 uncultured Methylococcaceae bacterium | reverse complement strand
TTATGACGTCTTTGAAAGTAAAGTGTTTAAAATGGTTGACTATTTATTGGATGATGGTTGCTCCTATGAATATTGCAACAATGTGATTAAGTTTTTAGAGCTAATATTATTAAGCTTTATAAAATTGATAACAGATAAGTCTGAGTTTCTAATAAGAGATGGCATGTAAGTAATGAAGAATAGTTTTGCGTTGCTTTAGATCATTGGGTATGCTTTTTTATTTAAAGTAAAAAACCACCTTAGGTTTCCCGATGGCGGTTTTTGTTTAGTCAGGCCAAATAAATTGTATTTTATCTTGTAGATTTTACTAGGTTCTTATAGACCAACACATGTTTTAGGAATATATTTTTGAAGTGCAGTGCTTGCACAAGCCCAAGTAAGCGAACCGGCCGTGGCCGAAGTAGTCATGGTCAGTGTTAGGGTTTTACTCTGTATACCCGTTGACACATCAGCCGCTTTCATGGTTGCTGTGATCGTACAGCCACCGGTAGCTGTACCTGTGCCACCAGTTGTAACACTCGCAACATAGTTACCAGTAATATCAGAAAATAGAGCAATACCAGAAACAGCAGCAGTAGTATTGACTGGACAAGTGCCATCATTTGCATAGGCTTCGGCAACAGCTGTTTTTACTCCGTCAGCTAAAACCATTGCTTCTGACATTTGAGAGCGCGCGATATAGTCCTGATAAGCCGGAATCGCAATCGCCGCCAAAATACCAATGATCGCAACCACGATCATTAGCTCAATTAATGTGAAACCTTGCTGAATTTTTTTACTCAGTAATGTGTTCATGGGTGAATCCTCTTTTAGTTAAAAAATCACATCACGATATAAGCAGGAGCTTTTGCGTTGTCTTCTGGCAATCGTTATCCTTTATTCTAGTTCGACTTTGGAATATTTGCTTAATAACTTTTGAAAAATAAAGCCCAGAAATGGGTAATCTTTAGGAAAATCTAACACAACTTAATTACCTAAAGTAATATAGGCTCTAAATAATTGGAAATTATATCCAATAAAGTAACCCATTGAGTTGGTTTAATATTTTGATATTATTAGGAAATGCTATTGAAACAATCTTTTTATGACTTAAGTTACGCTGATTTGGAAAGGGTAATACATCAAAATAATTTAAACCATTCAGTAGCATCAGTTCTTTTTAATTGGCACTATAAGAAAAAAGAAAATACGCAATGCCTTGATAAAATGGCTAAATGCGCAATGGATTTTTTTGAAAATAATTTCGACTTTTCTCTGCCTGAAATTGATAGGGTTCATGAGTCCAAAAAAGATCGAACAGTAAAGTTCTTATTTAAGCTTACCGATAATCATAAAGTAGAAACAGTCCTTATTCCGTTTCATAATAAATATTCTATTTGCCTTTCATCGCAAGTTGGCTGTGCAATGAATTGTTCTTTTTGTTTTACCGGAACACAAGGGCTTAAAAGAAATTTAACGACCAGTGAAATTGTGGGTCAGTTTCTTCAGGCTTGGCGTTGGTTAGCGTTAAATAGATCGGGAGAAGAGCGGATTTTAAATATTGTTTTTATGGGGCAAGGTGAACCGTTACATAATTTTGATGCCGTAAAAAAATCATGCGACATATTTTTATCAAAACACGGTACTTCAATTGGTGTTCAAAAAATTACTATTTCTACGGCGGGTTATATTCCTGGACTTAAAAGATGGAGTGAAGAAATTCCTGGAGTCAATCTTGCGTTATCGCTTCATTCTCCCTTTGAAGAAAAAAGAAATGAACTTATTCCGATTAATAAAAAATATCCGCTAGATGAAGTGCTGGCAACTATTGATGAGATTCCTTTACGTAAAAAGCAATTTATTACTTATGAATATATTTTGATTAAAGATTTTAATGATGCACTCGATGACGCTAAAAAATTGGGGACAATATTGGCTGGTAAAAGTGCTTATATTAATTTAATTCCTTTTAATGCATTTCCTGATTCAGATTACCAATCTCCAGATGTGGATACCATTGAAAAGTTTAAAGAAGTTTTAGATACTTTTAAAATCCCGACTTTAATAAGAACTGCTAAAGGCGATGATGTGCTAGCCGCATGTGGGCAGCTCAATTCCAAAAATTAAATAGCGATTAATTGTCAGTGTCTAAGTTCAAATTGATCGTTGTCGGACTCATTGCAATTAATGTTGTTATTTATGCGGTAGTCAATAACTTCATTGGTGCGTTGGATTCTCTGACATGGTTGATATTACTGGTGTTATATGAACTTGATGCTAATTTTTCCGGCTTGATGGCTGAGAAAAAACTGCACCGGATACGCACTTTTTTGATTATGGTGATTGCATTGGTGTTTTTTGTTTATGTGCATGGCCATGAATGGCTCGAGGTCATTAATTTTTTATTCTGGCTTGCCTTAATTGCTTTGCTTGAGTTGGAAGTGCGCTTACCTGATAAAGTAGCTAACTACCGTTTGAGTTATTGGTGGGCAACGGTGATAGTTTTTATTGGATTAATTGGGGTTGTTATTGCTTGGGCTTGGCAATCAGCATGGTTGGATGTTTACGATGCGATAGTGTGGATAATTGCATTTGGTTTGATTGAAGTTGATATCAATCGGGTTTTAAAGCGTAATTATTTGGAAAATATTGATAGATAAAACACTTCCGGTTGAGAATTCGGCCTTAGTTTGGGTGCATAAGCGGAGCGTCATGCACCCTGGGGCTATAATCGTAAACTTAATACTTTAATGGTCGCTGCTGCACAGCTTAATAATTTTTCTGCGATTATTAAGGCTTGGGGTAGGTCATTGTTATAACCACAGGCTTCCAGTTCTTTGCCTAATGCTTGTAGCGAGGTGACACCGAAGGTGGCTGAACTGCTTTTGATGCTATGACCTTCCCGGCTGAGTACGGTTAAGTCTGGGTTGATGATGGCTTGTTTGATGGTTTCAGAACGGGTATTTAATTCTGTCAGGTAAATCTGCAGGAGTTCTTTGATATGCGCCTGACCCAGTGTGGCATTTAATTCATCCAATCGGGTTTCATCTATATTAACTGAGTGATCATCATCTGGACTGTTATCGGGCAAGCTATCTGAAATAGGTTGTGGTGCTGTGGTAACACACCACTTAGTCACAAGTGCCAATAAATCTTTTTGACTGATCGGCTTGGTGGCATAGCCGTTCATACCAGCGGCTAGACACATGGCCTCATAACCGGCTAGTGCATGGGCGGTGATGGCAATAATAGGTACTGTGGTGGCAGTTCCACCAAGTTGACGAATAATGGCGGTTGCTTCCATGCCACTCATGTCGGGCATGGAGATATCCATTAAAATGATGTCGTAGTCTTTCTCGGATGCTGCCTCAATGCCTTTAGTACCACAATCAGCCAGATCGACCTGATGACCAGCACTGCGTAACATGGCAACCATAACAGCTTGGTTAAGCAGACTGTCTTCAACCAGTAATATGTTGGCCGAAAGGTTAGCCGTCGGCATAGGCATAGGCATAGGCATAGGCATAGGCATAGGCATAGGCTTGGCCTCTGTACCAACAGTAAACCAAAAGCGAGTACCGACAGCGGGGGTGCTATCTATTCCAATCTTGCCACCCCATAACTCAACTAAACGTTTAGAAATGGCCAAGCCTAAACCACTGCCACCGTATTTTCGGGTATCTGATGGGTCTGCTTGGGTAAAGACTTCAAATAATTTGGGTTGAACGTCGGTGGCGATACCTATGCCGGTATCAATCACTTCCAGCAATAAGGCTTGGTCATTATCTGTAGCGGGTTGTGTGGACAGTTTGACGGTGATACTGCCGTTTTCGGTAAACTTAATGGCGTTACTGAGTAAATTCAGAAGCACTTGGCGAAAGCGCAAGGGATCGCCGTTAATCCAGGTATTGACGTCCGGTTCGATCACGGTATGAAGTACCAAACCTTTTTCTGCAGCTTTGATCGACATTAATTTCATGCACACTTCAACTAAGGCAGCCGTATCAAACGCTACCAGTTCCAGTTCTAACTTCCCCGACTCTACTTTGGTTAAGTCCAAGATGTCATTAATTAGATCGAGTAATAGCACACCGGCTTCTGTAGCTGTTTTTACATAATCTGATTGTTGTTGCTCCAGTCGTGTAGTCAGCAATAATTCTTGCATGCCTAAGATAACATTCAGCGGCGTACGTATTTCATGACTCACCATAGCTAGAAATTGAGATTTAGCTAGATTGGCTTGTTCTGCTTGTTCCCGCCCTTTGAGTAAAGCCAACTCAGCTTGTTTTTGTTCTTTCAAATCTCGACTGATACTGATGTAATTCGTTAACTCACCTTGCGCATTGAAGATAGGAAAAATGGTTAACTCTTTCCAAAAAGGCGACCCATCTTTTCGATAATTAAGTATTTGATCATGAAACAATTGCTTATTTTTTAGGGCAATGCGCATAACTTTTATAGTCTCTGGGTCACTGAGTGGGCCTTGTAAAATACGACAATTTTTCCCCAACACCTCTGCCTGATTGTACCCCGTTAGGTCTTCAAAAGCTTTATTCACCCAGATAACGTTTTGGGCTTTATCGGTGATAATCACAGTTTGATTAATGGCATTTAAAGCAATATCATTAAAATTTAATTGGGTTTCTGCTTGCTTGCGCTCGGTGATGTCCAGCCATATGCCACACAATCCATAAATAAGGCCATTTTCATTGATAAGTGGATGCTTATACGTTAAAAAAGTGCGCTCATTTTTAGTATCAACAATTTCTATACCCTTAGCCTGTCGAGTTTTTAGCGTTTCACGATCGTTTTGTTCTAAAACTAATCGTGTCGATTCATCTAAAAAGCGCTCATTCGTGCTGCCAATTATCTTGTCTTTATCTGCCGCAAAATAGTCAAGGACGGCATGGTTGACATATTGATATTTAAAATCAAGGTCTTTAATAAAAACTTGCGCAGGGATGTTATCAAGAATGAAGTTAAACTTTTTTTCACTGTTCCATAACGCCGCTTCGACATCCAATCGGGCTTGTATTTCCGATTGATATTCTGAAATAGTCGGGATTTTTAAAGCATTGGGGAGCATCCGTAAGATAGCTATGGCGGTCGCTACCGACAACAATGCTGTGATGACTTTAAACACAACATCTAGCCAATATAAGGGTATCCAGATGGTGATAGCAGACAGTAAATGGGTTGTGCCACAGGCAACAATAAAAGCAGCAAATAATACAAGCAACCCAGGGTAAGGGAGCGTTTTCCGCTGACGCAAAAAATAAATCATCGCCAACGGAATAAAATAATAAGACAGCGTAATTAATCCGTCTGAAATAACAGAGAGCCATAGCAATAGAGGGCTCCACGCTAAACAATAGCCATGAGGAATAAGGTCTTTAAGGCTAAAAAGTTGGCTGAGTGCTTGCATGAGCTGACCGTGGGGGAGAATTAAGAGGCTGCAGATAAGCCGTTAGAAACCTACTGGCATGAAAAACTGACGATTTTAAAATGGCAGTAATTGAAGCAAATTATACCTTAATCTTCTTCTTGAATTTAAGATACTCTTTTTCGTCGAAAACAAGGACTACTTTCAATAATAAATAAACTGCACCTTTTATTCACAATTATACTTCAATCGTACATATTTTCTACCAATATTAGTCTACACCAGGTAAGCATGCAAACCGTAGAGCTGATATGAATTTAATCTTGCTTCTAATGTTGATTGAATTTTAGATGCAATGTCTTCGGCGCGGATAAGTTCTTCATGCTGCTTATCTTTAAAAGATTGAATAGCTAGTATTTCAGTAACACCAAGTCTTAATCCAAAAAATAGTAGACTAAGAATTAAGTGCGCAGAAATGGACTGGCAACGAGATTTAATGTCGGTAAACATGCTCGGGGGAGGAAGACTCATTTTTTAATATCATGTCAGTGGATTGTAAAAAATGAATAAACAAAGAAAGTGTGTTTACCCAATCTGCAGTATTTTCTATTTTTAAATTATACGCCATATTACTGTTAAAGTCACCTAAGCAATACGTATTTTTTATGGGAAGATAATGACTTTCTATCGTGAAAATTAATGATGCGTATTGTGTAATTAAATAGTTTTCTTAAAATTCCTTATCTTTGATGTTGCTCACAATAAATTAACGCTGTTCTGCAGCATGCGGAAGAGGTTTTTTTGGTGCCTTTTCAATTCTAGGCGCTCGATGGTGAAAAGCGTATAACTCATAAAATTGATAACCTACTGAAAATTAATATGATTGTAATTTAAAGTGATTTTCTGCGACATTTTGTCGCACTTTTTTATAGACAGGAGGGGTTTTTTCTATATAATTTGCTCCACTTACAAAGAGGACTCAAAAGACAGGTAGTCTGAGTTTTCTGTAGGTGAGCATGAGAAGGAATTGCGGTCAGTTTTTAACTGATACAAAAATAAAAATAACGCTAAAAAAATGAAGCTGTAATAACTCTTACAGTCGTCCGTATAATAAAAAAAGTAACAGGACGAAGCCCTCTTTATGAGGGCTTTTTTATGCCTGCAAGAAAAACAACGGCGATTATCTCCCCCGCCATTCTTAAATACTGGGTTGGTTGTTTTTTGTTACTTCAAAAAACTGAAAATTAAATTTTGGTAGAAATTCCGGTGTATATTAAGTGCATTAGTTTATAGATGATAAGTTAAGTGCAAGGAGTCTAACAAGATGAAATTAAAAGAAAAAGAAGTTGAAATAGGATGCTTGTATTTGACGGGTGCAAATCAATATCGTGCTGTGCTTGCAATGAAGGGTGAATTTATGATTTATGCACCCAGTTTAGAAGGTATCCCATCATTAAGTCCGAATGCTACAAAATTGCCATTCGAAAATCAGCCCTTCAAGAAATGCAAAATTGTTACCTTTGCGAAAAAAGATTATCAAGTGTTTGACTTCAATGGTATGGCAGCAATTAACCATAAATTGAATGAAGCACAGTTAGCAGAAGTCATTGCTCAATGTAATGCCAACTCGGCTATTAATCATTTGATCTAGCGGGCATTGAGCTAAAGCAATAATTTCATAAAGCCAGATTAATAATAAAGTCAGAAATAACAATTACTATTTATCACTGATGTGTTTTTTTGTTATCTCGTTGTAATTGTTTGAGGTGGGGATAGATTGCTGATGGTATGGAAATGGAAGCATATGGTTGGGTTGTTATTTACTAGTTTTATGTTGCTAGGATTTTCTGCTTTTGCTGAACAACCAGTGGTTGAAGAAGTGTTGAGCGTATTGGGGATGGATAAGGTTCAAATCGCTGAACTAGCGCAAGGTCAGCCGATTACTTATGACTTAAGCGAAGTGAGCGAAGACGAGCTTGGTGTGGCTGTCGTTCGGTATTTGCCTATTCCTTTAGCTGAGGTGGCCGAACATTTGCGACTGGAAGAAATTGACTTATTAGAAGTTAATGTCACTGCGCACGGATTGCTGACACCGCACAGTGGTGCAGATTCGTTGAAAACTATCTCTCTTTCGGATGAAGAAGCGTTGGCTTTGTTGAATGCCGAGCCAGGTGATGATTTCAATTTATCTCTGTATGAGTTAGCCAGCCTTAAAGCACTTAAGAAGACACTCAAACACAATTCTCATAAGTCCCTCATTGATGCCGTTGTTCGGCACTATCGGGAGATTTTGTTCCAGCGTTTTCAAGCTTATAGGCGAGAAGGAATAGCTGCTATTGCACCTTACAGGCGGGAAGATGGTCTTGACTCAAAACCTTCTATTGAATTGAGGCAAGCGGCAAATGCAAGTGCCATGCTCTCGCGTTACTTCCCGGCTTTGTTTAATGCATGGTTGGATTACCCAAAGACTTTTCCATCTGATGTAAAAGAGACATTCCCTTGGGTGGAAAAAAATGTCGAGAACCGATTGACAACTATTTTAAGGCATCGTGTCGATATGGATTGGAATGGTGGAGCTTTAATTCTGACTCGTGAGCTTTATGCTTCACACGCTTACAATGCCAGTCAATGGGTAACCGGTTGCTTGGCTTATCGAGAAGGTACGGTGGTCTTTCAGCAAGTGCGTAGTTATACCGATCAAGTTGCTGGATTAGCTAGCGATGTTAAACATTTAGTAGGTCGAGAGTTACTTAAAGATAAAATGCTCAAGTATTTTGAACGCCTTTGTGGAGTTTTGAAGGGATGTCATTGATTTTTTTTTAGAAAAATGCGTAAAGTTAGTCAAGTTGCTGAATAATATCTTGTTAATGTTCAGTAAATGGAACTTTTTGGGATTACTATTCAAGCGCTTAACCTAAGAAATTAATTATATTTTTTAAATTAAAAACTGGTATGATTACCCGTCTGATATTAAATGTATAGATTGTAATAGCCTCAATTCGATACATGAAACAAATAAAATTAAGCGCTCGTAGCTCAGCTGGATAGAGTAATCGGCTTCGAACCGATCGGTCGGGAGTTCGAATCTCTCCGGGCGCGCCATCTTTGAAGACATCAATCTTCTTTCGCTAATCTGTCTTATGCGTTCTTCTTCATGCCCATTCATTTTTCAAGTCCGTTAGGCAAAATACAGCAAAGCTTACCTGTTTGCTTAGGTTTTATTGTCTGAAATTTATCGGTGTTGTTGAATTGATTTTGTTAAGATTTGTTTAGCACTCAATCAAACAGTATTTTCAACTATCCTATGAAACCACAATACATTCTTTCGATTGATCAGGGGACGACTAGCACAAGAGCTATCCTTTTTAATCAGGCGGGTGCAGTAGTCCATATTTCTCAGAAAGAATTTACGCAATATTTTCCCTTTCCAGGTTGGGTTGAACAGGATTCGATAGAGATTTGGCGTTCAGTAGAGGCAGTCATTAGCGAGACATTAGCTAAATTCTCAGCAGATCAAATTGTAGCCATTGGCGTTACCAATCAACGTGAAACCACGGTTGTCTGGGATAAAAGTGATGGTCAACCCATTTACAATGCCATTGTTTGGCAATCTCGCCAAACTGTTGAGCTATGTGAAGATCTTAAGAGTAGGGGGTTTGAAAAAGCAATACGTAGTAAAACAGGATTACTCATTGATGCTTATTTTTCGGGCACTAAACTTACTTGGCTGTTAAATAATATCGATGGAGCAAGAAAGAGAGCTATTAAAGGTGAGCTATTGTTCGGCACTATTGATACATGGATACTTTGGAAGCTAAGTAATGGAAAAGTGCATGCTACTGATTATAGTAATGCTTCAAGAACAATGATGTATAACATACATGATTTGTGCTGGGATGATGAGTTATTAAGTGCGCTCGATATACCGAGAGTGATGCTACCCCAAGTGAGATCATCCTCTGAAATTTATGGTTATACAGATACAACTGTATTTAATGGTTTTAAGATACCAATAGCCGGAGTTGCCGGAGATCAGCAAGCGGCATTATTTGGTCAGGCTTGTTTCACTGAAGGTATGGCGAAAAACACCTATGGAACTGGATGTTTTCTATTGATGAATACAGGTTCAAAGGCAGTAAAGTCTGATAAAGGTTTGCTCACTACCATTGCATGGGGTATCAATGGAAAAATAGAATATGCGTTAGAAGGTAGTATTTTTGTTGCTGGATCAGCAGTACAGTGGTTACGTGACGGGTTACAATTTTTTAAAGAAGCGCATGAAAGCGAAAGTTATGCGACCAATGTTGCATCTGCTGATGGTGTTTATGTGGTGCCTTCATTTGTTGGTTTGGGAGCGCCATATTGGGACAGTGAAGTGAGAGGCGCAGTGTTTGGGATAACCCGAGGAACCCAAAAGGAACATTTTATTCGGGCAACATTGAAAGCGATTGCTTATCAGGTAAAAGACGTATTAACCATTATGGAAGAAGATGCGGGAATTAAACTGAAAAGTTTGAGAGTCGATGGTGGTGCAGTAAAAAATAATTTTTTGATGCAGTTTCAAAGTGATATTTTGGAGGTAACTGTTGATAGGCCTGTCATCAGTGAAACGACTGCTCTAGGCGTAGCCTATCTTGCAGGACTTGCAGTAGGATTTTGGAAGAACAAGGAAGAAATAGCCGAGCAATGGTTAGTCGATAGATCATTTAAACCTCTACAAAGTGAACAAAAAATAAAACACTTATATGATGGCTGGAAAATGGCTGTTCAAGCAGCGATGGCCTTTAAGCCAAATAAAGAGTCTATGTGATAGTAGTTGTAATTATATAACACTTAACATGAAGAATAATAGCCGCCTGATACGGCTATTATCTTGTAGCTTATTTCTCTATTGAGCTTGTCAAAGCTTCAATAGCCATCGTCAAAAATACTTGTTACTTAATAAAGTGAACGATTGAAAACAAAACGATTGTTAACCCTAACCCACAGTGAATAAGACCTTTAATACTGGCATAAGGTGCCATTTTTCCACCTGCCGGTAATTTCTTCAACAGGTTAATATTTTTCAGTACCGGATAGGCGCCGTTATATTCCAAAGCGAGAATAAGTAAGGTAGCGACAAGGAAAGCAAAAATATTAAAGCTGTGTGGAAAATGAGATGAAGCGCCCATGAAATATAACATAGGTACTGAAAATAAGGCATTGGTTCTTGATGCCAATCCTGCTGTTGCTAACGCCTCGGGTGCTTCAGGTAACGCTTCACCGCCATTAGCTAATTGAGTAGCAGAGGCAATGACTATCTTTTGATTTGGCCATATAATTAACCAAACATTGGTAAACATAACAATACCTAGCAAAGAGCCAACATAAATATCGATTGAGCCACCACCACCCCTGATGCCAAGTATTCCCAGTCCAGTTACCAGCGTAACTACTGCTCCCCAGCGAAACCAACATAATGCTCTAGGCACCAGTTTTTGAATAGCGTCTGATTTTGTAGCAGCTTCGGCTTCTTTAAAAAACTCACCTTGTACAAGATTAAAATAGTACAGTAAACCAATCCAAGTAATGCCAGCTAGTAAGTGCCCCCATCGCAGCAACATTTCGTATCCAGCCGTTGTAGTAACTAACTCCATAGCAACCTCCTCTTTTATAATTATTAATTTATATCACAATCTAGTGTTGTGACGGTTACCTTCATATCATATTTTTTATGATGCACCAAACTAAAAATAGGTTTTATTGATTTAATTGTCTTCGTGGATAATTCAAATGTAATTTTTACTGAGATGGCAATTTGACGGCACTCCAAAATAGAGGCATTTAATCAATTACTAGATGTTTTAGTGAATATTTGTAATTATTCTTGAATGTTATTTTATTAAATCATCAGTCTTTTTGGGTTATCAGTGCAGGGTGCGACAAAATGTCGCATTTTTTATAGACAATCTATTTTCTTTGCTATATCATTTAATCTCATTCTCGAGGTTACTTTAGTTGGTGGGTGCTTTTGTATTTCGACGATGAAACTGAGGAGGAATGCGAGCGGTGTTGTGCTGGAAAAATAACAATAATAAATCGCGAAAAATTAAAACTACGGAAACTCAGCCCTGTAGTCGTCTAACCTAAAATAAAAATAATAACCAGGCGAAGCCCACTTTATGTGGGCTTTTTTATGCTTACAAGCATGTGAAGGTTTTTTAGTGTTAGAGATTATCGTCTATTTTTCAAAATCAACTATCTTCCAACGTACTTTTTTCTTAGCTTTATTGCCTATCATGTAATCTTATAGACTAAACTTGAAGACAGTTATAAGCAGTTTAAGTTTATTGTGCTTACAATTTGGATACTTCTTTAATTCAAAATAACGACAAGCATTTTAATTTACACCTAAAAGTGGGGTTGTGTGAAAGTAGAGTTTTCTTAATGTGGTCCATTGAAAAGCTTGGTCTCGAATCATTGTTAAACCAATTTTGGCTAGTTATTTTTAGGTATTTATACGCATTGTATTTAAGATCTCATTGCTGTATTTATTATGAGAGATAGATAAATCAGGGCATTTATTTTAAATGATGTAGTACTCTTTTTTTGGAAAAATGCTGAAATGGCAGTCATAGAAAAAATCGTTACGAACGCATAATGACCATTGTATTGCAAATTATTGCTTTGTTTGTGGCTGTTGTCGGGCTATTGGATTTGTTTGGCTGGGTTTTAGAAGTTCCCGCTTTTATTAGTTGGAAAGAACTTACTCAGCCGATGTCACCGATGACGGGACTGCTCTCAATGTTATTCGGTATTAACCTCATTTTTTATGTTCGCCTTTATTCTCGGCGCATCATTTATTTGCTTACTGTTTTCATAAGTAGCGTAGGTTTGATGTTAGCCTCACTTGTCTTTACCTTGCGATTTTTTGGTATCTACAAGTCATTCGAACATCTCGGTATTTCTATTGACGGTATGTTCGGTGGTGTCCCATTAGGGCATATGACAATCATTTCGGCCTTTTGTTTCATTTTAGCTTTCGTGGTTCTTTTAGTTACAGTCTGGCCAAGAGCAGAGGGAAGTAAACTTTGTCAACGTTGCATCATTTGGATATTTAGCGGATTAATTACCTTAACGGGCATATCACTGTTACTTTTTTATCCTTTTACCTTACCATCGTCTATTAATGAAACATTGCCTCATCCCGCTTTAAATTCCTGTATTGTTTTGTTTATGATTGGGGTGGCTCTACTTTTACTGGCTGTTCGTTCCAAGAATTGGGTACTAATTGGGCTAAATTTAAATACGGTGAGTGTAAGCCCCTATATTGTTAGTTTTTTTATTTTCGTAATTTTCACGGGAATAGTGTTTAACTACTATTACCGTGAAAATGAAGTACAGTTTCGACGTGGCGTGGAGTTACAATTACTCGCAGTGGCTGAACTAAAGTCGGACGAGTTGATTCAGTGGCGAAAAGAGCGGATGGCTGATGCGGCTATAGCCGAGAGTTTGCCATTAGTTGCCGCCGTGCGCCAACTAATAGAAACTCCGGACAGTGTTCTTGCAAAACAGAATATTCAAAACTGGCTTGGCAATTATTTGGACTATTATAACTATGATCAAGCGCTTCTGCTTGATACGCAAGGCAATATAATAGCGTCAATACCTGAGGCAGAGCGGATATCATCCGTTCTTAAAAGAAGTGCTTTTGACTCACTACAGTCGCGCCAAACTTTTTTTCAAGATGTTTATCGGGATGAGTACAACCAGAAAGTTTATCTGGCAGTTATAGTACCTATTTTTGATAAACAAAATGGTAAACACCCTCTGGGGGTGGTTGTTTTGCGTATTGATCCGACGAAGAATCTGTATTCCCGTATCAAGCGCTGGCCGACAATAAGCGAGACGGCCGAAACCTTACTTTTTCGTCGCGATGAAAACGAAGTTGTTTTTTTGAACGAGCTTCGATTTCAAGCAAATCCTCCTCTTACCCTCCATGTACCACTGACTGGCAACGCTGAACAAATCGCTGTTAAAACTGTGTTGGGAAAACGTGGCATTGTTGATGGTGTAAATTATCGGAACAAAGCTGCAATTGCGGCTGTCAGTGCGATACCAGACTCACCTTGGTACCTAGCTGCCCGTGTCGAAAATGAAGAGATTTTTAAACCCTTGCATGAGCGAATGTGGTTAAGCATCCTGCTGGTAAGTATTATTTTAGTCTGTGGTATCACATTGTTAATTTTGCTTTTATGGCGGCAACAGCAGTTTGTCTTATCTCAACAACAACTTGAGCTTAGTAGAGCTTTATTGAAGCATCAGACCATACATCAAAGTATTTTGCATACGGTAATGGATGGTTTTTTGTTGATGGATATGAAGGGACGACTGTTGGAAGTTAATGAAACCTATTGTCGGATAAGTGGTTATAGTGAACGGGAACTGCTAGCCATGGAAATTGTCGATTTGGGTATTCTGGGTGCAAGTAATGAGATGACGCACCAAATAGAGAACATAGTAGCAAAGGGTGATGTTCGTTTTGAGGCTCAACATCGAAATAAAAGTGGGAATATTTTTGCGGTTGATGTTAGCGTTCAGTACCAGCCCATTGAAGATGGACGGATAGTTATTTTCCTGCATGACATTACCGAGCGTAAGGCGGCCGAACAAAAACTCCAGTTGGCGGCTAATGTATTTACCCATGCTCGAGAGGGTATTCTGATCACTGATCATGATGGTGCAATTATTGAAGTAAATAACGCTTTTTCTGAGATAACCGGTTACAGTCGAGATGAGGTTGTTGGCAAAAATCCCAGCATACTTTGCTCCGGCCGTCATGAAAAAGCCTTTTATGAAACTTTGTGGCTCGACTTAAAGACTAAAGGCCATTGGTATGGTGAAATTTGGAATCGCCGTAAAAATGGTGAAGTCCATGCCGTTATTGAAAATATTAATGCAATAATTGATGAGTCAGGTCATGTTCATCAGTATGTGGCGCTTATGTCTGATATTAGTTTGTTTAAGGAGCATGAGCAGAAATTAGAGCGTAGTGCGCATTTTGATACGTTGACCAATCTGCCAAATCGGACGCTTTTGGCTGATCGTTTACGACAAGCTATCATAAAGAGTCGTCGAACTGGACAGCAACTTGCTGTGGTTTTTATTGATCTTGATGGCTTTAAGGCTATTAATGATACTTATGGACATTTAGTTGGCGATCAGTTGTTAATTACTGTCGCCGATAATATGAGACAGTCATTGCGCGAGGTGGATACCATCGCCCGGATAGGCGGTGATGAATTTATAGCTTTACTGGTTGATGTTGAAGATCTTGAAAGTAGCAAGCTTTTATTTAATCGCTTACTTTTTGCAGCAGCTAAATCTATGCCTTATAAAAAAATGTCGTTACAAGTTTCTGCTAGCATGGGAATAACCTTCTGTCCGCAATTAAAAGATGTGGACGCCGATACACTTATACACCAAGCCGATCAAGCCATGTATAAGGCCAAGTTAAGCGGTAAAAATCGTTATCACATCTTTAATAGTGAATTGGACAATGATACCGAATCTAAAATGAAGTTATAGACCGGATTTGTATTATGATAAACCTCATGGCTTTACAGCTTTGGATTGTGCTTAATACGTACGATAATTGAACTCTCTGCTAGATAATAGGTAATAACAATGCCAAGTAATTTTATTGCACCTCAGAAACAAATGACAGGAATGTTTGGTCATCCTGTTGCTGAGAATCCAATTGATCGAATGTTTGATGCAGTTTACGCGCACTATGGCCTTAATTGGCAGTTTTGGAAAATGGATATCACGTCTTCAGTTGAAATTCCTGTTGCAATTGCTGGTGCCAAGGCTATGGGTTTTGCCGGATTTTGTATTACTGTTCCCTACAAAATAGACGTTATTGAAAATCTTGATGGGTTTGATGAAGACGTGCGCGTGATGGGAGCGGCTAATTATGTGACTTTTGAAGAAGGTCGGATGATAGGTCATAATAATGACGGTAAAGGTGTCGTAAAGGCAATTGAAAAAGTGACTTCAATTGCTGGAAAACGAATAGTTATGTTGGGTGCAGGTGGTGCAGGGCGAGCTATGGCTGTAGAAATTGCGCGAGCTGGGGCTGCACATTTAACTGTAATCACTAGGCGACAGTCTCAAGGTGTTGAGGTGGCTAAGCTTGTTCAACAGGCAACGGGAGTTCCCACTGAATGGATTTTATGGGCAGGAGATATTGCCTTGCCTGAGGGGACACAAATTGTCCTTAACGCTACCCATCTTGGCGCATTACCAGAGTTGGAAGCTGTTCCTATTGATTGGAATACGGTGCCTATTGATGCTACCGTTGTTGATGTTATTACTAATCCGAGAATCACGCCCTTTCTTGAAACAGCAAGAGAGCAGGGTTGTTCTGTGGTAGACGGCGTGGATATGTTGGTGCAGCTGGCAATGCAGATTTTTGAAGCTTGGACAGGAATTAGTCCTGACGAGCAAGTCTTTCAGAAGGCAGTGGAAAAGGCCTTAACTGAGTAATTTCAATTTATTATCAAGCCTTGCAAGTTGTGTAAGGCTTTTTTATGCCTGAAGATTTGTAAACAGGTTTGGCAGTAAAAGCAATTGCCAGAACTTATTTGTAATGGGATACTTGATAAGTATTTTGAGGACAAGACGTGACTTTGCAAGGACACTACAGTGGGTATGTTTACCTTAAATCCAGCCGCAACAAGTTGATTATCCTATTGAGTTAAACCGATGTGATTTACAGGAGTAATTTTTAATGAAGAAGCTTATCAACGCGCCTGATAACCTTGTCGCTGATGCGCTACTTGGTCTTGCCGAGGCAACAACCGAGTTACAGATTGATCACAAAAATCGTATTATTTATCGTGCAGAACCCAAGCAGAAAGGAAAAGTAGCCTTAATATCGGGTGGCGGATCCGGGCATGAGCCACTTCATGGCGGTTATGTCGGGCTGGGCATGTTAGATGCTGCTTGTGCTGGAGAAGTTTTTACCTCACCAACACCAGATCAAATGCTTGCGGCGACAAAGCAGGTTGATACTGCTGCCGGCGTGCTTTATATCGTAAAAAATTATACCGGTGACATCATGAACTTTGAAATGGCGGCTGAGTTAGCCACTTCTGAAACTGGAATAAACGTATTATCTGTAGTAACTAATGACGATGTGGCTGTGCAAGACTCGCTTTATACAGCAGGCCGAAGAGGTGTTGGAGTAACGGTATTATTGGAAAAAATTGTTGGCGCGGCTGCTGAAGAGGGACAAGATCTGTCTACATTATCCACTCTTGCTCGTGATATTAACAATAATGGCCGCTCAATGGGTATTGCACTGACCAGTTGTACAGTTCCTGCCGTCGGTAAACCAACATTTGATCTACCCGATAATGAAATGGAAATCGGCATTGGTATTCATGGGGAGCCTGGTCGTCATCGGTTACCTTTAGGTACTGCCAGAGAAATTGCCGAGCAGTTGGTTGAGCCAATTTTAGCGGATTTTAACTTCACAAGTCGTCCCGTTATAGTGATGTTGAATGGCATGGGGGCTAGCCCTTTGATTGAGCTTTACCTTATGTATGGCGAAGTAGCAAAGATTCTAAAGAGATCTGGGATTAATGTGGCTAGAAATTTGATAGGTAATTATATAACGGCACTCGACATGGCGGGTTGTTCAGTAACGCTTTTAAGTGTTGATGATCAAATGATAAAACTGTGGGATGCCCCCGTCAAGACGCTTGGGCTTCGCTGGGGAATTTAAAATAATGACGTCAAAAACAATAAGCCTTAATCAGTTGGTTGCTTGGCTTAATAAGTTTTCCGAACTGGTATCTGCACAGTGTAATTATCTCACGGATTTAGATGCAGCAATAGGTGATGCCGACCATGGGACTAATATGGTCAGAGGCATGACGGCAGTCATGAATGCTATTACCGCTGCACCGCCAAGCACTATTGGTGATCTTTTTAAGGTCGTAGGTATGACTTTAGTGAGCACGGTCGGTGGTGCGAGTGGACCACTCTATGGCACATTTTTTCTTCGAATGGGGGTTACATCTGGGGCAGTATCTGAACTGAATGGCGCCCAACTATTAATGGCGTTGAACGCAGGTATGGAAGGTGTTGTGGCTAGAGGCAAGCCTTTGGCTAATGATAAAACCCTATTTGATGCGTTGGCACCTGCACTGCATGCTTTTGCTATAAGTCTAAATAGTTGCCATAGTCTTTCTGATGCGGCACTCGCTGCTCAAACGGCAGCTGCAGTCGGTCGTGATGCAACTGCGTCGCTTATAGCACGCAAAGGAAGAGCTAGTTATTTGGGTGAGCGTAGTATTGGTCATATTGATCCGGGTTCTGCTTCCACTGCGCTATTATTTGAAGCCTTCGCTGAAGTATTTTCTGGCGAATAAATGATGGTTGGTATTGTTGTTGTCTCACATAGTTCTGCTTTGGCAGAAGCCGCTGTGAACTTGGCTTTGGCAATGACGGTTGGACAATCACCTCGCATCGAGATAGCTGCTGGGGCAGTGGATGATGTGATTGGTACTGATGCCCTTCGGATAGTTGATGCGATAAAAAAGGTCTCAAGTTCGAAGGGTGTACTTGTGATTATGGATTTGGGTTCAGCCATTATGAGTTCAGAAATGGCGCTGGAATTTATTGATGACAAAGCGCTAGATGTCAGATTATCAAAAGGACCTTTTGTTGAGGGTTTGCTTGCTGCTGTCGTTCGCGCTGTTGGAGGGGGCTCTCTTGACGAGGTTGAGTATGAGGCGGCCAATGCGCTTTTGGCTAAAGTATCACAACTTAGTGCTACTTCGGAAATCATTATTAATGAACAAAGTAGCGATAGTAAAACTTCACTTAAGCCCGAAATATCAAGTCAAGCTATCCTAGTTAACGCTATCGGACTTCATGCACGCCCCGCCGCTATGATTGTTGGTGCCATTGCTGACTGTCATGCACAGGTGCAAATTGCATCTGATTTTTCGAAAGCTGTGCCAGCCAACAGTCCAACGGCTTTGCTTGGATTGGCTGCAAAATGTGGACAAACACTCTATATTCAAGCAGCTGGTCCGGATGCAAAGAAGGCAGTCGATTTAATTATTAATCTTGTTAATGACGGATTCGGTGAGCACGATGAGTCGCCGTTGCCAAGCTTAAAATCCTATAATCCCACTACGGGTGTTATTGGTGTAAGCCCTGGTAGAGTTGTGGGTCCTGTATTACAATTGCTTCATCCCATTTCGGAGCCGGACGTTCAAGTAGTATTGGAACTGAGTGACAGGAAGGCCGCTGTTCAGCATCTAATGCTTGCAGTCGCTCAAGTTGCTGACTGGTTTAAATTGCAGAGTGCACGACTGGAAGGATCCGCGAGAGAGATTATGCAGGCTACTTCCGTCATAACTACTGATCCTGCTTTGATTAAAGTAGCCTGTGAAGCTATCATCAATTGTGGATTAACGCCTGAACGAGCTATTTGGGAGGCAACGGAGGACATTGTTGCAGAGTTCAGTGTTCA